>JAYPCI010000001.1:0-25748 GCA_038124645.1 Candidatus Pelagibacteraceae bacterium
CAATTCTATAAGTTCCCGCAGAGTGCCATGCCATACGAACAAATAAACCTGAGTACGTTCCTAAATCTGCAGGCCACCAAGGTTGGCTGTCCGTCATTAATTTCATTAAATCTTTTTTTAGTGCATTGAAGTTTAATTTTTTAACTTCTTTTTTGTAATTAAATCCTGGAAGAGGATTTGTTTTTTCATCGTGTTGATGAAGAATGTCTAAGTTTAAAGATTTCGGCCACCAAACTGCTGTTGTTGAATCACCAGCGTTTGTTAAGCTTCCATGCATAACTGGACATTTGCCGTTATTATTTGTTTTAGTGAATTCTGTACTCATTTTTTCCTCTTTTTATAGTTTATAATTATTCTAAAGTAGAATGTCAATATATAAGTTAATTAAACTTTTTCTACTTTAATGGTTACCTCAATATTTTTTAGTTTTTTTCCCGAAGGTAACGAAGGAATTTTTTTAAGTTCAACAGAGTCATAATCAATATCTGTCAACAAGTTTTGTTTTTCATCGTAAAAATGATGATGAGATTTAATATTGGTATCAAAATAACTTTTATTATCATTAGTTTTTATTTCTTTAAGGTGTCCAAATTTTTTCAGCGTATTGATTGTGTTATAAAATGTGGCAAGTGATATTTTTTGATTACTTTTAGTTTTAAGATTTTTTTGTATATCCTCAACTGTAAAATGAAACGTTTTTTCTCTGTTAAATAAATAATCTACAATTGCTATTCTTTGCTTCGTCGGTCGCAAACCAGAGCTTCTTAATCGATCTATTGTGTTTAAGCTTGTTTTCATTAATATTTTAAATCTACTTTAGTATTATTCTAAACTATTTTTATATATATTAAATATCCTAAATCAAGTAAAACTTAACAAGAAAATTCATGAAAAAAAACAAGTACGATTACAATGATTTAATAAGTTGTGGTGAGGGTAAGTTGTTTGGTGAAGGAAATGCGAAGCTGCCTCTACCTCCAATGCTTATGTTTGATCGCATAACAGAAATCGCTGAGAGCAAAGGAAAATTTAAAAGAGGATTAATTACAGCTGAATTAGACATTAAAGATGATCTTTGGTTTTTTGACTGCCATTTCAAGAATGATCCAGTGATGCCAGGTTGCTTAGGGTTAGATGCGATGTGGCAATTGGTTGGATTTTATCTGGGTTGGACGGGTGAACCTGGAAAAGGACGAGCCCTTGGGGTTAATGAAGTAAAATTTACAGGCGAAGTCATTCGAGGTGCTAAAATGGCTAAATATGAAATAAATATGAAAAGAATATTAAAAAAAGAGGGGACCGCAGTAGGCTTAGCAGACGGAACTCTAGAGGTTGGTGGAAAAATTATATATACTGCAGTAAATTTAAAAGTGGGATTATTTAAAAATTAGAATATGAAAAGAGTCGTTGTCACTGGTTTAGGGATTGTATCTTGCATAGGAAACAATCAAGAAGAGGTAAAAAATTCATTATTGAATACTAAGTCAGGAATTAAATTTTCAGAAGAATATAAAAAATACAATTTTAAGAGCCAAATTTGTGGAACACCCAATATAAAATTAGAGGATCACATTGATCGAAAAAGTATGAGATTTATGGGTGATGGTTCTGCCTATAACTACATAGCGATGAAAGAAGCTGTGCAAGACTCAGGATTAGCTGAAAAAGATATCAGCAATGAAATGACAGGCATTATAATGGGCTCAGGGGGTCCATCGATTAAAAATGTTGTGTTCGCAGTTGACTCCACGAGAGACTCTTCACCAAAAAAAATGGGTCCTTTTATAGTCCCAAGAACAATGGCTAGTACTGTTTCAGCTACACTTGCTGTTCCATTTAAAATTAAAGGTGTAAATTATTCAATTAGTTCTGCCTGCGCTACTAGTGGACACTGTATTGGTAATGCAATGGAACTTATTCAACTAGGAAAACAAAAAGTTGTTTTTGCTGGTGGCGGTGAAGAAATTCATTGGGCTATGTCAGCTATGTTTGATGCGATGACCGCGTTATCCTCAAAATACAACGATTCTCCTGAAACTGCCTCTCGTCCTTACGATAAAACAAGAGACGGCTTTGTTATAGCAGGAGGTGCTGGGGTTCTCGTCTTAGAAGAATATGAATTTGCAAAAGCTAGAGGTGCAAATATCTATGCAGAGTTAACTGGTTACGGGGCGACATCAGATGGTTATGATATGGTTGCTCCCTCAGGCGAAGGTGCTGTTCGATGCATGAAAATGGCCCTTAAAACTTCAAAAGCAAAACTGGATTATATCAATTCTCATGGAACTTCTACACCAGTTGGTGACATCACTGAACTTCAAGCGATCGATAAAGCATTAAGTGGTGAAGTACCAAAAATTAGTTCTACAAAATCGCTTACAGGTCATCCCTTAGGAGCTGCCTCGGTGCATGAAGCTATATACTGCTTGATAATGATGAAAAATAATTTTATTGCTGCTTCGGCAAATATTAAGGATATGGATGAAGAAGCAAAGAAATATTCTATTGTTACAAAAGTAGAGAATAATGTTAAGTTAAATTCAATCATGTCTAATAGTTTTGGTTTCGGTGGCACCAATGCTACTTTAATCTTTGAAAGAGTATAGTTATGAGTTTAATGAAAGGTAAAAAAGGATTAATTATGGGTGTTGCTAATGAGAGATCTATCGCCTGGGGAATATCACAAAAATTAGCAGAGGCTGGTGCTGAATTAGCATTTACATACCTTGGCGACGCTCTTAAAAAAAGAGTGATTCCGCTAGCAGAAAAATTAAATTCAAAAATAACATTTAGTTGTGATGTTGAAAAAAAGGAAGAAGTTATTAAACTTTTTCAAGATATCAAATCACAATGGGGTGAAATTGATTTTGTGGTTCATGCTATTGCTTTTTCTGATAAATCTGAATTATCAGGAGAATATTTAAACACTACTAGAGAAAATTTTTTAAGAAGTATGTTAATTTCATGTTTTTCTTTCACAGAAGTTACAAAAGAAGCATCCAAAGTGATGAAAGAAAAGGGCAGTTTACTTACCTTAACTTACGAGTCTACAAAAGCTATACCTAATTATAATGTTATGGGCGTTTGCAAATCTGCATTAGAAGCTAGTGTAAAATATTTAGCGAGAGATTTAGGTTCTAAACAAATAAGAGTCAATGCCATTAGTGCGGGTCCAATTAAAACACTGGCTGCATCAGCGATTGGTGATGCAAAATTTTTATATAAATGGAATGAAGATCACTCATTTTTAAAAAGAAATGTAGATATTCATGATGTTGGAAACTCAGCTTTATATTTACTAAGTGACCTTGCTAATGGTGTCACTGGTGAAATTCATTACGTTGATGCTGGTTATAATAAAGTAGGAATGCCAGATCCTAAAAATATTTCAAAAGATTAAATTAAAGAGCTTCTTTAATTGATAATTTTACTTTTCCTCTATCAAAGCCAATAACTTTTACTGAAACTTCATCACCTTCTTTGACAACATCTTCAACCTTAGCAACTCTTTTTTGTGCCAGCTGAGAAATATGAACTAAACCATCTTGGTTACCTAAAAAATTTACAAAAGCACCAAATTCCATGATCTTAACAACTTTTCCTTTATAAATTTTGCCCATTTCTGGCTTAGCTACTAAAGCTTTGATCATTTCAATAGCTTTGTTTCTTATATCGTCGTTTGGTGCAGCAACAATAACATCACCGTTGTCTTTGACTTCAACTTTAGCACCAGATTTTTCAACTATATCTCTGATGGTTGTCCCACCCTTACCAATTACAGTTGCGATATCTTTTTTATCAACTTTAATTGTCTCCATTTTAGGGGTGTGTTTTGAAAGAGTTTCTCTAGAAGACTTTATTGCTTTGCTCATTTCATTCAAAATATGTTCTCTTCCAGCTTTTGCTTGAGACAAAGCTTTTTCCATTATTTCAAAAGTAATTCCACGAACTTTAATATCCATCTGTAAAGAAGTTACTCCTGTTTTAGTTCCTGCAACTTTAAAGTCCATGTCCCCTAGATGATCTTCGTCACCTAAAATATCTGAAAGAATTGAATATTTACCTTTTTCAAGAATTAATCCCATTGCTATACCTGCAACTGAGTCCTTTAATGGCACTCCAGCATCCATTAACGCTAAAGATGTGCCACACACTGTAGCCATAGATGATGAACCATTCGATTCTGTAATTTCAGAAACTACCCTTATTGTATAAGGAAAATTTTCTTTTTTTGGCAAAGTCGAATTAATAGCTCTCCAAGCTAATTTTCCATGCCCGATTTCTCTCCTACCAGTTCCAATTCTTCCAGTTTCTCCTACTGAAAAAGGAGGGAAATTATAATGCAGCATAAATCTATTTTTTTCTAAACCATCTAAACTTTCAACTTTCTGCTCATCTTCAGCCATACCTAGTGTAGTTGTTACTAGTGCTTGTGTTTCACCTCTAGTAAATAAAGCTGATCCATGGGTACGAGGTAAAACTCCCACCTCACAACTTATAGGTCTAATATCTGCTAAACCACGACCATCAATTCTTTTTTCATTATTTAAAATGTCTGACCTAACAATATCTTTTTCAACTGATTTTAATTGTGAAAGAACGTCATTAATGTTCACATCCTCATTATCTTTATATAAATCCTTGCATTGCTCAGTTATTTCAGAAATTTGATTTGATCTTGTTTTTTTATCAACCTCTTTGAATGCCTTTTTTAAACTACTCTCAAATTTGTCTTTGATAGTTTTTTTGATAGCCGATAAATCTTTTTCTTCATATTTAAATTTTTCTTTGTTAACTTTTTTTGCTAATTTTTCAATAGTTTCTATGACGGGAACAAAATTTTCATGTCCGAATTTTACTGCTCCAAGCATCTCTTCCTCTGTTAATCCAGAAGCTTCTGACTCTACCATCAAAACAGCATCTTTGGTTCCAGCAACAACTAAATCTAAACTTGAGTTTGCTAATTCTTTTTTTGATGGATTTAAAACATATTTATTATTTACAAAGCCAACTTTACTAGCTCCAACAGGGGCTAAAAATGGAAGTCCAGATATTGCTAATGCGGCTGATGAAGCAATGATTGAAAGTATGTCAGGAGAATTCTCCTCATCATAAGATATAACAGTGGGCAAGACTTGTATCTCATAGCGATAATTATCCGGAAACAATGGTCTGATTGGTCTATCTATTAACCTTGAAATTAGAGTTTCACTCTCAGTCGGTCGAGCTTCTCTTTTAAAATATCCTCCAGGTATTTTTCCTGAGGCATAATACTTTTCCTGATAGTTTACTGATAATGGAAAGTAATCTATATCAGGATTTAATTCTTTCTTACCTACGACTGTTGCTAGAACAACAGTATCACCACAACTAGCAATTACCGCTCCGTCTGCTTGACGAGCAATTTTTCCAGTTTTTAATGTTATTTTTTTATTACCTAATTTTACTTCTTCAACGATTTCTTTAAACATTCACTACTTTCTTAAATTCAAACTTTTTATAATTTCTGAATAAGAAGTAGGATCCTTTTTTTTTAGATAAGATAATAATCTTTTTCTTTTATTGACATTAAACATTAAACCCCTTGAAGAGTGTTTATCTTTTTTGTGTTGTTTAAAGTGTTCAGACAATGTGTTGATCTTAGAACTTAATAATCCTATTTGTACTTGAACAGATCCTACGTCTTTAGAATTCTTTGCAAATTTTTTAATTATATTTGTTTTTTCTTCTCTCATTATTATTTTGCTTAATTAATCTTTCAATTTTTTCAGCATAATCGAACGACTTATCTTCTACAAATAAAAGTTTAGGTAGAAATTTAGTTTCAATCTTTTTCGACAGTGCTTTTCTAACAACATGCTTATATTCAGTCAAGACTTTAACTGCCACTTCGGAGTCTTTTCCTCCTAGCGGAATGACGTAAACTCTAGCTGATTTAAGATCAGGGCTCATTTTAACCTCGGTAATAGTGATTTTTTTTGTGTCAAAAACATCAATTTTCGCTTCGTTCCTGATTAAAATTTCGCCTAAAGAATGTTTGATTAATTCCCCTACACGCAACTGTCTTTGTGAAACTCCTATTGGTGTAGTGATATTTTTTTTCATTTTGATTAAAGTGTTCTTGCAATTTTTTCTACTTGATAAGATTCAATCACATCCTTCTCTTTAAAATCAATAAAATCTTTTAATGCAATACCACACTCCAGTCCATTTTTAACTTCTTTTACAGAATTTTTTTCTCTATATAGACTTGTTATTTCCCCATTATAAATCACAGCTCCATCTCTAAGAATTCTAGCTTTAGAATTACTTTTAATTTCACCATCTATAACCTTGGAGCCTGCGATTTTACCTGATTTAGATAATTTAAATACTTGTAAAATTTCCGCAGTGCCAAACACTTTTTCTTTTATCTCAGGTTCTAATAGTCCACCTAATTTTTTCTCTAAATCTTCTATTACTTTATAAATAATATTATAAAACAAGATTTTAATATCTTGATCTTCCGCTAATTTTTTTGCTTCTTTATTTGGTTTAACATTAAAACCAATCACTAATGCTTGAGTAGCTTTGGCTAAGTTTATATCAGTTTCATTTATCATGCCAACTTCAGATAAAATAATTGTAGGTTTAACCTCATCATGTTTAAAGTTTATAATAGCATTTTTAAGAGCTTCGCTTGAGCCGTGAACATCTGATTTTATTATTAAGTTTAGTTCTTTAATATTGTGATTTACATTTTCAAATATAGAATTTTTATCTTTAATTAAAATATTTTTTTCATTTTTTAAATTGTCACTTCTTTGCTCTGCGATATTTTTTGCTTGTTTTTCGTTTTCTATAATTTCAAAATTTGTCCCCGAATTAACAACAGTATTAAATCCTAAAATTTCAACAGGTTGTGATGGAAGTGCTTGGTTTACTTGAATGCCTTGATGATCAACTAGAGCTCTGATTTTACCATAGCTACTACCACAAACAAAAAATTCTCCTTTTTTTATTGTGCCTTGAGTTACCAATACAGTCGAGATAGCTCCTTTACCTTTATCAATTTTTGACTCTATCACTATTCCTGATCCTAATCCTTGTTTGGAAGATTTAAGATCCATAATCTCAGATTGCAGAATAATGGACTCTAAGAGTTTATCTAAATTTAATTTATTTTTTGCAGACACTTCAACAAATATGGTATCACCACTTAAATCTTCAGCTATAAGTTCGTACTGCATCAATTCATTCTTAATTTTTGTAATGTTTTTGTTTTGTAAGTCGCACTTATTAATAGCAACTATTATTGGTACTTTGGCAGCTTTTGAATGTTTGATTGCCTCAACTGTTTGAGGTTTGACACCATCATCGGCGGCTACTACTAAAACTACAATATCAGTAATTTTTGCACCTCTTGCACGCATTTCTGTAAAGGCGGCATGACCCGGTGTATCTATAAACGTTATAAGTTTTTTATCAGAAGATTGAACTTGATACGCTCCTATGTGTTGCGTTATACCTCCATGCTCCCCTGAAACTACATTAGAATTTCTTAATGCATCTAACAAAGAGGTTTTACCATGATCTACATGCCCCATTATCGTTACAACTGGGGGTCTTTTCTCTAAATTTTCTGATGCGTAATTTTTTTTAATCTCGTCTGTTTCAATTAATTTTTCTAATACAGGCTTATGTCCAAACTCTTTTACTAAATATTCAGCAGTATCTTTATCGATTATGTGATTAATTGTTGCCATTACCTTCATTCCCATTAAAAATTTAATTAGGTCAGATGATTTTTCTGCCATTCGATTTGATAACTCTTGGATAGAAATTCTTTCTGGTATTCTTACTTCCCTTACTATTTTTTTGAATTCTTTTTTTTCTGTTTCGTTATCACCTGTTTTTTTTTCTTTCAATCTAGCTCTTTTTAATGAAGCTAAACTTCTTTGCTTAATTTCAATCTCTTCAATATCGTCGGCATTATTAAGGGAAAGTTTGAGTTCTCTACCTTTTGATAATGGTGTATTTAATTTAAGTTTACTTTTAAACCTTGTTTTATTATCGTTTTTAGTTATTAATTTTTTTCTGCTTTCTTGTTCAATATTTTTTCTGGCAAATTTATTAACCCCTGGTATGTAGTTTTTTTTCTCTTGAGGTTTGAATCTTGTTGGTTTACTAAATTTATCTTTATTGAAATTATCTGGTTTCTTTTTGAAATTGGCTGATACTGTTAACGTTTTCTTTTTGTCTGTCATATATCTTAATCATTGAATACTTGTGCTCTAGCATCCATTATTAAATTATCTGCCTCTATTTTTGAAAGTTGAAATTCTTCTAGGTATCCATCTACTTTGAATCGTTCACCTTTAATTTCATCATAACCTCCAATAAGTTCAGTTGAAGATAATTCTGCGAAATCTTTTAAAGTTTTAATATTTTTCTGCCCCAATATTACAAGCATTCCTGGCGTTATACCTTTTAAATTGATTAAATTGTCCTCTATTCCCAACTCTTTTAATTTTACCGCTATTTCCTCCTTCTCCTTAACAAGAGTCTCTTTAGATCTTGAAATTAGTTCTTCTGCTGTACTTTCATCTATTCCTTCAATTTTAGTAATCTGCTCGACAGTAGAATTAGATATATCTTCAATGCTATGCATTCCTTCAGATACTAAAAGTTGCCCCAAAGTTTCATCGACGCCAAGACTTTTTATTATTGTTTCAGATCTTTCCTTGAATTCAGCTTGTCGTCGTTCTGAATCTTCTTTATCCGTGAATATTTCTATTTCAAAACCTGTTAATTTAGAAGCTAGACGAACATTTTGTCCTCTTCTACCAATTGCTTTGCTTAAATTTTCCTCAGTTAAAATTACATCAATTCTTTTATTTTTTTGATCAATCAAAACTTTTTGGATTTCTGCGGGTGAAAGTGCCTCAGATACCAGCGTTGGAAGATCTTCTGTGAATTTTATAATATCAATTTTTTCTCCCTGTAATTCATTTACCACGGCTTGAACTCTACTTCCTCGCATTCCAACACATGCTCCCACTGGATCTAATGAAGAATCTTCAGAATGGACTAACATTTTCGCCCTACTACCTGGATCACGAGCCACATTGTTTATTTTGATTATTCCCTCATATATTTCGGGAACTTCTTGTGCAAACAGCTTAGCCAAAAATTGTGGATGCGCCCTTGATAAAAAGATTTGATGTCCTTTTATTTCATTTTTAACCTCATAACAAAAAGCTTTTATTCGATCTCCAGGTTTCAGAATTTCTCTTGGGATCAATTCATCTTTTTTTATTACACCTTCTGCTTTTCCAAGATCAACAATAGCATTTCCATATTCCAATCTTTTAATAATTCCACTCAGGATTTGATCTTGTTTATCTTTAAAATCTTCGTATTGTCTGTTTTTTTCAGCCTCTCTTACTTTAAAACCAATAATCTGTTTTGCGCTTTGTGCTGCAATTCGTCCAAAATCAATTTGTGGCAGTTCTTCTTCAATACGTTCACCAACTTTAATTTCAATATCTTTTTTTATTTTTTTAGCCTGATCTACAGTAATTTCCCTGCTAGAATCACTGACTTCTTCAACAATATTTAAGACTTTAAATATTTTAATTCCACCTGTTTCTCTGTCTATTTTGGCTTCAATTTGATTTTCATGACCAAATTTTGTGAGCGCTGCTTTCTGAATCGCACTTTCCATTGAACTAATAATAAGATCTTTATCAATTGACTTCTCGGTAGCTACAGAGTCAACGATACGTAAAAGTTCTAATTTGTCTATTCCTTTATTTAACATTTGTTCTCTCCAAAAAAAAATGGGCTAAAGCCCATTTTGAATTCCAGCAATTTAAATAGATTATAAAAGTTTTTTGTTTATTTTCAAGCTAGCTTTTTAAAATGGACAGTTTTATCTGTTTTTTCCCAAGAAAATTCTCCATTATTACCTGGTTTTCTACCAAAATGACCGTAAGCAGCTGAAGGCTGATAAATTGGTTGATTTAATTTAAGCATTTCCCTTATCCCTCTTGGAGAAAGGTCAAAATTTTGTTCAATGATTTTCTGAACTTCAATATTTTTTTCGTCTGAATTCTGGAACAAGTTTACATAAATAGAAAGAGGCTTTGAAACTCCGATAGCATAAGCAAGTTGTATTAAACATTTCTTACTAACGCCGGCTGCAACTATGTTCTTTGCCAAATATCTACTTACATAGGCTGCTGATCTGTCGACCTTAGTAGGGTCTTTACCTGAGAAAGCTCCTCCGCCATGAGGTGCTGCACCGCCGTAGGTGTCTACAATTATTTTTCTGCCCGTTAAACCTGCATCGCCATCTGGACCACCGATAACAAATTGACCAGTTGGATTTACAAAAATATTTTCATCTTTTAAGTCCTTCAGTAAATTTTTCGGTATTGATTTTTCTATATATGGCTTAACTAGATCCCTAACTTTTTTTTGATCAAGTTCTTTGTTGTGTTGCGTTGAAATAACCACAGATGTTACTGATTTAGGCTTATCGTTCTCGTATAAAATGGTTACTTGACTTTTTGAGTCGGGCTCAATACCTTTTAATATATTTTTTTTTCTATCCTCGGCCATTAGTCTTAAAATTTTATGAGAAAAATAAATCGGGGCAGGCATTAAGTCCTCGGTTTCATCGCAAGCATAACCAAACATTATCCCTTGATCTCCTGCTCCTTCATCTTTATTGCCTTTAGCATCCACACCCATAGCAATATCAGTAGATTGACCATGCAGTAAGTTCTGGATATCTACAGTTTTCCAACTAAAACCTTTTTGGTCATAACCTATTTCTTTTATACAATTTTTTACTTCTTGAATAATTTCATCATTTTTTATTTCTGGTCCGCGAGTTTCACCAGCAAGTACAATTTGATTTGTTGTTGAAAGAGTTTCACAAGCCACACGAGAGTATGGATCTAATGATAAATATTTATCTACAATAGCATCAGAAATTCTGTCACACACCTTATCTGGGTGCCCTTCAGATACTGACTCACTCGTAAAAAGAAAATTTTTCATAGTTTTTTATTCTTATATAAAATAAAAATTATTAGATATGTAGATAAAATAATAAAAAATATCAAATCATTTTTATTTTTTGTGGCATTATTTTCAATAAAGACTTTTGTCTCAATACTGCCAGCCTCATTAGGTTGTAAGGATTTTAAAACTCTTCCCCTGTTATCAACAACTTGTGAGACACCTTTGTTAGCCACTCTGATAATGTAGCTATTACCCTCAATTGCACGGAAAATTGCTTTAGCCGAAGCTTGATAAGGACCAATTGTACCCTCAAACCATGCATCTTCAGAAATATTTATCACCAAATTATAGTCTTCTTTTTGTTTTTGAAGCAGTTCAGGAAATATTAATTCATAACATACTAGATATAAAATTTTTAAATCCGAGTTAAACTGAAATATTTTATTTTCGCTCCCACTAGAAAAGTTTTGAAACCCCCGGGTAATCTTTTTCAATCCAAATTTTGATAGTAAATTTTCTCCGGGCAAAAACTCCCCGAAAGGCACAAGTTTTTCTTTATCATATCGATGAAGTACTGTCATGTCATGATCAATAACATATAAACTATTATAAATTTTTAAATCATCATTTATTATCTTTTCAGTGTTTGCACCAAAGATTATAAGATGTTTGTTAGAAAAATTATTTTTAATTATTTCATTTTTTTTCTTTAAATCATCAAATGTTAAACCTGCAAATACACCCTCGGGCCAAATAAAGACTGTTCTTTTAGTCGTATCTGGAGAAGAAAGACGGATCAAATATTTTAAAACTTTATCCAATTCTTCATCGTCTGTAATATAATTAATTTTAAAAGATGGATTAACTACTTTGAATAAAACGTCTTCTTGATCAATTTTGAACTCTTTTTGTCCAGTATTAGTTTGATTTAATTCGTAGTTCCCATAAATATAGTTACTAAAAAAAAATAATAAAGTTGTTAAAAAAATTAGCCAATTAGTTTTGTTTTTTTTAAAAAAAAAAAATAACACAACTCCACTGACTGAAATTACTAAAAGATTTACTGCATAAATTCCTATTAAGCGAGTAATTTGAATAAATTCTAAGGACTCCGCGAAAC
Source organism: Candidatus Pelagibacteraceae bacterium (assembly GCA_038124645.1). Lineage (GTDB taxonomy): Bacteria > Pseudomonadota > Alphaproteobacteria > Pelagibacterales > Pelagibacteraceae > JAYPCI01. Next base: position 12,134 of record JAYPCI010000001.1, read on the forward strand.
TGTAAGCCCACAAATTCCAAGGAAAACCGGTTAATATTTTCCCTTTAAGAAAATCAAACAAAGCAATACTTCCACTAAAAAATAAATAGGAAATAAATGAGAAGTCAAGATATTTTGATATAAACAAAATAGGTATAGAAAAAAAAATACCAAAAAAAATTGCAAACAAAATTTTACTGATCCAGATATAACTGATGAATTGTGGATCATAGTTTAATGAATTTGTTACCCAGCCTACGCTAAAGAGAGAGTGCGACGACCAAAAAATAAAACTAGAAATAAAGACATATTTGAAAAAATTTTTTTTTCTGTAAACGCTTTTAAAATTTTTAATAACTACATTAATTATGTAAAAATAGCTTGGAAATATTATAAATCCTAAAAAGGAATAATTGTAAGGTTTAAAATTTAAAAACGTTATTGATCCTAAAATAAATGGAAAAAAATAAATAATAAAGAATTTATTATAAAAGAAGTTTTTAAATGTCATAAATCAATTTGTAGAGTGCATTTTCTAATTTTTGCATTTTTTTATAATTTTTTTGATTTTTATGAGAGTGTCCTAACAAGTGTAGAAGTCCGTGGATCCATAATTTGTCTAAATGACTGGTAAAGTCTTTTTTTAGAATTTTTTCATAACTGATTACAATATCCCCTAAGTAAGTATTTAATTTTGAAAAATTTTTCTTGTGTTTAATTTTTGAAAAATTTGGAAATGATAAAACATCTGAACTTTTATTTTTTTTTCTAAATTTTTGGTTTAATTTTCTTGTATGTTTATTGTTTGACAGCAACACACTGAATTCATAATTATTTTTTTTAAATAAATTATGTTTATTAATTTTTTTTATTCGGCTTTTAAAATAATGTTTTAAAATAAAATTACTATGCCATCGTTTATCTTGAACAATCGCATCACATTTAATCATTATTTTCGTTTTGATAAGCTTGAATTATTTTAGATACTATGGGATGTCTTATTACGTCTGTATGATCAAATGTGATCATTTTAATCTCTTTAAGTTTACTTAGAATTTTTTTAGATTTGGTTAAACCAGAATAATTTTTATTGATCAAATCAATCTGGCTTGGATCACCATTTACAACTAATTTTGTATTTTCACCAATTCTAGTTAAAAACATTTTAATTTGTGTCTCAGTAGCGTTCTGAGCCTCATCTAAAATTGCAAAGGAATTTTTTAATGTTCGACCTCGCATAAAGGCTAAAGGTGCAATCTCTATCTCACCTGAATTTATTTTTTTTTCAATAACTTCAAATCCAGCCAATTCGTAGAGTGCATCGTAAAGCGGTCTTAAATAGGGATCAACTTTCTCTTTCATGTCACCTGGTAAAAAACCTAGCTTCTCTCCAGCTTCAACTGCTGGTCTTGATAATATTAATTTTTCTATTTTTTTTTGGGTTAGCATTTCAATACCAACGGCAACTGCAAGAAAACTTTTTCCTGTCCCTGCTGGACCTAAGCCAAAAGTAATAAGATTTTCTCTTAATGAATTTATGTAGTCAGCTTGTCTAGTTGATTTTGCAATTACTGACTTTTTTGGGCTCTTAATGATCGCACCTAAATTTCTTACATTGCTATTATTATTTAAATCCATAAATTTATTAATTATTAAATTAACATCATTTTTGTCAATATTTTTAGTTAAATTAAATTGATTGATCAATTCCTCTATTCCCTCAACCACTAAATTAATTTTATTTTTGTCTCCTTTAACTGTGAGGGAATTCCCCCTAGAGTAAATTGATGTTCCCGTTATATTTTCGATATCTTTTAAATTAGAATTGAAAGTGCCGCTTAGAGCTAAGAGTGTATCATTATCTAATATTTTTAAATTAATCGTCTCTTGATCGAGTTTTTTAATCAAATAATTTTTATTAAGTTTATTTATCTCCAATATATTCCCCAAATAATGTTTGTTGGTTATAGTTGTTTATTTCAGCTTTTACAACTTTGCCTGTTAAATTATGTCTACTACTTACAATAACTGAATTAAAATACTGATCTCGTCCAAAATACTTATCCGATTCTGACAGACTATTTTCAATCAATATTTCACTTATACTGCCTTTGAGCTGATTTTTATGTTTGATTTGGAATGAGTTAAGTAGATTTTGTAACTCTAGTAATCTTTTATTAGCCTCTTTATGAGGTTGCATATTCCCTGATAAAGTGCCCGGTCTCGGACTAAATATAAACGAATAGGAATTAACAAACTTTACATTATTAATAAGTTTAAGTGTCAGATTAAAATCTTCATCTTCTTCATCAGGATAACCAACTATAAAATCACTTGAAAACATAATATCTTTTTTTATGTCTTTTAATCTATTAATAGTTTCAAGATAAAATTCTGATGAATGCTTTCTATTCATTTTTTTAAGAATTCTATTAGATCCACTTTGAACTGGTAAATGTAAAAATGGCATTAATTTTTTTGAATGGCTATATACTTGGATCAAATCAGTAGTCATGTCTTTTGGATGTGAGGTGGTGTACCTTATTCGCTCTAATCCTGATAAGTTATCCAATGCTAAAATTAGATCTGAAAGTCTTTTTGTATTTCCTAAATTTTGATTCAAATAAGCATTCACATTCTGACCTAACAAAATAATTTCTTTCGTTCCATTTTCTACTAACTGCTTTGCTTCAGAAATTATCTGTTGAAAATCTCTGGAAAATTCTGGTCCTCTGGTATAGGGAACCACACAGAAGGAACAAAATTTGTCACAACCTTCTTGAATGGTTAAATAATTAGAAACTTTAGATTGATTATTTTTAACAATATCTAAGTGATCAAATTTTTCGATTACCTCAAATTCTGTTTCATTTAATCTCAAACCTTTTTTATTTTCAATTTTTTTAATTGCATGATTTATTTTGTGATAAGATTGCGGGCCAATCACAACATCAATAAATTTTTCTTTTTTAAGCATTTCTTCATTTTCTGCTTGTGCAACACATCCTGCTACAATTAAGATTGGTTTATTTTTATTTCTAAATTTTTTTTTTATTCTTCCAACTTCATGATAAACTTTGTCAGATGCTTTCTCTCTGATATTACAAGTATTGATGACATAACAATCTGTTTCGTCTGGATTATCTGTAGGGGTATAGCCAATACCATAAACTAGATCTTTGATACGATTACTATCGTATTCGTTCATTTGGCATCCGAATGTTTTAATATAGATTTTTTTACTCAAGATTATTTTTTTATTTTTACTCCGTATAACTCAAGTTTATGGTCGACTAGCTTATACCCTAATTTTTCAGCTATCTTAGATTGTAATTTTTCAATATCCTTATCAACAAATTCCACGATTTCACCACTGTTAATATCAATTAAGTGATTATGATCATCATTAATTTCATATCTAGCTTTACCTGCCTTGAAATCATGTTTTACCAATATGCCAGCTTCTTCAAATAACTTAACAGTTCGATAGACCGTTGCGATGCTTATCTTGTCATCTATTTGTGTTACTCTTTTATGTAATTCATCAACATCCGGATGATCTTTTGAACCGTAAACTTCTTTAGATTCTGATAAAACCTTGGCTATGGTTTTTCTCTGATCAGTTAATCTAACTCCTTTATCTTTGCACTTCTCTTCTATTAAGCTCATAAGTAATTTTAATTTAAATAAATTGGTTTTAAATTTGTTTTATAAATAAGATTATTATCAATCAAATTTTGAACTTTTTCTACATTAAATTTAAAGTAATTTATTTTTAATTTCGTATTTTTTAATGATAAATTTATATTTCTGTAACCATCAGCTATAAAAATAGCTGAAGATCTGATTTTTTTCATCTTTTTACCTGAAGTAAGCTTTTGTACATCTCCTTTATTTTTAGATTTATAATACTCCAAAAAAAATAGGTTATTTTTTGTGGGATAAATAATGAATTTATTTTTATTTGACATCAGAGAATGCTGTGCTCCGAATTTAAAATAATCATAACCAATAATCTTCAATTTAAAAATTAATTTTAGAGCTTTTGCAATTGCTATTGAAGCTCTAATCCGTGAATAACTCCCAGGTCCACAATTGACCATAACAACTGTTTTTTTGTTAATGTTTAACTTATTTTTTTTTGTGAAGTTTAATAATCTTGATTGAAGTTCATCATTTTGAACTTTATTAGGTTGAAGTTTAAGTTTGAAAAATTTATTATTTTGACTAAAACCAATAATGTCTTCTTTGCCTGTTAAATTAAGAATTAAAAAATTTTTAACTAGATTTGTTTTCATAATGTCCATACTGGCAAACTATCATGCCATGAATATTAATGCATCTGAAATTGATGACTACGGTATTATCACTTTGATGTATCATCGTTTTGACGAAAGTAAATATCCTTCAACCAATATAATGATTAAGGAATTTGAGATTCATTTAGACTCCATAAATAAAAATGGTTTCACATTTATCAGCGCAGATGATTTTATAAATAATTTTTCATCAACACACTCTCAAAAAAAAGTTCTTTTGACTATAGATGATGGATTTACTTCGTTTTATGAGAGTGCCTGGCCAATACTACAAAAAAATAAAATTCCATTTATTTTATTTGTTAACACACGTGAAGTTGGCAGTAATGGATACATGAATTGGGATCAAATTAAAGAAATTGCCAAAGAAGAATTCGTCCACATCGGGAACCATGGACATTCGCATGAATATCTTGCGGATATGAATAAGGCTGAAGTAGTTAATGACATTAAAATAGCAAGTGACTTGTTTGAGAAAGAACTTGGTTATAATTCACCTTTCTTTTCTTATCCTTTCGGTGAATATAGTTTAGAGACGAAGTCAGTTGTTAATGAATTCGGATTTAAATTTGCGTTTGGTCAACACTCAGGAGTGATTGACTCAACCAAAGATCCATTGGAACTACCACGATTTCCTATTAATGAAAAATATGGAGAGCAAAAAAGATTTGAACAATTACTCAAGACGCTGCCCTTCAAATTTAAAAATATTGTGCCTGAAGAAAAATACCTTGATGAGCAAAATAATCCGCCAAAAGTACTAATTGAATTCTATGAAAATATTAATAATTTAAAAAATATCACCTGCTATTCTAATGAAGAAAATAAATGGAGACAGACGAAAGCAAACTTTATAGATGATAATAATTTAGAGCTCTTATTAGAAGGAAAATTTATTACCGAACGTGGCAGGATTAACTGTTCTTTAAATGCTGGTAATGGTTACTGGCGATGGTTAGGCATGCAGTTTGTAATTGCAAAAATTAAAGGTTAAACTCTTTATCTTCAGAATTATTTAGATTAGCAATATCAAAATCATCTAATGCATTTTGAATTATTATTTTTTCTAAAATATCAGTGTATTCTTTTCCTGTCTCAGCATAGTTATCGAGGGTATGAACTAAATCTAGTCCTGATACTGATTGTTTTTGATTTCTCAATCTTTCTCGCTTCGCTCTGAATTCCCTATAACTATTATGAGTATTTAAATTATTTTTATATGCTTTAACTGAAGCTCTTAATATCGGAAATTTTAAAATCTTATATTGTTTACCAGTTTGTCTTTCATAAGGAACAATACCATTACCACTCCACGTCCATTGACCAAATAATGCGTTTCCTTCAATAGCAAATCTTGATGTCCCCCACCCACTTTCTTTTGCTGCTTGCGCTATGGCGATTGAAACCGGGATAATATCCATACGACGTTTTAATTTCTCAAGATCATTATCAGTAACTTTGTACTCTTTAAGTTTTTGCATTATCCAATTATTTTCATCATCATCAATATTCTCCTTATCAATTAGTCTCAGTAAATATCTTCTGTCTTTTATAATATCATTATTTTCTGAAACAATTAAAGGAAGCACGATCCGTATAAAGACATCTTTTTTCAAAGCAACATCGCTTACGGAAGATAAGTCTCTAGGCACTTTAGTAAAATATACTGGTTCAACTTGTTTATTTTTTCTAACTCCTTCAAGACTGTAGTCTAACTCATCAAGGTAATTAACAACGGTTTGTGTATTAAGTCTAAAAAAGTCGCTTAGAAAACCTTCATTAATACTGTCATCTGTTTTCTTGTTCTCTGGCGCTTTAGCTAATTCTTGTTTTTTTTCTTCCTCTTTTTTTAAGGTATCTACATAAATATCTGAGAAGAATTCTAAATTATCTTCATTCAATTCCTTTGTGAGCTGAATTGATTCAATATCTAAAAAGAATTTTTTAACTATTGGTCCACCCGCAAAAATAGTTATTAAAAAAATATAAGTAAGCGGTGCTAATATAAATTTTTGAAAGTGTTCTTTATCAAAAGTAGAAGAATAGGGTTTATTTAATAAATCAACAAGATCCCTGTTTCTATTCCTGATAAATCTTTGGGTACCCTCGGAACTCTTGTCAACAAAATTATCAAATTTTTTCTTTATTCTAAATACACTTTTTTTGTTTATGGGTAATGGTACTTTGTTTTTTTTTAACAGCAGTTCTAATTGAGGTACTGTTAAAACCTTTCTTGCTTTAGAATAATTTCTAACCTCTTTAATCCTGTATATCTTTGCAATCTCTAATAATCTATCTCGGTAACTTGATGAATTACTCATTTATCGCCTCTACAGACTTTACTTCTTTAATGTAATGACAAAGTATATTTTGTACTCCCTGTTTTAAAGTGATGATAGAACTTGGGCATCCTGAACAACTGCCTCTAAGCAACACTTTGACCACACCATCAGTAAAAGATAAAAATTGAATATCTCCACCATCTCTTGCCACTGCTGGTTTAATTTTTGTGTTTAACACTTCCTTAATGTCGCTCACAATCTTAGTATCTTCTTCTGTTTTTGATGTGTTTACTCCCTTAGTACTTTTTATAATTGGTCCTTTATCCTTTTCTAGATGATGGTTAATATTTGCAATTACCATGGGTTTTAATACTTCCCAATTTGAATCAGCTTTTTTATTCACTGTTAAAAAATTATCTGAAATATAGATTTGTTCAACACCTTCGATTTCAAGCAAATCTTTAATGGTAGTATTTTTAATTTTTTGAAGATTGTTTTTTTTAAATTCTTCTCCAGACATTTCTGATAGTTTTCTATCAGAAACAAACTTTAATGAATTTGGATTTGGTGTTAATTCAACTTGAATCATATATTTTTTATATCAAATTATTAAAATAACCCTACTATTTTTTTGGTCTCTTTTATTGTGTTCTCGGCAATTTTTCTAGCTTTTTCTGATCCTTTATTTAATATGTTTTCTAAACTTTTAGTATCTTTTAACAACTCTTTCATTTTGTTGCCAATAGGACAAATAGTTGCGACCAAAATTTCTGCTAGCTTATTTTTTAAATGAGAAAAATCCTTACCAGCAAATTCTTTCAATGCATTTTGTAAACTTATTCCGGACAATTCTGCATAGATATTTATTAGATTAAGGACCTCTGGTCGTTTATTTAAATCTTCTAAATTATCAGAGATCGATGCTGAGTCAGTTTTGGCTTTTTTAATTTTTTGAACGATTAAATCTGCATCATCTTTGAGGTTTATTCTTGAAAAGTCAGACTCTTCAGATTTACTCATCTTTTTCAATCCGTCTCTTAAACTCATAACTCGTGAAATAGTGTTAGAAATTAATGGCTCTGGTACTGGAAAAAAATTAGCAGCACCAAAATCATTGTTAAATTTTTGGGCAATATCTCTGCACAATTCTAAATGTTGTTTTTGGTCTGCGCCCACTGGTACATGAGACGATTTGTATAATAGAATGTCCGCTGCCATCAAATTTGGATAAATATATAATCCAACACTAGCCTTCTCTTTATCTTTGCCAGCTTTATCTTTAAATTGAGTCATTCTATTGAGCCAGCCTATTCTTGCTACACAGTTAAATATCCATGCTAATTCTGAATGCCCACTTACCGAAGATTGGTTGAAGATAATACTTTTATTATGATCTAGTCCGGCAGCAACGAATGCAGCAACCGTCTCCAAAATATTGCTTTTTAACTCCACTGGATCTTGAAAAACTGTGATTGCGTGAAGATCAACAACACAAAAAATGCATTCATTATCTTTTTGTAAATTAACAAAGTTTTTTAGTGCACCTAAATAATTTCCTAAATGTAAATTGCCTGTTGGTTGGACACCAGAAAATACTAATTTTTTTTTACTCATTAATTAAACTTAAAATTTTTTAATCTTATTAATTTATAATAGGACACAACTAAAATATAGAGAAAAGCTACAAATAATATAATTGTAAACAGGTAAAATACTTTAAATGAATGATCGTAACGTAATTCCAAAGAAAAGAAATTTAATAATAAAACTAAACCTATAGCCATAATTATTGTGGCAAGCAAAACTTTAATAATATTAGAATAATTTATATTTTCTAATTTAAAGTATTGCCTTTTTTGTAAAATGATAAATAAAATTATTGTACCAATCCATGACGAAATTGATGTTGCTATTGGAATAATAACAAATCCTAAATCTTTAAAAAAAGTTACACTTATAGCAATATTTATTATTACAACGACCAATGAAATTTTAAATGGCGTAATAGTATTATGTCTGGCAAAAAAGAAGTTGTTTAGAATTTTGATCATTGAAAAACTAATAAGACCGAAACCAAAATATTTTAAAGCTAGACTGGTCTGAGTAACATCATTCATTTTAAAAGATCCATATCCAAATAAAGCACTTACTATTTCTTCAGCTGAAATTATTAAGCCAACACTAGCTGGTAAAGATAATATTAAGCAAAGTTCAAGTGATCGATTTTGGGCTTTTTTAACAAGTTCAACTTTTTTTTGTGCTATATATTTTGCAAGAATAGGTAAAGAAACTGTACTAATAGCAATACCAGCAATCGCTAAATTGATTTGATAGATCCTATCCGCATAATATAGATAAGAAACTGCACTTGCTTGAAAAGAAGCAATAATAGTTCCAACCAAAATATTAATTTGGGTAACACCCGAAGCAAAAATACTGGGAAGTAATTTTTTAAAGAAAGACTTTAATTTAGAGTTCCATATATTTATGAAATTGAATGTGGAACGGTAAAACTTTTGAGTTACATAAATTAAAAATAATAATTGAATTAATCCTGAAAAAGTAGTGGCATAACTTAAATTTAAAGCATAATCCGAATTGGTTCTATAAGAAAAAATTATACTGCCTATTAATAAAATATTTAGAAATATTGGTGCTGCTGCAGCTGCGGCAAATTTTTTATTACTATTTAAGATGCCAGAATAGAAAGAAGCCAGTGTTATAAAGAATAAAAAAGGAAAAGTTATTCTGGAAAATGTGACTGCTAACTCAAATTTCTCAACATTATTGTAAAATCCTGGAGCAATTAGTCTTACTAAGACTGGCATAAATATTTCAGCAATGACTACTAAGAAAAACAGTATAAGAACTAAAATACTCAAAACCTGGTCAGCAAAAACTTTGGCTTTGGTCTTACTGATAATTTTTTCCTTGCTGTAACTAGGTATAAAGGCAGCATTAAAAGTGCCCTCGGCAAAAAGTCTTCGAAACGTATTAGGTAATCTAAAGGCCACGAAAAAAGCATCAGCATAGATTGAGGTGCCTAAGAAAACTGCAATCAATATGTCCCTTGCGTAACCTAGTATTCTACTAACTATAGTAAAAAAACTAAAAACCAATGTTGAACTTAAAATATTCATTTATTTTAAAATAATTAGTGATTTTATTTTATTTATAATACATACTTATGTTAACGTTAATGACAAAAAAATCAAAAATAGATCATTATACAGATAAAGAAGCTTTAGATTTTCATATAAGTGGAAAGTCTGGCAAAATTGAGATTAGCTCTTCGAAACCATTAACAACGAAAAGAGATCTTTCATTAGCATATTCTCCGGGTGTCGCGGCACCAGTAAAAGCCATAGCGGAAAATCCGGCGACTGCTTATGACTATACTAGTAAAGGAAATTTAGTAGCGGTTATAAGTAATGGCTCAGCAATTTTAGGGCTTGGTAACCTTGGTTCACTTGCATCGAAACCTGTGATGGAAGGTAAATCTGTATTGTTTAAAAGATTTGCTGATATTGACTCGATTGATATCGAAGTTGATTGTTCTAATGCTGAAGAAATAATTAATACTGTCAAAAATATTGGAGGAACTTTTGGCGGAATTAATTTGGAAGATATTGCAGCACCAGATTGTTTCATCATAGAACAAAAACTTAAAGAACTTTTAGATATCCCAGTTTTTCATGATGATCAGCATGGTACAGCTATCATTACTACAGCAGCTCTGATCAACGCGTTACATATAACCAAAAAAAAAATTAAAGATATTAAGGTCGTAGTTAATGGAGCAGGTGCATCAGCATTAGCGTGTACAAATTTATTCAAGCTTTCTGGGGTAAGAAATGAAAACGTTATAATGTGTGATAGAGAAGGAGTGATTTATAAAGGTCGAAAAAATGTTGACCAATTTAAATCTGCACATGCGGTGGAAACAAAATTAAGAACGCTCGCAGAAGCAATGAAGGGTGCTGATGTATTTTTAGGACTTTCAGCTAAAGATACGGTTACTCAGGATATGGTGAAATCTATGGGTAAAAATCCAATTATATTTGCTTGTGCTAATCCCGACCCTGAAATCAAACCAGAATTGATTGAGGAAGTTAGAAGCGATGCAATTATCGCAACAGGAAGATCCGACTATCCAAACCAAGTTAACAACTTGATTGGTTTTCCTTATATCTTTAGAGGTGCTTTAGATGTCAGAGCTAAAGAAATTAATGAAGACATGAAAGTTGCAGCTGCAAAAGCTATTGCTGAGCTGGCTCGAGAAGATGTCCCTGATGAAGTTATGGCTGCCTATGGCGGAGAAAGACCACACTTTGGTAAAGAATATATTATTCCTTCAACCTTTGATCCAAGATTAATAAGTGTGATTCCGGCAGCAGTTGCTGAAGCTGCTATGAAAACTGGAGCTGCCAGAAAAAAAATAAATATTGAAGAATATAAAGATCAATTAACAGCTCGATTAGATCCTTCTATGAGTATTATGCAAGGAATCAATTCTAAAATCAAAAAATTAAATAAAGTTGTAGTTTTCGCAGAAGGAGAAAATATTGACACTCTTAAAGCTGCCATAGCATTTAAAAATTCAAAATTAGGTATACCAATATTAATTGGGGTTGAAGAAAAAATTAAAGAACAACTTAAAGAAATTGGCTTAGATGAAAATTTTGCTATTCAAATCACTAATTCTACCCATAAAGATAAAAGGGAGAAATACACTAAATACTTATATGAAAAACTTCAAAGAGATGGTGTATTAGAGCGAGACTGCGATCGAATGGTTCGAAATGACAGAGTAACCTGGGGATCTTGCATGGTGGCATGCGGAGATGCTGACGCAATGGTCACTGGGGGTGTCAGATCATATGCAGAGTCTCATGCTATACTAGCAAAAATAGTTGATCCTCGACCTAATGAAATTATATTTGGGCTGACGCTAGTAATTTCAAAAACAAAAACAGTTTTGATAGCCGATACTAATGTTCATGACGCACCTACCGCTGAACAATTAGTAGAGATATCAAAATCAGCAGCAAGAGTTGCAAGATTGTTTGGATATGATCCAAAAGTTGCTTTCTTATCTCATTCTACTTTTGGAAAGCCCACAACAGCAAGAACAGAGCATGTTAGAAAAGCTGTAGAATTACTAAGACAAGAAAAAGTTGACTTTGATTTTGATGGAGAAATGCAGCCAGATGTAGCGCTAAATCCATCTTACAAAGAATTGTATCCGTTTTCAAAAATTGTAGGAAATGCCAATGTTTTAATAATGCCTGCTTTACACAGTTCTTCGATTTCGGTTAAGTTGATGAAAACATTAGCTGATGCAAAAATTATTGGACCTTTGCTAATTGGTTTAGGTTTACCTATAGAGATTGCGCCCTTAAGATCAACTTCAAATGATATATTAAACTTAGCTTCAATTGCAGCATTTTCATCTGAAATTATAGATTATAAAAAATAATTATAATTTGTTTCTACTCAAGTCATCGACGAGGTAAATCGAAGGAATAACTTCTTTAACATTGTGTATTTCCTCAGCCTCTTTGATAACCTTAGCTCTTTCTTCTTCGGAATAAGCAATACCAAAAATATAAATTTTTTTATTAATTGTCTCTAACGTATAGTTTCTTGAATTAATTGATTTATTAAAAATAATTGCTGCACGCAGCTGGGAGGTAAGGAGAACATCGCCAGCTTTTTGTCTAAACCCTTCATTCTTGCCTCTTATTTCAATTGCATTTAAAACTGTTCTAACACCTTTAGTTTCCCAAGCCATTTTGGTCAATTTAAGTTTTTCCTCTGGTTCGTCTACTTTACCAGTTAAAAAAATTCTTCCATCAAGAACTTCTACTTGTATATCTAAAAAATATTTTTTTTCTATCAAAGAGATCCTTGCAACTAAGTTTTTCTGCATTAAACCATCATCGATTTGCATGCCTATGGTACGTGGATCAAGTCCAATATCTATACCTCTGAAAGCTCCCATTGGTGATTTAGTTGAGCAAGATAATAAAAAAATTAGTAAAGAAAGAATTAATAAAGATTTAATTTTACGAATCATTTTTTATATTTTAAACAAATATCATAAATTTTTTTCTTTGAAAATTTATATTTTTTTGAAATTTTATTTACTATATCCTTACTGCTTAATCTTTTTGACAACAATTTTATTTCTTTTTCTAATTCTTTATCAGTTATAACTTTTTCATTTGAAATTTTTTCTGAAATTACAATAGTAATTTCACCTAATAACTCTTCTTTGAAATAATCGAGATCATTTACTGTATATCTATAAAAGGTCTCGTTATATTTTGATATCTCTCTTGCAATTACAATTTTTCTACCACTAAAATATTTCTTTATATACTCAATATGTGAGTTTATTTTTTTTGGGTTAACAAAAACAACAATGCTTGATTCAATTTTAGATAATGTTTTGAATTCTTTTTCTGCTTTCTTGGTCTGTTTATTGATAAAACCATGAAAATAAAATTGATCACTAAATCCAGAAGCACTTATTGCTGCGGTTATAGCAGAAGGACCGGGAAGCGGGATAATATTAATATTGTTTTTTATACATTCCTCGCAGAGAATTCGCCCCGGGTCTGAAATTGTTGGAGTGCCAGCATCTGAAATTAAAGCAATAATCTGGCCAGACTTAATCCTTTTTATTACATCATCGACTCTGCTCCGTTCATTAAATTTGTGATAAGAAATTAATTTATTTTTAATTTTATAATGATTAAGTAATTTAATTGATCTTCTAGTGTCTTCACATAAAATTAAATTTGATTTGATTAATACATTGATTGATCTTATGGTAAAATCTTCTAGATTACCTATTGGTGTAGAAATTATGTACAGGGCTGGAGCAAAATTCATCATATTATTAATATCCTATATATTATTCTTTTTTAATAATAATTTTGTATTTTCTAATGAACACACAAACAAATTAAAAATTGGATTGCTGCTCCCGCTTTCAGGAGAGTACAAAGAAATTGGTGAATCTTTAAT
>JAYPCI010000001.1:25848-41600 GCA_038124645.1 Candidatus Pelagibacteraceae bacterium
GATCAGAAAATGTCAAAAATTATAGTGCTATATCCTGAGGGAGTAAATGAGGAATTGTATGAATTAATATTAAAAAATTTTGATGAAAAAATATTTAAAAAATTAAAATATTCCAATCAGCAATCAAAGCTTAATGATCAAATAGAAAAATTAACACTATTTAATCAAAGAAAAATAAATTTGAATGCTAGGATTAAACAACTTGAAAACCTAGAAGATGATCCGCAAGCAGAAAGGGAATTAAAAAAGTTAGAAACTTTAGATACTCTAGGTAATTTAAATTTTGACTCTGTAATTGTTTTAGATTTTGGTAATTCATTAAAATCAGTATTATCAACACTGGCTTATGTTGATGCTGGAAGCGATAGAATAACCATAGCAACGATTAATCAGTGGTTTGATGAATCTTTGTTTCTAGAAAAAACATCAAGTGAAATTTACTTTCCATCTATTGATCTTGTTTCATTTAAAAATTTTAACAAAGATTTCAATAAAAATTTCAATAAACAACCATTTGAAATATCCATATTAGCCTATGATTCGATTGCTTATATTTACCATATTTGGCAAAATGAAAAGCAGGCGCTATCAATGAATAGTTTTAAACTTAAAAGCAAAATAAAAGGTCGATCAGGAAGTTTTTTTATTAATAATGATAGGTTATTGCAAGATTTAACGATTTATAAAGTTTCTAACGACTCATTTAAAAAATTTTAATTTTTTTTTTAAATTTTGGTAGGCAATATATCTGTGGTCAATCTTCATTTTATTTTTTTTCTTCATTTCTCCAAAAGTTAGTTTCTTGTTTAATGGAATAAAAATCGAATCGTAACCAAATCCATTCGTTCCTTTAATTTTTTTTGCTATAGTTCCTTTAATAACACCATTAGCGCTAATCGCATTTCCTTTGTTATTGATAAATGTTAAACTGCAAATAAATCTAGCATTCCAATTTTTTTTTCTTATAACTTTATTTTTTTTGGTAACTTCTTTAATAATTTTTTGCATGGCTTTGTAAAAGCCACCTTGTTTTTTTGCCCATCTTGCTGAATGAATACCCGGTTTATTATTTAAACAGTAAACCTCGAGACCTGAGTCGTCTGAAATTGTTGGTATACCTGTTTTTTTATAAAAATACTTTGCTTTCAAGATTGAGTTTTCTTTGAAACTTTTTCCTGTTTCTTTGGGTTCACTAATATTTAAATTAGTAGGTGATAGTTTTACTAATCTTTTAGGCAATAAACTGCTAATTTCCCTGAATTTACCTAAATTGTGTGTTCCAATTAAAATTTTATTTATTTTTTCCATTTGATGCTGGTATTTTTTTTATCGTTTACTATATATATTTTATGTCTGAAAAAAACGAGAAAATACAAGAAGAAAATGACCAGTCATCTGAAGTAAAAACTACTGAAGAAAATAATGATAGTAAAATTAAGGAGCTGGAGGACAAACTTCTTAGAGCTCTTGCCGAAAATGAAAATTTAAGAAGAAGGTACGAAAAAGAAGTTAAAGAAGCGATCGAATATGGTGGCATTAACTTTGCTAGAGAGATCTTGGCGGTTGCTGATAATCTAAATAGAGCTTATGAGTTTGTAAACCAAGATGAAAATTTTAAGAAAAATAGTGAATTTAAAAAAATATTAGAAAATATAGAAGTTATTAAAGATGATACTCAGAAAATTTTTGAAAAAAACAACATTAAGCAAATTGAATGCTTCAATAAAAAATTTGATCCAAATTATCATCAAGCAATGTTGGAGGTCGAGGATGAAAAACATGATCCGGGAGTTGTAATACAAGTATTACAAGCTGGATATTTAATGGGATCAAAATTACTCAGACCTGCCTTGGTGGCGGTATCTAAAAAAAAACCTGAAAAAACTTAAGAAAAAGATGAAAAAAAGTAAAAAAACCTCTTCTTTTGCACTTGTAGATTAAAAAATACCACCCATATAAAACTTAAAAGGACGAATTTTATGAGCAGAGTTATAGGTATAGATTTAGGAACAACAAATTCATGTGTCGCCATCATGGAAGGTTCACAAGCAAAAGTGCTTGAGAATTCTGAAGGTGCAAGAACGACACCATCTGTTGTTGCATTTTTAGAAAACGAAGAAAAATTAGTTGGACAGTCTGCCAAGAGACAAGCGGTGACTAATCCGAATGACACCATCTACGCTGTCAAAAGATTAATTGGTAGAAAATTTGATGGTGATGCTGTTCAAAAAGATATTCAAAAAGTGCCTTACAAAATTGTTAAAGCAGAAAATGGTGATGCGTGGGTTGAAGGAAAAGGAAAAAAATATTCACCATCACAAATATCTGCATTTGTTTTACAAAAAATGAAAGAAACAGCAGAAAAATATCTTGGGCAACCTGTTACACAAGCAGTAATAACAGTGCCAGCATATTTTAATGACTCACAAAGACAAGCAACTAAAGATGCTGGTAAGATTGCTGGCTTAGAGGTTCTTAGAATAATTAATGAACCTACAGCAGCTTCTCTTGCTTACGGATTAGATAAAAAAGGTGGAAAAAAAATTGCCGTCTATGATTTAGGTGGAGGTACTTTTGATGTTTCAATTTTAGAAATTGGTGACGGTGTTTTTGAAGTTAAATCTACAAATGGGGATACATTTCTTGGTGGTGAAGATTTTGATGATGCAATTGTAGATTATTTAATCAATGAATTTAAAAAAGATAATGGTATTAATCTCAAAACTGATAAACTTGCCTTACAAAGATTAAAAGAAGCTGCGGAAAAAGCAAAGATTGAATTATCATCTGCAACCCAAACTGAAATTAATTTACCATTTATAACTGCAGATAAAACAGGTCCTAAACATATCAATCTTAAATTTACTAGAGCAAAATTAGAAGCCCTGGTAGAAAAGTTAATTGAAAGAACATTAGCTCCTTGCAAAACTGCATTGAAGGATTCTGGTTTTTCTGCTGCTGAAATTAATGAAGTTGTTTTAGTTGGTGGCATGACAAGAATGCCAAAAATTATTGAGACTGTTAAAAATTTCTTTGGGAAAGAGCCAAATAAAAGTGTGAACCCAGATGAAGTGGTAGCAATGGGTGCAGCAATTCAAGCAGGTGTTTTACAAGGTGATGTTAAAGATGTCTTGCTTTTAGATGTAACTCCTCTTTCATTGGGAATCGAAACATTGGGCGGAGTATCAACAAAACTAATTGAAAAAAACACAACCATTCCAACAAAGAAAAGCCAAGTTTTCTCAACTGCTGAAGATAATCAGCCGGCAGTATCAATTAGAGTTCTGCAAGGTGAAAGAGAAATGGCAGCTGATAACAAGTTACTCGGTAATTTTGAACTAGTTGGCATAGCGCCAGCTCCAAGAGGTGTGCCACAGATTGAAGTAACTTTTGATATTGACGCTAATGGTATCGTGAGCGTCTCTGCTAAAGATAAAGGAACAGGCAAAGAGCAAAAAATTCAAATTCAAGCATCTGGAGGACTAAGTGAAGAAGAAATTAAGAATATGGTCAAAGATGCGGAGGCTAATAAGGAATCTGACAAGAAAAAAAGAGAGTCTGTTGATACTCGAAATCAAGCAGATAGCTTAATACACTCGACTGAAAAGAATCTAAAAGAGCACGGTGATAAATTAGGAGAGGCTGATAAAAAATCAATTGAAGAGGCCGTTGCTAATTTAAGAAATGCTTTAAAGGGTACTGACATAGAGTTGTTAAAAAAAGAAACTCAAAATTTAATTCAGGCTTCTATGAAGTTAGGTGAAGCTATATATAAAACTCAGCAAAATAACGCTGGTGATGCTAAGACAGAACAAACAAAAGAAGCAAAAGACAAAGACCCAAATAAAGAAAACGTAGTCGACGCTGATTACGAGGACGTCAAAGACGAAGACAAAGAAAAAAGAGCCTAAGAATAATATTAATTTGAAAGGCACATTGAGTGGCAAAAAAAGATTATTATGAAGTCTTAGGTGTAGGCAAATCGGCCTCAAAAGATGAAATCAAATCAGCTTACCGTAAACTTGCATTAAAATATCATCCAGATAGAAATAAAGGTGATAAAGCCTCTGAGGAAAAATTTAAAGAGGCTAGTGAAGCCTATCACGTACTTTCAGATGATAAAAGGAAGGCGAACTATGATCAATTTGGTCATGCTGCTTTTCAAGGTGGTCAAGGTGGTGGCTTTCAAGGATTTGAGGATTTTGATTTCTCATCTTCCTTTTCAGATATTTTTGATGATTTTTTTGGTGATTTCATGGGTGGATCCTCTGGTGGTCGTGGTCGAAGATCTGGCAATAGATATACTAAAGGAAATGATCTTAGATATGATTTAACAATCAGTTTAGAAGATGCTTTTAAAGGATTAGATAAAAATATTCAGTTTACTAACTATAAAAAGTGTTCAACTTGTTCGGGTTCAGGTGCAGAGCCAGGATCAAAGCCGGCTAAATGTGATTACTGTCGTGGCAGCGGAAAAATTAGATCGAGTCAGGGCTTTTTCACCTTACAGCAAACCTGTCCTCAATGTAATGGTTATGGCGAATATATTAATAAGCCATGCAAACCTTGTTCGGGAAATGGCAAAATACAAACACAAGAAAAATTATCGGTTAAAATTCCGAAAGGTGTTGATGATGGCACCCGGATAAGACTAAGCGGCAAAGGTGAAGCCGGTATAAGAGGCGGATCAGCTGGTGATTTATATTTATTTATCTCTGTTGATGAACATGAGATTTTCAAACGATCAAATGAACATTTGCTAATTGATCTACCTGTTTCAACTTCAGATGCAATTTTAGGAGCATCAATCGAACTACCTTCGATTGATGGCAAAAAAATACTTTTAAAGATACCTGCAGGCACGCAACATGGAAAGCAATTTAGAATCAAAGGCAAAGGCATGCCTTTAATTAGAAAGAATATATTTGGTGATTTATATGTTAGAATAATTACTGAAGTTCCTGTATCATTGAATAAACGTCAAAAAGAAATTATGGAAGAATTTAGATCGTTAGAAAAAGAGAATGCTAGTCCTTTATTAAGTTCTTTTTTTAAAAAAGTTAGTAAATTTTTAAAATCATGAAAAAAATTAATATTACAATATCAGGCTGTCTTGGTAGAATGGGACAAAAACTTATACAGTCAGCGAAAAAGGATTCACGTTTTAAAATTTCCTCACTCACAGAAAATAGAATTATCAATAAAAAACTGCTTGGCTTAAAACCTCAACTAAATACAGAACAAGCATTTAAAAATACTCAAGTGATCATCGACTTTACAACTCCTAGCTCAACCTTTCAGATTTTAAAAATAGCTTCAAAACTAAAAAAAAGAGTAGTTATAGGAACAACTGGTTTCACAAAAAAACAGGAAATGGCTATAAAAACTTTTTCTAGAAAAATTCCTATTTTAAAAGCTGGTAACATGAGTTTGGGTGTTAACTTGCTAATGTACCTTACTGAAATTGCAGCAAAATCCTTAGGTAAAGACTTTTTAAGCAAAATTTTTGAAACTCATCATAAACACAAAAAGGATTATCCTTCTGGTACCGCTTTAATGCTTGGGCAAGGGATTGCCGCTGGTAAAAAACTTAATTTTTACAAACTACTTGGAAAGAAATACTTAAACAAAAAAAACTTTCCTTACAGTAAAAAAATTAATTTCAACTCAATCCGAGTAGGTGAGATCATTGGTGAACACGAAGTTAAATTTTCTAATGGCAAAGAGGTCATTACCTTAAATCATGAGGCATTTGACCGTGAATTATATTCTTCAGGCGCACTTACTGCCGCAAAATGGTTAATAAATAAGAGACCAGGTCTTTACTCAATGAGAAATTTATTAAATTTCTAAAACGGCCACTAATGAGTGAGAAAAGACGTGCTAAAATCATTTTAAAAATACTTAATCGAATATATCCAAATACATCGGTCCCGCTCAAACATAAAAATGTATTTACTCTTCTAATTTCAGTATTACTGTCTGCGCAATGCACAGACAAAAATGTCAATAATGTAACAAAAAAAATATATCCTAAATATTATCAACCAAAACATTTTGTTAAGCTTGGACGAAGTAAAATCGAAAAATTAATCAAACGTATTGGTATTTTTAGAATTAAAGCTAAAAGTATATACAACTTATCAAAAATATTAGTTAAAAATTATAACAGTAAAGTACCAAAAACTTTTTCTGAATTAGAAAAACTTCCAGGCGTTGGGCATAAAACAGCTAGTGTTGTAATGTCTCAAGGATTTGGTTTTCCAGCTTTTCCTGTTGATACACATATTCATCGCTTAGCTCAAAGATGGGGATTAACTAACGGTAAAAATGTAGAACAGACAGAAAGAGACTTGAAAAGATTATTCCCAAAAAAATACTGGAATAAATTACACTTACAAATAATTTATTATGGCAGAGAATTTTGCAAAGCTCGGGAATGTTTTGGAATAAGTTGTAAAATATGTAGAAGTTGTTATCCTAATAGAATAAAACCAATAAAAACAAAAAAAGCATAATAGTCATGGATGTTATAGGTATAGGAAACGCTATTGTTGATGTTATTTGCAAAGTTGATGAGACTTTTCTAGCTCAAAATAAATTAAAAAAGGGCACAATGAAGCTGGTCGAAGACAATGAGTTTAAAAACTTATTAACCTCGTTAAAAATTGAGGAGACTATCTCAGGCGGTTCTGTTGCCAATACAGTTGTGGGATTAGCACAGTTGGGTAATAAAGTAGGTTTTATTGGCAAAGTAAACCATGATACACTGGGTATGAAATATGAAGAGGGTTTAAAAAATGAAAATGTGAGATATTTCTATAGCCCAAAACAAGAGTTACTAGCGACTGGAACATGTTTAATTTTAATAACCCCAGACTCAGAACGAACTATGTGTACATATTTAGGCACAGCCGGAAGAATTAATGAGAGAGATATTAATATTGACGCAATTAAAAAAAGCAAAATCACACTTCTGGAAGGGTATCTATGGGATAAAGGAGATCCTCAAAAAGCTTTCGAATTAGCTTTAAAGCATTCAAATAAAAAGGCAATGTCATTATCAGACCAGTTTTGTGTTGAAAGACATAAAGAAAATTTTACCGATCTAGTCAAAAATCATTTGGATATAGTTTTTTCAAATGAACAGGAAATTAATCACTTGGTAGGATCTAATTCAATAAATGATGTAATTCATTTTGCAAAAGAATTAAATAAATTAATTATCGTAACTAGATCTGAAAAGGGTAGTCTTGCTATTATGGGCAATGAGGTCTTTGAGTGTGCAAGTAAAAAAAATTTAAAATTAGTTGATTTAACAGGCGCTGGCGATTTATTCGCTGCAGGTTTTCTCAATGGTTATTTAAAAACACAAGATATTAAATCTTGTCTTCAAGAAGGAACAAATTTAGCTTCGCAAGTTATTCAAATTTTGGGGGCAAGGTTAGAAATAAAAAATAATTAATTATCTGCAAAAACTTTTTTTTTCTTTCGTGTAAAACTGCCTTTGCCTTTTTTGGGTTTAACAATTCTCTTTTTATACTTAGCCTGAGTAAGTTCTTTAGCAAAAATATTTCGTTTTTTCATATATAGTAACCCTGCTCACTAATACGAATAAAATTATCGTCATTAAATTTATCACTAATTTTTTTTCTTAAACGATAAATATGTGTTTCTAGTGTGTGGGTTTCACTTTTACTCGAATAATTCCAGATTAAATTAATAAGTTGTTCTTTGTTTAATGGTGTTTTTTTCTCATTAAGTAATTCAATTAATTTTGTCTCCTTTTCAGTTAATTGAAGCTGTATCTTATTTCTAATTAATATACGAGAATTAACATCTAATAAGTAATTCTTTACCTTAATTTCAGCATTAGCAACAAACTTTTTAGCTATTAAATTTTTAAGTATCAGTTTTTGAAATTCGAAAATATCACAAGGAACGTTTATATTCGCATATTTTATATTTTTATCATCACTAATTTTAAGAACAATAATATTATTATCATTTGCAACTTTAATCTTTTTTAAAGTTTCCAATAATAAAATATAGATTGAATGGTTGTTTGCTTCTTTAAAGTCTTTAATATTTTGAACTTTATAGTCGAACTCGAAAAATGATTTTAATTCCTCAAACGTTCTGGTAAAATTATCATCACCTAGAAAAACTAAATTTTGATGCATATTTACGTTCATAAAAATAAAATTACTTATACAAATTATAAAGCAAAATGTGCGATTGGTAAAAGAGGTATTTCGAAGAATAAAGTTGAAGGTGATTTAAAAACACCCAAAGGGTCTTTTAATCTAGAGTATATATTGTATAGAAAAGATCGCATAGGGCAGATCAAAACAAGTCTTAAAAAAAAGATCATAAGAAGAAATATGGTATGGTGTGATGATCCGTTATCAAAATATTACAATCAATTAGTAAAACTACCTTTCAAATATTCTGCTGAAAAGTTATTTAGAAAAGATAATACTTACGATGTAATTATTGTGGTGAACTTTAATAGAAAAATAATTAAGAAAAACAAAGGTAGTGCCATCTTCATTCATCTAGCCAAAAAGAATTATAAACCCACGAAAGGTTGTGTTGCTATTTCAAAACCTTTTATGTTGAGTCTAATCAGTTTGATCAACAAAAAAACAAAAATTATTATTAGATAATTATACGGTCACCAAATAATACTGTTCCTAACCTAATAAAAGTTGCATCAAATTTAATTGCTTCAATATAATCAGAACTCATGCCCATGCTTAAATGGTTAAGATCAATTCTGTTAACTAAATCTTTCATAGCTTTAAAAGCCTTGGACGAATTTGAACTAGTTGATGGTATACACATTAAACCGATTATATTTAGATTAGTTTCCTTTTTTATTTGTTGGTAAAAATCTAAAAGTATATCAGGATGAATTCCGGACTTTTGATTTTCAAAATCAATATTTATTTGAATAAAGTACTTACAGCGCTTGTTTAATTCCTTTTCAGCATTATCTAATATTTTGGCTAATTTCATGTTATCTAGAGAGTGAATATAATCAAATAATTTTACAGCTTTTTTTGCTTTATTGCTTTGTAGTTTCCCAATCATATGCAATTTAAAATTTTTGTGTTTTGAAAAGAGTGGAGTCCATTTTTTTTCAGCTTCTTGGATTTTATTTTCACCATAATGAATATGACCTGCCTTTAACAAAGGCTCAAAATGCTGATAATTAAAAGTTTTGGTAACAGCGATTATTTCACTTGGGTTGGCGGGATTAATTTGTTGAATTTTTTCTTTTACTTTAGTTAAATTAGATAGAACTGAATAACTCATGTTACAAAAAATTATAATTATCAATAATCCTAATGAAATCAATATCAAACGTATCAAACAATTAAAAGCAGAATTACTTTTAAGAGATCTTAAACAAATAAAATTTAAAGATGAAGTCACAGCTAAATTAAGAAAAAATAATATAAGATTTTTTGTTTATAATAATGCAAAGCTGTTGGTAAAATATAAGACGAATTTACTATACATCTCTTCTTATAATCGTTGCTCTTATAAGCATTTAAAACTAGTTAATAAGAAAATATTCATACTAGGAGGTGCTCATAATGCGATTGAGATAAATAGAAAAATCAATCAAGGATGCGATGCTATTTTGCTTTCAAGAGTGTTCGAAACTAAAGAGAAAAAAGGATTTTTAGATATTAATAAATTCAATTATTTAGCAAATATTTTTCCGGTTAATTTTTATGCATTGGGTGGAATAAACCATAGCAATATTAAAAAAATTAAAAATAGCACAAGATCAAAGGGTATTTGTGTAATGTCTGCCTATAAAGATCTTCAGTTTAAATTTTAAATTATCCAAAAAAAAAGGCCGATAATAAATTACCGGCCTTTTTAAATTTCTAACTACTTAAATTAGAATGCAACTGAAAGCACAACTTGTTGTGCACTTCTGTCAGCACCGTCAGAGTAGTTTGCGTTATCAGCATCGTTGTTCACGTATGCGATAGTCATACCACCCATTGTGTATGCTGCAGAGAAACCTTCAGCTTCTGTCTTGATAGACGAACCGCTTGAAAGTTTTCTTTTTGAATCAGCTATTTGGTAAGAAATAGTTAATGCATCGTTTACAGCGTAAGCTGCACCAGCATAAACGTTTTTGTACCAATCAACGTTAGATTCACCAGTTGTAGTTCCTGTTCCTAGAGACTGATATCCCATTTGGTAACCAACTTTTAGTGGACCATATGTATAGTTTATAGCAGCAGTTACAGACTCTTCGTCTTCACGAGTAGTTACGTTAGAGTCGATTTGTTCATAACCAAGAGCTACGTCTAAACCATCAACGATACCCATTGGGTTACCTCTAAGAGTTACAGATAAAGCATCACCGTTATCATCATTAGTTGAACCTTTTACACCATCGTCAGCGATTCCGTCGCCAGAACCTGATCTTGGAGTGTAGTAAACAGTAGCATTCATGCCAGTGTCAAATAAGCCATTTGCCCATGTAACACCCATAGTACCATCAGTACTACCAACGTCATTCCATCCTGTTGATGAAGGCCATAATGCTTCAGCTTCTTCAAATGCAGTTGGAACAATGTTATCGATATCTTCAATTGTACCACCTGTAGATCTTACACCGATTGTACCGTAGCTAGTTCCGAAAACTAATTCAGAATCGTTAAAGCCAAAAGTATCACCGATTGTTTGTTTGTAAGATACAGTTGTACCATTGTCTAATTCAGTTGAACCAGTAATTGCTAATTCGTTTTCTTGACCGATACCGTTACCAGTTACTTGGTTTCCTAAAGATGTTTTAGAAACTTCCATTGAACCAGAAACAGTAAGTTCACCAGCTTGCGCTGATGCGAAAACGATTAAGCTAGCTAGAGATCCAACTAGTATATTTTTCAATGTTTTCATTTTATGTTTCTCCTTTTAATTTTAAATTAAATTTAAAATGTTGAGTGAAATTAGCAAATTCTTGTTTCAAAACGCTTAAAAAGGCATTATTTATTAGTTTTTTTCTGGTAGTGTGGTATTTTTACAACATTAAATAATGCCTATAAAATAAGCATTTTGTGGAAATTTTATTAAAAAAACTATAAATCTTAATCAATGACCAATTTTATCAAGCAATTCACTTGTTTTTCAATCATTGGGATCCTTTTTCTAACAGGATGCGGACCTTTAAAACCAAAAAAAGTGGATCTGAGGCAGACACCTGCGGATGCTCGAGAAAGAGCCAGAAAAAATATTGAAGAAGGTCGCGGTGTAGGAATTGGAACTGTCATGGGTGGTAAAGGCACTACTTATGAATTTAGTACATCTAATCCATTATGGAGAGCTTCACTAGAGACATTGGATTTTATTCCTATGGCTACGGTCGATTATTCAGGAGGTATTATTATCACTGATTGGTATAGCGATACTAATACGAATGACTCTCTTAAAATAACTGTTAGATTTTTATCTAACACAGTTGAAGCAGCAAGTTTGAAAATTATTGTCCATAAAAAAAATTGCAAACCTACTGAAAATTGCCAAGTTAATATTTTAACCTCTAACATCAAACAAGAGCTGGCTAGAGCAATTTTAACAAAAGCCGCGGTATTAGATAAAGAACAAAACAAAACCAAAAAATAATCTTTAATGGAAAGAATAAATGTAAAAAATTTGGACCAAAAATGGCGTCCAATTTTAGAAAAGCAAAAATTATATCATAACGAGAACAAACAAAAATATTACTGTCTGGAAATGTTTCCTTATCCTTCAGGAAAAATTCATATGGGGCATGTTAGAAACTATACTATTGGAGATGTCATCGCGAGATATAAATTTATGAATGGATACAATGTTTTGCATCCAATGGGCTGGGATGCCTTTGGATTGCCAGCAGAAAATGCAGCTCGCGAAAATAACATGCACCCCAAAGATTGGACTACCAAAAATATTAATGAAATGAAAAGACAACTTAAGCTCTTCAGTCTTTCTCTGGACTGGGACTTAGAAATTGCTACCTGTAATGCTGATTATTATAAGCACCAGCAAAAGATGTTTATTGATTTTTATAATAAAGGTTTCATTTCAAAAAAAGAGACATATGTAAATTGGGATCCGGTTGAAAATTCTGTTTTAGCTAATGAACAAGTGATTGATGGAAAAGGATGGAGATCAGGTGCCACGGTTGAACGTAAAAAATTATCTCAGTGGTTTTTTAACATCTCAAATTTTTCTGATCAATTACTCAATGATTTAAATGATCTGAATGAATGGCCATCTAAAGTAAAATTAATGCAAAAAAATTGGATAGGTAAATCAGAAGGTTGTGAAATTAATTTTAACTTAGATAAGGATAATAAAATTAAAGTTTTTACTACTCGTCCAGATACTATATTTGGCGCATCTTTTTTAGCTGTCTCTGTTGATCATCCAATCTGTAGCCAAATTTCAAATAATAAAGATTTTATAGAATTCAAAAAAAAATGTTTGGAAACTGGTACCACTGAAGAAGCTATCGCGAATGCTGAAAAGATTGGTTTTGATACGAAATTAACTGTTGAGCATCCTTTTATCAAAAATAAAAAATTGAAAGTTTACAGTGCAAATTTTGTTTTAATGGATTATGGAACTGGCGCAGTATTTGGTTGTCCAGCTCATGATCAACGAGATTTAGATTTTGCAAATAAATATGGTTTGGAAGTTATCCCGGTAGTCAGCGACAATAAAAAAACAGAGGCGATTAAAATTAAAGATAAAGCATTCACTGGACATGGAAAAATGATAAATTCTGAATTTCTAAATGGTTTTTCAACTGAGGAAGCGAAAAGTCTTATAATAAAAAAAATTGAGGAGCTTAAAATAGGTGAAAGAAAAGTTTCTTATAGACTTAAAGACTGGGGTGTCTCTAGGCAGAGATATTGGGGCTGCCCAATCCCAATTATTTATGATGAAACGGGAAAAGCCCACACTGTTCCTCTTGATCAATTACCAGTAAAACTTCCTGATGATGTGGATTTTAAAAAATCTGGTAATCCTTTAGAAAATCACCCTACTTGGAAACATATAAAGACAAAGAATGGAGAAAAATTTATAAGAGAAACAGACACCCTTGACACATTTGTAGACTCGTCATGGTATTTTTTGAGATATTGCTCTCCCAATTTAGCAAAAGAACCCTTTGCTATTCATAAGGTAAACAATTGGTTACCTGTGGATCAATATATTGGTGGAATTGAACATGCAATACTTCACCTTTTGTACTCTAGGTTTTTTATGAAGATTTGTAAAATAACATATCCTGAAATTAAAATTAATGAACCGTTCAAAGGATTATTTACTCAAGGCATGGTTTGTCATGAAACCTATAAAGATACTAAAGGCAAGTGGCACTCGCCAGATGAAATAGAGCAGATTGATGGAAATTACAAATCTAGATTAAGTGGTGAGGGCATTTTAGTTGGCCCATCTGAAGCAATGTCGAAGTCAAAAAAAAATATTGTTGATCCAGAAGTAATGATAAATCAATATGGAACAGATGCGGTAAGATGGTTTATTCTATCTGATAGTCCTCCGGATAAAGATATACAATGGTCTGAGAGAGGAGTTAATGCTGCCTATAAATTTGTTCAAAAAATTTTTGCATTTGCAACCAAAATCCAAAAGGATCAAAGTGCTATAAGCAAACCGGTATCATTTAATGAAGAATTAGAAGTAATTTCAGCCAAATATCTTGGCAAAATTACTGAATGCATTGAAAATTTTCAACTAAATGTAGCGGTAGCTAATTTTTATGAATTTTTTTCAACATTAGTTGAGATAGAAAAAAAGATAGAAAATAAAAAATCAATAATAGATATTTTTGGTAAATTTTTAAGCAGCTTAAGTCCTTTCATGCCGCATATCTCTAATGAATGTTTATCAGTTTTAAATTTAACTAAAGATAATAAAAATTGGCCTAAGTTTGATTCGGCAATTTTAAAAAAAGAAAAAACAAATATTGCGGTACAAATAAATGGAAAAACTAGACATGTTCTCAATTTAAAAAAAGATTTAAATACCGAAGAAATACAATCTTTCTGTTCACAAGATGAGAAAGTTATGAAATATTTAAATGGAAAAAAAATTAATAAAGTAATCCATGTTAAAAATAAAATTATCAATTTTTTAATAAAATGAGCAAAATATTAATAAATTTTTTAACCATTATATTTTTAATTTTTTTAACTAATTGTGGTTATAAAATAAATAAAATTGAAAAAAATTATTATATAGAAAATCTCGATATTGAAGGCGAAAGAAGAAATTCAACCAAATTAAAAGATTATATCATGGCAAATAATGATATTAATGTAGCCAATAAATTATCACTAGAAATTAATTTACAATCTTCACAATCTGTTAAAGAAAAATCAAAAACTGGAAGTGTGACCAGCTATAATCTAACTTTTTCAGCGGATGCTGAATTTATAATAGAAAATAAAATAATCAAAAAGAATTTTGTTGCTGATACGAGTTATGAATTAGGTGCAAATCACTCAACAACAATTTACAACGAAAAAAAAACCAAAGACGACCTATTAAGAGATATAGCCGAACAAATTTTAGATTATTTAAATTTTAGGTTCAAAAATGCTAGTTAAAAGTTTTTTGTTAGAATCAGATATTAATATCATCAATAAATATAAATCCATTTTAATTTACGGAGAAAACGAAGGCTTAAAAAAAAATATTCTACAAAAAATTAAACGATTAAATGATATCGAAATAATAGACTTAACAAACGAGGAAATTGATAAATCGGATAAGTTTAAAACTCAATCTACTAATTTGTCATTATTTAATAAAAAAAGAATTATTTTAGTAACTAATCCTAAAGAAAGTTTTTTAGATCACGTAAAAGATTTCTTAAACAACAATAATGACATCAAGCTTGTGATCATAAGTGGCTTACTGTCTAAAAAATCTAATATTAGAAATTTTTATGAAACCGAGAAGAATATAATTATTGTTCCTTGTTATAATGATACTCAAGTTACATTATCAACCATAATAAGAAAAGAATTGAGTCATTTGAACGGGTTAACGCCTAGCATGATAAACCAAATATTAGAAAAAACTGGAAACGAAAGAATAAAAGTTGATGAAGAAATAAACAAAATAAAACTTTATTTCTTAGATAAAAAAGTAACTGAGGATGAATTAGAAAAATTATTAAATTACAATTTAGAGATAAATTTTAATGAATTAGTTAGCGATATATTGCTAAAAAATATTGCTAAAATAAATAGTAAATTTGATAAATTAGATATTAGTAGAGAAGAAGTATTTTTATTCTTCGGAATCCTCATTAACCAATTAGATAAAATTAAATTTATTCTTCTCAATGCTCAACAAAAACAAATTACTCAATCAGTATTAACAAAATTAAATATAAAAATATTCTGGAAAGAACAAATTACTTTCCTTGCGATTTGTAACAAATTAAATCTTAGCACAGTTGAAAAAATGCAAACAATTTGTTTTACAAATGAAATACTGCTTAAAAAAAATTACGATATAGATTATTTGCCAATATTTAAGAAGACTATTTTAGACCTTGTTCAAAATTAAGATTTAAGTTTTTTAATAATCATTTCAAATTGATCGAGATCCTTATAATGTATAGTTAATTTACCACTATTATTTTTCTTATTATTGATATCGATTTTTAATCCTACTTTATTCTGTAAATCTAACTTAAT
>JAYPCI010000001.1:41700-44743 GCA_038124645.1 Candidatus Pelagibacteraceae bacterium
TCTTATTATTGATATCGATTTTTAATCCTACTTTATTCTGTAAATCTAACTTAATGTTCTCAAGATTTGAGTCCATGGCATAAACTAACTTAAGTGGCTTTTTTGTCTCTTTGGCTAGGGTCTCTACAGATCGCGCACTCATTCTTTTACTGACTATTTCTTCAGCAATAGAAGAGGCATTCGGCATACCAATTAACGGTCGTACTTGTCCTGCTGATAACTGTCCTGCCTCAAGCATTTTGATTACATCAGCAGGTAAATTTAAAAGTCTTAAAGTATTGGATACATGACTTCTGCTTTTTGACATCATTTGGGATACATCCTCATGATTATAGCCAAATTCATTCATTAGTCTTTGATAACCTCGCGCTTCCTCAATGACATTAAGATTTTCACGTTGAATGTTTTCTAAAATTGCTAGTTCTAAAGATTCTTTATCTGATAAATCGACAATATTTACAGGTATTTCATGCAATCCAGCTTGCTGAGCAGCTAGCCATCTACGTTCACCTGCAACTAGTTCGTACTTATCCTGTTTACCGGGTCGAACCACTATAGGTTGGATAATACCATTATTTTTTATTGAATTAGCAAGTTCAGTAATTTTTTCTTGATCAAAATTAATTCTTGGCTGAAAGGGATTTCTACTTATATCGGCAATCGCCACCGTCGTTTTTGGCAAATCAGTTTTTGCCTGTTGGTCATCACCTAACAAAGCCGACAATCCTTTTCCTAAACCTTTTTTTATTTTTAATTCACTCATGCTGCACTGTTTATTTCACTATAATTTTTTGATAAAAATTCTTTAACAAAGTTAAGATAACTTCTGCTTCCCTTGCTTGATTTATCGTAGAGAATACACGGTATTCCATGAGAGGGTGCTTCAGATAATCTGACATTTCTTGGAATGACTGTTTCATAAACTTTATTGCCAAAATGTTTTCTAGCTTCTTCCTCTACTTGACCTGATAATTTATTTCTTCTGTCGTACATCGTTAATAAAACTCCACCAATAAATAATTTAGGATTTAATTTTATTTTTATTCGATCAATTGTTTTAATTAATTGGGATATCCCTTCTAAAGCAAAAAATTCAGTTTGCAGGGGAACTAATAAACTTTCAGCTACCACTAAAGATAAAATTGTAAGTAAGGATAAAGAAGGTGGGCAATCTATAAAAATAAAATCATATTCTTTTAAAACACTATGATTTTTTTCGAAAATTTCTTTTAATAAGAAAGCTCGTTTTTGATCTTGTGCTGTTTCTACCTCTAATCCTGATAGATTTACATTTGAGGCAATCAGACCTAAATTGTTAATTGATGTTTTTTGAATTATCTCATTTAAACTTTTTTGTCCGATCAAAAGATTATAAATATTTTTTTCCTCATCTTTATTTGACAATCCCAAACCTGTTGTTGCGTTACCCTGAGGATCCAGATCGATAAGTAAAATTTTTTTTCCTTGCAGTGCTAGTCCGGCTGCAAGATTAATTGCTGTGGTGGTTTTTCCTACTCCACCTTTTTGATTTATGATCGAAACAATATTTTTAAGCACCGTTTTTTAAAATATCCGTGACAAATATCTTTGATTTAGAATCAGTCACGCTATTTACTAGTTTATATGGATATTTTAACAACTTAGAAGCTTTTTTTACCTCTAATTCAGCACTTTTTCCCAATAAAATGATCATTTTATGATTTTTTTGATTATTTTCACGTGAAATATCAATTATTTGCTCAAATTTCTTAAATGCTCTAGCAACTATTATATCAACTCCTAATTTGGTGTCGTTTTCAATCTTTCCCAAAATATCTGTATTAAGTTTTAATTCGTCTACAATTGATTTAAGAAATAACCTCTTAACATTAGATTTTTCGTATAATTTCACGTGAAAACTTGGACTTTCTTTTAACAATTCGATTATTATTCCTGGAAGTCCTGCTCCTGAACCTAGGTCAGCTAAAGCAAAATCTTTTGAGGTATCTATTAATTTAATAATTTGAGCAGAATCTACTATATGTCTCGACCATATATCCTTTTCAGTACTCTTGCCGATAAGATTATATCGTTTGTTAAATTTAATAAGTCTATCAACATAAATTCCTAGCTGATCAAGGCTTTTTGAACTTATTTTAAGATCATTAAGCAGAAATTTTTTTGCTTCTTGCTCGTTCATTAGGCAGATCTTTTGTATCTGCTTTTTTTAATGTGACCTAAAATGATAATTGCGGCTGCTGGAGTGATACCATCGATCCGAAGTGCCTGACCTAAAGTTTTAGGATTAATTTTTTTTAGTTTAGACTTAACTTCATTGGACAAGCCGCTAAAAGATTCATAATCAATCTCATTAGGTATTTTAATATTTTCATCTTTTTTGAAAGCAGCAATGTCATGAGCCTGACGTTTTAAATAACCAGAATAATGAGAGTCAATTTCAACCTGTTCATCTATAGATGATTCATATTGGGGTATATTGACCCATATCTTTCTAATTAAGTTAAGATTAACATTATTTAATCCAAGTAATTGTAAACCGTTTCTTCTAATTCCATCTTTAGAAATTTTAATACCATGCTTCTCAGCTTCATTAGGACTTAAATTTTTTTCCTTAAGGGCGTCAGATACCGTGACTAATTTTTTTTGTTTAGATATAAAATAATTTTCACGCTCATTTTTAACACAGCCAATTTTGATACCTAAAGGGGTAAGACGTTGATCAGCATTATCGGCTCTTAAAGTTAATCTATATTCTGCTCGTGATGTAAACATACGATAAGGTTCACTGACACCCTTAGTAATTAGGTCATCAATCATTACTCCGATATAAGACTCAGCACGATCTAAAATAAACTCTTGATCATTATCTAGAACTTTTAAAGCAGCATTCAAACCAGCAATTAAACCTTGGGCAGCTGCTTCTTCATAACCAGTGGTACCGTTAATTTGACCAGCTAAAAACAATGATTTAATTTTTTTTGTCTCTAGTGTTGGAAATAATTCTCGAGGATCAACAAAATCGTACTCGATTGCGTACCCTGCC
>JAYPCI010000001.1:44843-110274 GCA_038124645.1 Candidatus Pelagibacteraceae bacterium
TGTTGGAAATAATTCTCGAGGATCAACAAAATCGTACTCGATTGCGTACCCTGCCCTGATCATTTTAACCTGCTCTAAACCCTTGATATTACTTAGTATTTTAAGTTGAACATCTTCTGGTAATGAAGTAGAGATACCATTTGGGTAAACAGTGCTGTCCTTTATTCCTTCAGGTTCTAAGAATATTTGGTGTTTATTTTTTTCCTTGAATTTTACAATTTTATCTTCAATAGAGGGACAATACCTCGGACCAACGCTTTTAATGTTACCAGAGTACATCGCACTTCGATTAATATTTTCATGAATTATTTTATGTACTTCATCATTGGTATAAGTGATTCCACATGAAATTTGTTTGCTTAAAGTTTTATTGGTTAAAAAAGAAAAATAAAAAGGATCGTCGTCAGCTGGCTGCATCTCTAGTTCATCATAATTGATCGTCTTACCATCTAAACGCGGTGGTGTTCCAGTTTTTAGCCTACCTAATTTTAAATTATATTTCGCTAATTGATCACTTAATCCTGTTGTAGGTTTCTCATCAAATCTCCCGGCTGGAGTTTGCTTATCACCAATATGAATGAGACCATTTAAAAATGTTCCAGTTGTTAAAATTAATTTTTTACAATTAATTTTTTTACCACTTTTGCAAATTACTCCTTTGATTTCATTACTATCAAATATAAATTCAACGATTGGATCCTCAAATACAGATAAATTTTCATAATTGAGTAAAAGTTCCTGCATATATTTTTTATAAAGTGCTCTATCTGACTGTGTTCGAGGTCCTCTCACTGCAGGTCCCCTACTTCTATTTAAAAGCCTAAACTGAATTCCAGATTTATCTGCAACGACACCCATGACACCATCAAGAGCATCTATTTCTCTGACCAAGTGCCCTTTGCCTAGTCCACCAATGGCAGGGTTACAGGACATCTCCCCAATCGTGCTAATTTTATGGGTAAAAAGCGCTGTATTTACGCGCATTCTAGCAGATGCTGCCGCTGCCTCACACCCGGCATGACCTCCACCCACTACAATCACATCAAATGTCGTTTCATTGCTCATGATATAAATCTATAGTCCTTTTTTACTAATACAAGTGTAAATTATTATTTTCCGATACAGAAATCCTTAAATATAGACCCTAAAATCTCTTCAATATCTACTTTACCAATAATACCTCCAAGATTTCTTGTAGCCAGTCTTAAATCTTCAGCTGCAAGCTCAATTTCTTTCTTGGAACCCTTATTTAAATAATTATCGATATCTTTTAATGCTTGTTGAAGTTTAATTCGATGTCGTTGTCTAGTGATTAATATTTTATTCTGAGCAATAAATTTATTACTAAGTCTACTTTTGATTTCAGAGATTAGATGATCTACGTGTTCATTTTTTTTAACTGATAACAATATTGGTTTGTTATTTTTAAACTGATGATTTGTTTTATTTTGAAGGTCGCTTTTATTTAAAACGACAATACTATTGTCATTGACCAAATCAGTAATTTCTTTATCAATTTTTTCTGAGGTGTTATCTATAATGATAATGTTTAAATCAGATTCTTTTGATCTTTCAATGGCTTTGCTAATTCCCTTTTTTTCAACGGCACTATCAGTTTTTCTAATACCAGCAGTATCTGATAGGATCACTGGATAACCATCAATATTTAAATATACTTCGATTACATCTCGCGTTGTCCCCTCTTCTTCTGACACTATAGCGGCCTCTTTTTTTGCTAATAAATTTAACAGCGAGGATTTTCCAGCATTAACCTGCCCGATGATTGAAACCCTAAAACCGTCTCTAATTTTTTCACCTATTTTTTGGTCCTCTAAAAGTATTTTAATTTCTCGGTGAACTTCTTTAATTGAATTTTGTACATCCTTTAGCACAGAGTCTGGTAAATCTTCTTCAGCAAAATCGATCTTTGCTTCAATATAGGCTAAGGCTTTAATTAGTTTTTCTCTAAGATTATTATAGTGATCAGTAGCATGCCCTTGAATAAAGTTAATAGCTTGTTTTCTTTGTAGTTCCGTTTCAGCATTAATTAAATCACCTATACTCTCAGCTTTTAACAAATCTATTTTATCGTTCTGAAGTGCAAGTTTAGTAAATTCACCAGGTTCTGCTAGCCGACAATTATCAAAATCAGCCAAAACGTTTGTAAAGGCTGTGATTACAGCATTACTGCCATGGGTATGAAATTCGACCAAATCCTCACCTGTGTAACTGTTAGGACCCTTAAAATAGATAACTAACCCTTCGTCTAAAACTTCATTATTCTTAGGATTATAAAATTTGGTAAAATTTGCTTGCTGAATATTAAGTTCGTTAGTTCGACAAATCTTCTTAGCAATTAAGCCAGAGGCTTCACCGGACAAACGGATAATGGCTATGCCGCTAGGGCCAGCACCTGAGGATAAAGCATAAATATTCATATAAATTTTTTTAAGGTAAGTTAAGATCTTTTAGATGGAAAATACAATAAGTTTTATTACTAAATTTGGTTGGGTTAATATTAGCGAAATAGATAAGAAAATTAGTTCCATTAGATTTGGGAAAAAACAAAAAAAAGGGAGAGCCAATCAAACTTTAAAATCAGCCTCAATTAATATTAAAAGATATTTAGCTGGTAAAAATAAAAAAATAATCATTCCACTGCGAATTACGGGTAACAAATATCAACTTAAAATCTGGCAAGAATTAAGGAAAATAAAACGAGGTTCGACAAAGACTTACGGTGACATTGCTAAAAAATTGAAACTTTCTCCACGTCATGTTGGTAGAGTGTGCGGTCAAAACCAGCATCTTTTAGCTATTCCTTGTCATCGAGTTATAGGTTCAAATGGAAAGCTGGTAGGTTTTTCTGCTAAAGGTGGGGTAGGGATTAAGAAAAAACTTTTAGATTTTGAAAGATTAAATTAGTTTTTATTCATTGAAGTAAAGAAATCAGCATTATTCTTAGTATCTTTAATTTTAGAAATTAAGAATTCAATACCCTCCATACTTCCCATCGGACTAATAATTCTTCTTAGAACGTTCATCTTCATCAGATCTTCTTTTTTGAATAATAATTCTTCTCTTCTTGTTCCTGATTTTGTGACATCGATTGCTGGGTAAATTCTCTTATCAGCAACTTTTCTATCCAGGATAATCTCAGAGTTACCGGTTCCTTTAAATTCTTCGAAGATCACCTCATCCATTCTGCTACCAGTATCAATTAACGCAGTTGAAATTATTGTTAAAGAACCGCCTTCTTCAACGTTTCTAGCGGCACCAAAAAATCGCTTTGGTCTTTGTAGAGCATTAGCATCTACACCACCTGTTAACACTTTACCAGAACTTGGAACAACAGCGTTATAAGCTCTGCCCAATCTTGTTATCGAGTCTAATAAAATGACGACATCTTTTTTGTGTTCAACTAATCTTTTTGCTTTTTCAATAACCATTTCAGCAACAGCAACGTGTCGAGATGCTGGTTCATCAAATGTTGAACTAACGACTTCACCTTTAACTGATCTTTGCATATCTGTTACTTCTTCGGGTCTTTCGTCAATCAAGAGCACCATTAAATAAATTTCTGGATGATTGGCAGTAATCGATTGAGCAATGTTTTGTAAAATAATTGTTTTTCCAGCTCTTGGTGGTGAAACGATCAAAGCTCTTTGCCCCTTACCAATCGGACTAACAAGGTCAATGATTCTCGCTGTATTATCTGGTTTCTTTTCAACCTTAGTAGTTTCTGTTTCTAATTGAATTCTCTCATTTGGATAAAGTGGTGTTAAGTTATCAAAAGCGATTTTATTTCTTACTTTTTCTGGTGCTTCATAATTTATTGAGTTTACTTTTAATAATGCAAAATATCTTTCTTGATCTTTGGGTGCTCTAATTTCTCCTTCAACTGTATCTCCAGTACGTAGACCAAATCTTCTGATTTGGCTTGGACTGACATAAATATCATCTGGTCCAGGTAAATAGTTTGATTCAATCGCTCTTAAAAAACCAAAGCCATCTTGTAATACCTCAAGAACTCCTGTCCCTGTAATCTGTTCATTTTTCTCAGCTAATTTCTTTAAAATCCCGAAAAGGATTTCTTGCTTTCTTAATGTGCTAGCATTTTCAATGCCCAGCTTCTCGGCTTCAGCTATTAAATCAGACGGTTTTTTGTTTTTTAGGTCCTGTAAGTTCATATGATTGTTTTTAAAGGAATGTATAATTAATATAGTTACTTAGTATAAATAAATCAAGCCCTATAATGGTTTAAATACCACAATAAATATAATCAAAATTAAAAGCACTGTCGGTACCTCATTAATAATTCTATAAAAGCGCTCTGAGTGATTATTGCTGTTATTATTGAAGTTTTTTAAACAAGCTAAGAGATAAAAATGAAAGATTGTCATTAAGATGACTAAAGCAAATTTTAACTTTACCCAAAGAAAAGCTAAACTAGCAAAGCCAATCTGATGGATTAATAAAATACCAAATATCCAACTCAAAATCATGGCTGGGTTCATGATGATAAAAAATAATCTTCGTTCCATCGTTTTAAATTTTTCAATCGTTTCACTATTCTGAGCATTAACGTGATAAACAAAAATCCTTGGAAGATAGAGCAGGCCGGCCATCCAAGAAATAACCGCTATGAGGTGAAGAGCTTTAAAAGCAAGATAAGCATTCATAATTAATTTATATTATATTTATCAATTAAAGTTTTTAATAAACGAATATGATCATCATTATCATTTAAACAAGGTATTAGATCATAGTTTTCTCCACCCGCAGCCATAAACGTCTCTTTGCCTTGGATAGCAATTTCCTCCAAGGTCTCCACGCAGTCGGAGGAAAACCCCGGACATATAACTAAAATATTTTTTTTACCCTCTTTAGGTAATTGCTCTAGAGTTTTATCAGTATAAGGTTGTAGCCATGGATCTGGACCAAATCGCGATTGAAAAGTAGTTTTAAGAGGAATGCTGGTACCAAATTTTTCAATAATAAGACGCGACGTTTTTTGACAATAACATTGATACGGATCACCTTTGGTAAAATATTTTTGTGGGATACCGTGGTAAGAAGCAAGAATTAAATCAGGCTTCCAAGATATTTCTTTAACTTTTTTATTGATCGAATTAACCAACGCGTCGATATAAAGAGGTTCAGATTCATAATGGTGGATGATTTGTAAAGTAGGCTGCCAACGCATAGCCATCAATGTTCGAAAGACTTCGTCACTGACTGTTGCCGAAGTAGCGGCTGCATATTGTGGGTAAAGCGGTAAAACAATTAACTTCTCACAGCCCTGTTCATGTAATTTTTTAATTTTACTTTTAATGCTTGGATTACCATACCGCATAGCATAATCAAAAATCAGTTTATCATTCTTAAATTGTGCAGCTAATTTATTAGCTTGAGCAATCGTATAATAACGTAGAGGGGACATATTTTCAGCTTTCATCCAGATTTTTTTATAAGCCTCTGCTGTTTTTGAGGGTCTAAAGTTCAAAATGATTAAATTTAAAATAAACCACCATAGAACTGGGTTTACTTCGATCACACGTTGGTCTGATAAAAATTCTTTTAAATATTTTCTAATGTCCCACCAACTTGTTGAATCTGGTGTGCCTAGATTAACCACCAATACACCTGTTTTACCGAAATTAACTTTGGGATGATCGTTCTGCATTAATAATCTCTCACAATTTTTACAATTTTTTCTACTGTTTCTGGTTTCGTTTCTGGCAAAATACCATGACCGAGATTAAAGATATATCTTTGATTTTTAAATATATCTAAGTAATTTTTAACTTCCGTTAATAATAATTTTTCATCACCAAGTAACTTTTTTGGATCTAAGCCACCTTGAATACAAGTATCTTTTAGATTTTCTCTCGCCCAAACGGGATCGAGTTCATAATCAATATTAACACAATCAGGTTTAACATATTCAATAAAATCTTTATATTTTTTTCCAATCCCTTTAGGAAAACAAATAAGGGGAATGTTTTTCGATTTACAAAAATCTCTAATTTTTTTGGAAGGTTCAAAACATAATTCTTTGACATATTTTTCTGGAATTAATCCAGCCCAAGAATCAAACATCTGAATAACATCAGCGCCTGCTTGATATTGTTTTTCAATATGGGCAAACAAAATATTAACTAAGCGCTCCAAATTAAATCTAATCAAATTTAATTCTGTATAAAATTTTTCATTGTCTAAGGTATTTTTATCTTCTTTAAGATTCATCATATAAACTCCAAGTGTCCAGGGTGCCCCTATAAAACCTATGAGTGATTTATCTTTGTTTAATTGATTACGGGTTAGGTTAATTGCACTATAAACTGGTTCTAAAATTTTACACATTTCATCAGGACTTCTAGAAAATTTTCCTGTTTCAAAATACGTTAATTTTGGACCATGGTCTTTTATGAAAGTAACTTTTTGACCTAAAGCATGTGGAACCATTAAGATATCAGAGAAAATAATTGCTGCATCAAGGTTATATCGTTTGATTGGTTGGAGGGTTATTTCAGTTGCTAATTTTGTATTTAAACATAATTTAATAAAATCCTGATTTTGTTTTCTTATTTCCATAAACTCAGGAAGATATCTTCCAGCTTGTCTCATGAACCATACAGGTTTCTTCACTGAAATTTCTTGGTTGGTGATATATCTACTTAGGATCATTATCTTAATAATAGTTTATATATTTATATATATTGTAGTAGGTCCTCTTAATTACGTTAATAAACAGTTATACCATTGATATACACAACAGCTCTTAATAACCATTAACTATATTTTAACTATTAATACATTTTTTTAAAAAAATTAACATATTTGAAGACAGATCTAACAAATTTACCATTAGTGAATAACATGTTAATTTAAAATTTATTAATGTTAATGATTTTTAACGAGAACGATAATCAGTGTATAAGAGATACTTATTAATAATTTGCTAACAGCTTTATGAGTCAAAAATATAATGTTTTTTTAGTGTCGGATTCAACCGGTGAGACGATCGAGAGAATTTTTTATGCCATAAAATCACAATTTTCTAATTTTGAATATGTATTAAAAGAATTTGTTTTCATTAGAACCGAAACACAGGTCGATAAGATTATTGGCGAGTGTAAAGAATTAGAAAATGTTGTTATTTTGTACACCATTGTTGAGACTAAGTTGGCGAAATATGTTGCTAACAAAGCGGCAGAAAGCCAAATACCGTGCTTTGGCATTTTAGGTAATTTGATTTTAAATTTCTCAAAAATCTTAAATCAAAAAGCGACACATAAACCTAGCGCGCAGCACGTCTTGGATGATAATTACTATAAACGAATTGATGCCATCCAGTATACCATGTCCCATGATGACGGTAATAAAGCAGCAGAAGCAGATCAAGCTGATATTATTTTATTAGGTGTAAGCCGAACGAGTAAAACACCGACATCTATTTATCTAGCGAACCGTGGTTTTAAAACTTTAAATATTCCTTTGGTGAATTCTAAAAGTGTACCTGACTCCATAAAACAAGCTAAAGACAAACAATGTATTATTGGTTTAGTAGCAGAACCTGAACGTTTAGCGGATATCAGACGAAATCGAATGGCTATTATGAACGATAGAAACACAACAGATTATACTGATTTAGAAAAAATTAAAAAAGAAGTGGAAGAGTCAAAAGCTTTATTTAAGAAACAAGGCTGGCCTGTGATCGATGTAACCCGTCGGTCAGTTGAGGAAACAGCAGCATCAATCATTAAAATTTATGATATTAAAAATAACAAATGAATATAATTTTAGCATCAAAAAGTGGAGTTAGAAAAACCATCTTAGAAAAAAATAATATTCAGTGTGAAGTGCAGGTTTCTTACGTTGATGAAGATGAAGTAAAAAGAAGCTTATTAGCCGAAGGTGCTGACCCGTTACTAATATCTAAAAATTTAGCAGAATTAAAATCGATTAAGGTAAGCAAAAAAAATCCAAATCAACTAGTTTTAGGAGCTGATAGTGTTGTTAGTTTAGAAAATACTTTAATCAGTAAGCCAAAAAGTCGAGAAGAAGCTCTTAAAATTTTACAAAAATTAAATGGCAAAGTTCATTATCTTATTAGCTCAGTCTGTATCTCTCTTAATGGTTCTATGGTTTGGAATTTTTCAGATTCATCAGAACTCAAGATGAAAACCCACACAACCGAAGAATTAATAACTTATTTAAATAGAATTAAAACAGAAACCTTGTTAGCTTACGGCGTGTATCAAGTCGAGGCAGATGGTTTAAAGTTGTTTGAGTATATTAAAGGTGATACCGACTCAATTATGGGTTTACCGATTAAGGAAATTAAAACTTATATAAATAACTATAAATGAAAAAATTTGTAATCATTGGCAATCCTTTAAGTCATTCCTTATCTCCACTAATGCAGAATTATTGGTTTAAGCAGAATAATATTGCAGGTGAATATGGAAAATTAGAGTTAGAGGAACAAGAATTAAAGAATGTCACAAATAAAATAAAAACCGGTGAACTTACGGGCATAAACATTACGATACCATTCAAACAAAAAATTATCCCTTTTGTTGAACACTTAACTGAAGCAGCGCAGAAGACAAACTCAGTTAATACACTGTATTTTGAAAAAGGAAAAGTTTGTGGTGACAATACTGATATTTATGGTTTTCAATCAGGATTTTTAAATAAAATTACTAAAAAAATTGATAATAAGAAAAAAATCTTAGTTTTAGGTGCAGGCGGCGTAACACCATCTATAATTTATGCTTTAAGTCAAAAAAAAATTGTAAATATAGTGTTAGCTAATAGAACGATTGCTAAGGCAGAAGCTATACAGAAACAATTTTCTAATGTGCAAGTCATACCATGGAACAGTTTAAAGCAGCATCTAAGAGACACTGCCATGATTGTTAATACTACAAGTTTAGGTATGAAAACTGATGATCCAACGCCATTCAATGATGCGCCAATCAATAAGGGTACAATATTTTATGACGTTATTTATAACCCGGATAAAACAACGTTAGCTAAATCAATACAAAATAGCGGCGGGGAAGTTTTCAACGGCTTAGAAATGTTAATCTATCAAGGTGAAAGAGCTTTTGAAATTTGGACAGGAGTTAAACCCAAGATCACGAATGAACTTATTAGTCTTATGAAAGCCGAAATACAATGAAAAAAATTGCAATCACAGGGTCAATTGCTTCAGGTAAATCTACCGTTGCAAAATTATTAAGATCAAACACAACCCCTATATTTGATGCAGATTTAGTAGTTAAAAATTTATATAAGAAAAAAATCTTTTTGAAATCGCTCAGTCGGATACTTAAACATCGCATCCGATCTAAACAAGATATTAGAAAACTTTTAAGAAGTAAAAAAATTAAATTAAAACAATTAGAAAAATTTATTCATCCCAAAGTTAGAAAAGAAAGAAAAAACTTTATAAGGAAGAACAAAAATAAAAAGATGTGCTTTTTCGAAATTCCTTTACTTTTTGAAAGTAAACTTCAAAAAAATTATCATAAATGTGTTTTTGTTTTTGCACCCTTAAAAAAACGAAAGAAATTATTTATTCAAAGAGGTGGGAACATTAAACATTTTAATTTATTTGATAAACGACAAATACAACCTCAACGGAAAATACAAAAAAGTGATTATGTTATTTATAATGATAAATCTTTGAAAGATTTAAAAGAAAAAGTTAAAATTTTAAAATTAAAATTAATAAAATATGCATGAAATTTTTTTAGATACAGAAACCACCGGCCTTTCAACCGAGCATAAAGATCGCATAGTTGAGATTGCTTGCATTGAAACTAAAAACTTAATGCCGACTAAGAATGTTTTTTACTATCTTATTAATCCTGAAGGTAAAAAAGTTTCGCCAGATGCTTTTAAAGTTCATGGTTACTCAGATGAGTTTCTAAAAGATCAAAAACCATTCAAAGAAATTTGTGATGATTTTTTAAAATTTATTGAGGGGAAAAAAATTATTATTCATAACGCCAAATTCGATCTTGGTTTCTTGAACTATGAACTGGGTTTATTAGGAAAGCAGAACATTGATCCTAATGTAGTCATCGATTCTTTAGAAGTTGCTAGAACAAAGTTTCCTGGGAGTCCTAATTCTCTTGATGCTTTGTGTAAACGTTTCGGTATTGATCTATCCAAAAGAACAAAACATAACGCATTGCTTGACTGCGAATTATTACGTGAAGCGTATATTAACATGATCGGGCAAAAAGAACCTCAGCTTTTCAGTGAAGGTTCTTCAAATAATACTCAAGAGTTTCAAAAATCTGCAATTAATCAAAAAACAGAATATTGTAAACAAATTGTCAAACCCACACCTGCTGAGTTAGAACAGTTTAATAATTTTCTTAAACAAAATTTAAAAAAGAATTTTTATAAAGATTAATTAGGATATTTTTGTAAATAAAGTTTTTCAAAATCGATATTTTGTTCAATTTGAATATTTTTAAAACCTGATTTCTCAAACAATAGAATAATAGTTGAGCGCAAATCAGGATAGGCTGCTTGAGGTATACTAATTAAAAAAATTTTGCGAAGGTCATTTTCACTTAAACCATTTTTTGTGATCTCAACAATTGTGGCTAGAGAAACGTTGACTGTAATTTTTTCTTTGGTTTCTTCTGTTCGCAATAAGGCTAACGTTGTATTTATTTGAAAGACATTATCTTTAAGTTTAGCTGTTTTAATATCTAGATTGATTTTGTAATCTTTTATATGAACATCTAATTTGTAAAATATATCTGCATTTGGAATCTCAAATTGAGTATTGTTGAGATATTTACCTATTATTTTATAGTTACTCTCTGTCATGGTCTATGATCTCACCCTCAATTACGTTTTCTTCTTTTTTTTGTGTGCGAGGTTTAAAAGTAACACTAATTAACATATTTCTTGTAAATGGTATTAATAATAACAAGCCAATAAAATCAGTGATAAATCCTGGCACCATCATCAAAAATGCTGCTACGGCAATCGAAGCGCCTGATATAATTTCAAAAATAGGTGTTTTGTTTTCTAAAATTTTTCGAAGAGCTTCTTGTAAAATTTTAAATCCTTGAATTCTTGCGACAAAGAGACCGATAAGTGCAGTTAGCACAATAACGAATAAAACATCAATAAAACCAATGATTTGTCCAATTTTGATTATTAAATAAAGCTCTAATATAGGTAAAGAAATTAAAAAAAATAAAAAAAAGTTCATTTGCGCCCTTTAAAACTATACTATTGATATATATATTTCAAATATGAATGAAAACTTTGGCTATATAGATATTATTTTATTAGCAATGATCGCAGGCTTTATCATCCTGAGATTAAGAAATATTTTAGGTCGACGAACTGGTCATGATGAACCTGTTTACTCAAATTTTGAAAATAAAGTTCAAACACGAAAAACCGAAAAACCAAATTTTTTTGATAAGGATGGCGATAAATTAGAAGGGCAGAAACTAAAAGACTTTTTACAAGGCGCTGAACTTGCTTACGAGCGAATTATCACTGCTTTTGCCAAAGGTGATAAAAAGGAATTAAAATTCTTATTAAAAGATCAAGTTTACAACGATTTTCTAAATGCAATTGATGAGAGAGTAAAAAACCAAACAAAGTCTGATCTAACTTTCATCGGAGTTAAATCTTCTAATGTTGAAAAATATGAGAAGATCAAAAATGAATTATATGCAACCGTTAAATTTGTTAGTGAAATTATTTCTGTAAAAAGGAACAATAAAAACG
Organism: Candidatus Pelagibacteraceae bacterium; assembly: GCA_038124645.1. Lineage (GTDB taxonomy): Bacteria > Pseudomonadota > Alphaproteobacteria > Pelagibacterales > Pelagibacteraceae > JAYPCI01. The sequence goes on from JAYPCI010000001.1 coordinate 56,628, forward strand.
AAGTCATCCAAGGTGATCCAGACAAAATTAAAACAGTTACTGATATTTGGAAATTTTCTAAAAACGCAATCAGTCGAAATCCTAACTGGTATTTAGCTGAAATAGCAGGTAAGTGATTAAAAAACCCTCTGCTAAAGATCTAAAAGATTGGCAAGAGTTTATAAAAAATCCTGGACCTATTCATAGCAAAGAACAGGAACCTCAATTTAGAAAATTTAATAAAAGAAAATTAGATTTGCATGGCAGTTCTTTAGATACAGCTATAAAAAAAACAAAAGATTTTTTAGAGCAATGTATTGAGACAGGGGTCAATGAAGCAATCATTATAACCGGTAAAGGTCTGCACTCTCCTAAAAGTGATGTTTATAATTCAGACAAATACAATAAGTTGAAATATTTAATTCCTGAAGCCATTAAGTCATTTGAAGAAATTGCTGATAAAATCTCTGTTCTTGAAGAAGCCGAGCAAAAAGATGGTGGAGCAGGCGCAATTAAAGTAAAGTTTAAAAAACTTAAAGAATAAATTTAGATAAATCCATATCTTTGGTCAAATCACCAAGATTTTTTTCAATATAAGCTTTATCAATTAGAATTTTTTCACCAGCTTTATCTGAAGCAGTAAAACTAATATCCTCTAAAATCTTTTCTATAATCGTGTGTAACCTTCTGGCACCAATATTTTCAACAGTCGAGTTGATCTCAGTTGAAATCTTAGCTATGAAATTGATTGCACTTTCGTCAAATTCTAATTCAACATCTTCAGTTTTTAACAATGCTTTATATTGCTTAATCAAACTATTATCTGGTTCTTTTAAAATTTTTATAAAATCATCTTCCGTTAAAGCACTCAGCTCCACTCGAATAGGAAGTCTTCCTTGTAGTTCTGGTAATAAATCAGATGGCTTTGCAAGTTGAAATGCGCCAGAAGCAATAAATAAAATATGATCAGTTTTGAGTGGACCATATTTAGTATTTACAGTGGTACCTTCAATTAAAGGTAATAAATCTCTTTGTACTCCTTCTCTTGAGACATCACCACCCACACGATCACCTCGGGCAGAAACTTTATCGATTTCATCTAAGAAAACTATTCCATTATTTTCTACATTTTTTTTAGCTTCTGAAATGATTTTATCCTGTTCAATTAATTTATCAGATTCTTGCGCTAGAAGAATCTCATGAGATTCTTTAACGGACATTTTTTTCTTTTTAGTTTTTTGTCCCATTTTACCTAAGATCTCGCCAACATTGATCATACCAACATTGCCTCCGGGCATACCTGGGATTTCAAAACTTTGAATATTAGATGCGTTGTCTTCAACTTCGATTTCAATTTCTTGGGCATCGAGATCACCTTGTCTTAATCTTTTTCTAAAGCTTTCCCGTGTTGCTACAGTTGCATTTTTACCGACTAAAGCATCAATGACTTTTTCTTCAGCTAATTGTTGTGCTTTAGCATGTACTTCTTTTCTTTTTTTTGATTTTTCTAAAGCAATAGAAATCTCCATAAGATCTCTTGGTATTTGTTCTACATCACGGCCGACATAACCAACTTCAGTAAATTTGGTTGCTTCAACTTTTAAGAAAGGCGCCTCTGCTAATTTTGATAGTCGTCTTGAGATTTCAGTTTTACCAACCCCAGTTGGTCCAATCATTAATATATTTTTTGGTAAAATTTCTTCTTTAATTTCATCAGTCAAAGCTTGTCTTCGCCATCTATTTCTTAAGGCAATAGCGACAGCTTTTTTTGCTTCTTTTTGACCAATAATATATCTGTCAAGTTCAGAAACAATTTCCCTTGGTGATAAAGCACTAGCTAAACCTTTTTCAGTCTTATCTTCATTTTTGATTACTTTTAAGTTTGGTTTATTTTTATCCATAATTAAATCTTCTCTACTGTAACATTGTTGTTGGTAAAGACACAGATGTCAGAAGCAATCTTAATTGCTTTTCTTGCAATATCTTCAGCCGACAGATCTGACTCTATTAAAACTTTTGCTGCAGCTAAAGCATAGTTACCGCCTGAACCAATGCCTATAATTCCATCCTCTGGTTCTAAAACATCACCTGTACCAGAAATGATATAACTCTTTTCTTTATCAGCTACTGCCATAAGAGCTTCTAGTCTTCTTAAATATTTATCCGTACGCCAATCTTTTGCAAGTTCAACCGCTGCACGGGAGAGGTTGCCAGCATGTTTTTCAAGCTTAGCTTCTAATCTTTCAAAAAGGGTTAAAGCATCTGCTGTTGAACCAGCAAAACCAGCAATGACGGAACGTTTTTCAATTTTTCTAACTTTTTTAGCAGTGCTTTTAAGAATGGTATTCCCCAAACTGACTTGACCATCACCAGCTACGACTGTTTGGTTATTTTTTCTAAGTAAGACTATAGTCGTACCATGCCAATTTTGCGTTTTTTCCATATTTGTTATGTAGCGATTAAATTCTCAAGTTCAATAGCAGGTTTCCTAGGAATTGATTATTAGGACTATTAACTATATATAATAAACGAAAATAATATGGCTAGAAAAGCATCAATTACCAGAAAAACTAAAGAAACATCAATTTCTGTATCAGTGAATCTTGATGGCAAAGGTAAGTATAAAATTGAAACTGGGATCGGCTTCCTTGATCATATGCTTGAACAGTTATCTAAACACTCACTAATAGATCTAACTGTGAAAGCGAAAGGTGATACACATATTGATCTACACCATACAACAGAGGATACAGGGATTGCTATTGGTGAAGCAATAAAAAAAGCTGCAGGTAATCGTAAGGGAATTACTAGATATGCCTCTACGATGATACCAATGGATGAAACGTTAAGTCGGGTTTCGATTGACGTATCCAACAGACCTTATCTAATTTGGAAAGTTAGTTTACCTGTAGAAAAATTGGGTGAAATGGATACTGAACTTTTTAAAGAATGGTTCCAAGCTTTTTCTCAATCAGCGGGTATTACTCTACACGTTGAAAATATTTACGGTGAAAACAGTCACCATAAAATTGAGTCTTGCTACAAAGGTTTGGCAAGATCATTAAAAGATGCTTTAGCGATAGATAAAAGAATTAAAAATTCAATACCATCGACAAAAGGTTCTATTTAAACTAGATGAACGTCACAATCGTTGACTACCAGTCGGGCAATATAAGCTCAGTGATAAACTCTTTTACAGAGGTAGCTAAGGGTAAGGTTAATCTTGAGGTTACTTCAGATATAAAAAAAATTAAATCCAGTGATAAGATTGTTTTGCCAGGGCAGGGATCGTTTAAGAGTTGTGTTGACTCGTTAAACAACATTAAAGGGTTGGTTGAGACACTTAAAGATTTTGCCATTACTAATAAGAAACCATTACTAGGAATTTGCGTGGGTTTACAGATGTTTGCTGATGTCGGCTATGAAGAGGCAGAAACCAATGGACTGGGCTGGATTTCAGGAAAAGTTTCTAAGATTAATAATCAGAACGGAAAATTTAAACTGCCACATATCGGTTGGAACGAAATCGAAATACAAAAGGAAAGCAAAATATTTAAAAATATAAAAAATAAAACTCACATGTATTTTATTCATAGTTATGAATTCATACCTAATGATAAATCAGTCATTTCAGCTACCACAGATTATTCATCAAAGATTGTTTGTGCAGTTGAAAAAGATAATTTATTTGGCACTCAATTTCACCCCGAGAAGAGCGACAAGGAAGGCTTAAAAATAATTCAAAACTTTATAAATTTATAAAATGAAAATATTTCCAGCCATTGATATTAAGGACAAGAAATGTGTAAGATTAATTAAAGGAGACTTTGCAAATAAAACTGAATATGCAACTTCGCCAATCGATCAAGCTGCAAAATATAAAAATCATGGTTTTAAGAATTTGCACATTATCGATTTAGATGGAGCCTTAACAGGTAAGACAGTGAACTTAGATATTATTCAAACAATAATAAGCAAACACGATTTAAAAATTGAAATAGGTGGTGGTGTTAGATCCTTAGATAGTATTAAGCAATACATCGATGCTGGAGCTGAAAAAGTGATATTGGGAAGTAGTGCTATTAAAAACAAAGAATTTTTAAAGGAAGCTTGTGAAAAATTTAAAAACAAAATTGCTTTAGGATTAGATGTTAAAGATGAACATCTCTCCATCTCAGGTTGGAAAGAAAATTTAAATATCAAAGCAATCGATTATCTAAAAGAAGTGAATGAATTTGGGGTTAGCAGAATTATTTATACAGACATAAATAGAGATGGCATGAAAATCAGTCCTAACTTTGAAGAAACAGAAAAAATTGCAAAAATTTCTAATTGTCCTGTTGTTATTTCGGGGGGTGTTTCTTCACTAAATGATATTAAACAAGCAAAAAAATTAAATAATAAAAAAATTGAAGGTATCATTGTTGGTAAGGCAATTTATGATGGTGATATTAATCTTGATGAATTAGCAAGGGAGCTTGATGCTTAAAAATAGAATTATTCCTTGCTTAGATGTTAAAAACGGAAGAGTGGTTAAGGGGATTAACTTTGTTGAATTAAAGGATGCTGGTGATCCAGTGGAGCAAGCAAAACTTTATAGTGATGGTGGAGCAGATGAAATTTGTTTTCTAGATATCACTGCCTCAAATGAAAATCGAGATACAATCATTGATATTGTTAGAAAAACTGCCAAAGAGTGTTTTGTACCTTTAACTGTTGGAGGTGGTGTTAGAACTATTCAAAATATTAAAGATTTGTTGCTTGCCGGAGCAGATAAAGTCTCGATTAATACGGCAGCTGTAAATGATGTGAACTTTGTAAAAGAAGCTTCAAAAAAATTTGGTTCTCAATGTATCGTGGTAGCAATTGACGCTAAAAAAATTTCAGAAAAAAAATGGGAGGTCTTTACTCACGGTGGCAAAAATAAAACTGGAATTGATGCTATCGAATTTGCTAAAAAAGTGGAGAACAATGGTGCCGGAGAAATTTTACTTACCTCCATGGACAAGGATGGAACAAAATCTGGTTATGATATTGAATTACTCCAGGCTATTACCCAGAGCACTAATATCCCTGTGATCGCATCAGGTGGTGTTGGGACTCTAGATCACTTATATGATGGTATAGTTAAAGGTGGAGCGAGTGCGGTTTTAGCAGCTTCTATTTTTCACTACGGCGAATATAAAATTAAAGACGCCAAAGAATATTTGAATTCTAAAAATGTATCGGTAAGATTATAGTATGTTTGAAAACTTAGAGCAGTTAATTAAAATAATTAGGGAAAGAAAAAAATCTGCACCCGAACAATCATATACCAATAAACTACTTAATGATAAAAACTTAAGTGTGGCAAAAGTTAAAGAGGAAATTGGAGAATTGATTGAGTCCGTGGAGCAAGATTCTAACAAAATACATGAAGCCGCTGATGTGATTTACCATTTATTAGTTTATCTAGAAACAAATGATATTAAGATTGAAGATGTGATGAGTGAATTAAAAAAAAGGCAAAAATGAGCTACGATCAAAATAATATATTTGCAAAAATTCTAAGAGGAGAAATTCCTTGCAAAAAAGTTTATGAAAATGAATTTGTTTTAGCGTTTCATGATATAAATCCACAAAAGAAAATTCACGTCTTAGTCATTCCCAAAGGTCATTATAAAGATTTTGAAGATTTTAATCAGCGAGCAAGTGATAAAGAAATAGTTGAGTTTAACAAATCAGTATCAGAAGTTGTCAAAGTTTTAAACGTTCAAGCAACAGGCTATAGAATTTTGTCTAATATTGGTAGTGATGGTGGTCAAGAAGTTCCTCATTTACACTATCATATCTTTGCCGGAGAAAAAGTTGGTAAAATGGTTAGTTAAATGTTGGTTACTCGATATTTTCTTGAGTTGTCAGTTATAAATAAAAAATTTACCACCACTAAACCACCTAATAATTTCTCTTTTCAAAAACAAAAAAATCCAGATTTAAATAAATTTTTTTATAAAACCATCGGCAAAGATTTTTTTTGGCGGGACCGACTAAGCTGGCAAATAACTGAATGGGAAAAATATGTAAGTAATCCTAATTTGCATACCTGGGTATTAAAAGATCAACAATCTTATGTTGGTTTTTATGAATTTGTTAATGATGCAACAAAGACTATGTGCGACATCATTCAGCTGGGACTTCTGGAGGAATATCGAGGACAGAAATTAGGAACGCAATTATTAGAACATTGTCTAACACAGTGTTTAACTTTCAAACCTAAAAAGATAAGTGTTCATACTTGCTCTCTTGATCACGAAAATGCTTTAAAGAATTATTTAAAAAGAGGTTTTCAACTTACAAAAAAAGAAAGTATTCAGTACTATCCTAATTAATTACCGGCACTTTAAATTCATTGGGGTCGATAACATTATTCAATTCTAGAACTTGAATCTTAAAAAAAATTTTATTATTACGAATATCATTGAGTGACCAACCCTCAAGTACAAAATTTAGTTTATTAAAATATACTTCTAATGGCTCCTGTTCCGGATTATTGATAGTTACAACCAGGGCATTATTGGCTTCAACTAGTGTGCCATTTTGGATTTGCTTGATTAAATTATCTTTATTTAAAATTTGAGAAAACATTTTATTTTTGTCAGGATAACTGATTAACTTTTTGTATCTGGCTTGGTAAATATGAATCGAGTTTTTCTTAGCAATAATTTGTTTTTGATTTTTGTCATTATAATTGCATTTTATGGCTGTTGAAAATTTCATAACACATGTGCCAGTCTCAATGTCGGTATTGATTATTTGTTCAAATTGAAATTTGAGTGTATTAGTTTGTTTAATATTACTAATGATCTCTTGCTTATCGTCTGCTTTAAGTTCGCTTAGAAAACCTAATAAAATAAATGCATATAGGACTACGCGAGTAAAAGGTTGCATTAAAGCACTTCTCTTTTACCGACATGATTAGCTTTACTTACAACACCATTTTCCTCTAGAAGATCTATGATTCTTGCTGCTCGGTTATAACCGATTTGTAATTTTCTTTGTAGGAACGAAGTAGAGGCTTTTTGTTCGGAACGAATTAATTCTAAGGCTGTATTGTATAATTCGTCACTACCTTCATCTGCATCTGATTTTGTAAAACTGCTTTGATTATCTTGTGTAATCTCCTCAACATAATCTGGTTCTCCTTGAGCCCTTAAAACCGAAGTTACTTTTGCTACTTCTTTTTCAGAGATATAAGGTCCATGTATTCTGATAATTCTATTTGCAGACGACATAAAGAGCATATCTCCTTTACCTAGAAGTTGTTCAGCACCCTGTTCACCCAAAATAGTTCGACTGTCAATTTTAGAGCTAACTTGGAATGAAATTCGAGTTGGAAAATTTGCCTTAATCGTACCAGTGATAACATCTACACTTGGTCTTTGTGTAGCCATAATAATGTGAATGCCAGCGGCTCTAGCCATCTGTGAAAGTTTTTGAATATAATTTTCAATCTCTTTACCTGCAACCAACATCAGGTCTGACATTTCGTCAACGATTACAATGATGTAAGGCATCTTCAAGTCATGTTTAGCATTGTAACCGTCAATATTTCTAACGCCCACTTTGCTCATTAATTTATATCGGCTATTCATTTCTTTTACTGTCCAGGCAAGAGCACTTGTAGCTTTTTTGGCATCCGTAATTACGGGAGTTAAAAGATGTGGGATGCCCTCATAGGCAGTTAATTCTAACATTTTAGGATCGATGAGAATAAATTTACAAATGTTCGGTTTTAAACTGTATAAAATTGAAATGATCAGTGTATTTATACAAACTGATTTTCCCGAACCAGTTGTTCCCGCAATAAGCAGATGAGGCATGTTTGTTAAGTCCGCAACTATTGGTGTGCCAGCAATACTTTTTCCTAGAGCGATGGGTATTTTGATGTCTCTTTTTTTAAATCGTTCGTTTTCTAAAATTTCTCGAATAAAAACATTTTCACGATTTGAATTTGGAATTTCTATTCCTATAGTGTTCTGTCCAGGAATCATAGCTACCCTAGCTGAGGTTGAACTTGTATTTCGCGCAATGTCTTCTGAAAGATTGACTATTTTTGAAACTTTAACACCAGCAGCAGGTTCAAATTCATAAAGATTGACGACAGGACCTTGATTAATTTTTTTGACTTGCCCCTCAACTCCAAAATCCTTTAAAATCTTTTCCATAAAATCCTCATTGGGTAGATTAGTATCTTTTACGGATTTCTTTACTGCTACTTTTTCAAGCAAATCTATATTTGGTAATAAAAATTTTTTTAAAGTTGATACCTTCGGATTAGTTTTTTCTTTAGCTAAAAAACTAAAAGATGATTGTTCTTTGATATCTTCTTGAGCAGTTATAATTTCATTAGAACTACTTGGTTGTTCTGGAACAATCTCATTATCAAACTTGTTACTTTTGTTAAATAAGAGGGCGAATAATTTTTTTATAAAGTAAATTAAATTGATATTCGAAGCTAATAAAAATGTAACAATTACAAATAATAGTAATGCCGGTTTAAAATAAGGAACACCTTCAATAAGAGCATAGTTTTGCAATAGTTTAAAAATGATTTCGCCAATAAAACCAGCGTTTCCATTGTCAACTAACCAAAAAGAATTTTGGTAATATAAAAATAAATATAAGCAGCTAGCAGGAGTATAAATAATCCAAAATAAGATACGCCAAGTAAGATTAATTTCCTTTTTTGTAACTAACCTAACTCCCCAAGCAAAAAACATAATAGAAAATAAAAAAGAGGTCAGCCCAAAGCTTTGTAAGAAAAAATCTGAAATTTTAGCACCATAGATTCCAAATATATTATTTAAGACAGTCTCAGAATTATTATAGATATAAGTCGGGTCTTCAGGAGAATACGTCCAATTACCAGCAGCGAGTGCAACCGCTAGAATGATAACTGATAAACCTATTAATTCAATTAATCTTAATTTAAGAAATATTAATATTTTATGCATAATCGCCAAATAATTTTAACGAATCATATTGATTTATTTGTATCATTTTAATTAACTTGATCAAAAATTAAAATATGAAATTAAATAAAATTTGTATTATCGGTGGTGGGCTTACAGGTTTAGTTACAGCGTTACAACTTTCAGAAACAAATTCCTCTGTTGAATTATTTATCAGGGGCAACGATCTAGAACACAAAGATCAAAGAGTAACAGCTCTAAGTAAAGATAATTTGCGCCAATTAAAAAAACTATGTGGTGAAAAATTAGATGATTATATTTTCAGTAGCAATCATATTATTCTGAGAACATTGATTAGAGATAAAATAAAAGATTTTAGTCTTAATGATCAAGGAACACTAATTAGCATAGTACAAAATTCTGCCTTATCACAATTATTAATTAGAAAATTAAAAAACAAAAATAACGTTAAAATCCTTAAAAAAAAATTATTTACTCTGCATAATAAAATTGAGTCTGAAACTACTAATTTATCTAAAAAGTACAACCTGGTAATTATGTGCGTTGGTCATCAACCAGAACTATTTGATCAGTTAAATCTTCATCGGGCGATTAACTATGACGGTAATGAAGTTTCATTAACATGTAATTTAAAAATCAATAATGCAAATAAGTTAAAAGTTCAGCAATTCTTCTTTAACGAGGGACCTATGGCTATACTACCTTTCAAAAAAAATCAGTGCTCATTAGTTTGGACCATAAAAAAAGAATTTTTAAATGAAAATAAAAATGAAATTAAAAATATAATTCAAGATAAACTCAAAAGATTTTTTGGTTACAAAAAAATTATTTTTACCAACCCTATTAAGATATTTCCAATAATCACCAGAATATCTAAAAAAATTTTTAAAAATAATATCCTAATTTTAGGTAATGCAAATGTTAGCATTCATCCTTTAGCAGGGCATGGGTTTAATCTAATATTAAGAGACATTGCTTTATTGCAGCACAAAATTAATTACTACAATAAACTAGGACTTTTTGTTGATGAAACTAATTTACTCAGTGAAATTGAAGCAAAGCGAAAACCTGAGAAAATTTTAGCAGGATTAGGACTTAACCTGATTAATCAGACACTAAAAAGTGATAATAGTTTTTTTAAAATAAAAGATATTTTATTAACTCAGTTTAGTAAAAATGATTATTTAAAAAATTTATCAAAAAAAATTGCAAACCAATCATTAGTTTAACTTAATGGAAAATTTTACTAGCTGGTGTAGTCTTCAATAAATAGAAATCTAAAATTTCATTAAAAAATTGTTCTCTAGTCTTAAAATTTTCAGCTTCCAGCAACTTTTGTTTTTCCTCACTTGAGATTGGAGCAATCATTGCCATGGTGTTTAAAATTTCATTAAAATCTAGCTTATTGAGTTCTTGCCAATTTAATAAAATTGAATTTTTTTCTAAAAATTTTTTTGTTTTATTAATCATTTCTTGATTAGTGCTGGCAGCCACTGATACTTCCTCGATATCTTGAGCATATTTTTCGTAACTTACATTACACACTCTATATTTTTTTTCTGTTTCTAATTCCTTGTTAATTGTAAATCTGCTGACACCTTTTAAATTGATCAGGATTCTTCCATCAGGTAAGTGCTCTTGATCAGTTATTTGACCAATACAGCCAACATTAAATAACTCATTATTTGTCTTAGTTTGGATCATGCCTAAAAACTTATTTTCCGTTTTTAAAATATCGTTAACCATTTCTAGATATCTATTTTCAAAAATATTTAATGGCAAGTTTGTATTGGGAAAAAAAATTACATCCCTTAGCGGAAAAACTGGAATATCATTTGGTAATTTTTTTTTCATTATGAAATTTCATCATAGTATTCTATTGACCAAAATACCACTATAGTATTATATAAGTCCTCAATGCGGGCATAGCTCAGTGGTAGAGCGTCTCGTTGCCAACGAGAAGGTCGAGGGTTCAAGTCCCTTTGCCCGCTCCAAGAATGAGCAGTGAATTAAAAAACAAAAAATGTGTACCTTGTGAGGGTATTGGTTCAGCGTTCGATTTAAAGGAAATTCATAAATATCTCAAAAAAGTAGATGGATGGGATGTTAAAAAAAATGAAAAGAACTCCTATTATTTAGAAAAAAAAATAAAATTTAAAAACTTTTTAGCAGCAAAACAATTTATTGATCAAGTATCTGATATTTCTGAGAGTGAGAATCATCATCCCGACATTACATTTGGTTGGGGTTATGTCTTAATTAAAATATATACGCATGCTCTTGAAGGTTTATCGGAAAATGATTTTATTTTATCAGCAAAAATTGATGCAATTAAGATCAATGATTAAAGTGCCTGACGCGTGATAAAATCATACTGCCCTTGGCTTGATTAACCGTCTTAATAACCTCATCATCTCTAATTGAACCACCCGGCTGGATAAACGTACGCACTCCTGCTTTAATTAGATTTTTAACACCATCTGCAAAGGGAAAAAAAGCATCGGAAGCTACAAATGCATTTTTTAATTTCATTCGATTAAATTGTTTTGCTTTTTTAATAGCAATGTCTGCGCTATCTAACCGACTTGGTTGACCACCGCCAATCCCAATAGTTGAAAAGTCTTTAGTGATTACGATCGCATTTGACTTTACAAATTTACAAACCGTAAATGCAAATTCTAATTCTTGCATTTGAGTTTTATTTGGTTTTTTCTTTGTTACGTATTGTATTTTATTTTTATTTAATAATATTTTGTTCTTATCCTGCATTAAGAAAGAATTACCGAAGTGTTTAACATTCACATTAGTTTTATTTAAGTATTTTGACGTATCGATAATTCTAATATTTTTTTTTGATTTTAATATAGCCAGGCTCTTCGGATCAAATCCTTTTGCCAAAACTACTTCTATAAATATTTTATTAATCAATTTTGCAACTTGTTCTTTCATTTTATAATTACAAATGACAATACCACCATAAGCACTGATTGGATCTGAGGCTAATGCGTTTTTAAAAGATTTTTCTTGCGAAGCATTAACCGACACACCACACGGAGAAGCATGTTTGACAATAATTGTACAATTTTTATTATTAAAACTCTCACTAAATTCTAATCCGTAAAGAATATCATTGTAATTATTAAAACTTAATTCTTTACCATGAATTTGTTTTAAACCACTGACTCTATCATTGTAGTCACTCAAATAGTACGATGCATTCTGATGAGGATTTTCACCATATCTTAAGTTTTCAATTCTTCTACCAAAAATCAGTTTTCGTTCAGGAAATTTAATATTAAGTTCTTGGTTAAACCAATTGGATATCATTGCATCATAATAACCAGTCAAGGCAAATGCTTTTGCAGCCATTTGTTTTCGATATTTTGATGAAGATGATCCTTTATTTTTTTCTATTTCATCAATTAAAGATTTGTAATCTTTAGTGCTAGTTATAATAAGAACATTCTCAAAGTTTTTAGCAGCTGCTCTAACTAATGTTGGACCACCAATGTCAATATTTTCTATAATTTTTTTAGTGTCATTTTTTTCTAAAACAATCTTTTGAAAAGGATAAAAATTAACTACAATCAAATCAATGGAGGGAAAATTATTTTTTTCCATCTCAATTTGGTGTTTTTGATTACCACGATCATGCAGGATGCCAGCATGGATTTTAGGATGCAATGTTTTAACTCGACCATCTAACATTTCCTCAAAACCAGTGTAGTATGAAAGTTCTGTGCATTCATATCCCAACTTTTTGATTTCATTATAAGTACCACCAGAACTAATAATATTAATATTAAATTTACTTAAAGCTTTTACCAACTTAGATAATTCGGATTTATCCGATACTGAAATTAAAGCGTTTTTAATTTTATTGAGCATCAAGCACCTTTTTCAATTGACCATTTAATATTTGTAACTTTATTATTAGTCATTCCTATCAAATTGATATTTAAATTTTTTGTTGTTGTCTTTCTACCAAAAAATAGACCGTTCTCTATCTCTAATTTACAATCATCACATTTAAAAACGAATGATTTACCCGAATTAAGTTTGATAATTACACCCTTATCTCCCATGGTCTTAATAGCTATAGTCTCAGGATATAAATGAAAACGTATATTAAAATTTAATCTATTTTCATCTTCCTTAACGTTAATCAATGAGTCTTCGCCATACAATGACTCGGTAACTTTATTCAAAGTAATAACTCTTTTATGTTCATATCCATATTTTTTCTTGTATCCGTTGTGTGTCGCACCCGCGGTAAGTGTAAAGTCAGTTTCTTTATCAAATTTATCAAAAATTTTGAAAGAACTTAATATGGGTGAATAAAAATTTTTAATGGAACTCTTGTTAAACTTACTCACTGTTGTTTGATTTAAACATAAGGTTGATTGAGCCGAAGTCAGTCGGCTATAATAAGTACATTCATCTGAAATATTAATACCAAATCCGCAATTCGTGATAACTTTGTCTTTGTCATAATAATATTCAAAAGCTAAAGGACCGTTTTGGTAGAAAGAAGAATGAGATTTTTTAGGTGGCTCATTTAAATCAAAATAAATAATATTTTTCTTACTTTTAATTAAAATCAGGTTTGAAAAATTTTTAGTTTTCGGAGACTTTTTGTAATTTAAACTTTTTAAATAGTCAAAATAAACCTCTAAATTTTTGTCCGTAGCTCCCATAAATAAAGGTGTTAAACCTGAGGGATTTTTTAAGACAAATATATTATTTATAATTTTTTCAAGGAGGATATTGAGTTCATCAGGTAAATGTTTTTGACCATGATGACAAATTTGTTCAATCAAAATTAAATATTTAGAAATAACCATAAGATGATCGATATTTTTACTCTTTAGAATACCCTGATCATCAAAATAATTTTCAAGTATGTTCAAAACGTTTTTTGTACTATTTTCAAAAAGTTGATCTAACTCTTGAATGACAACGCTTGTGATTAAAAGTGTTGTATGTTTTTTTAGTGAGTGAATATAATCAATTTCTTTTTCAGGTATATTTCTTATGTGATTAATTTGTTTATTCAAAGAACCATAAAAGATATTTTGAAATTCTAAATCGGAGTTTTTAAGAATTAACTCTCCGTTAAAAAGCCATGACAAAACTCTATCAAAAATAACATCTGCCGCCCAAAGAGTTTTGTTGTATTTGTTGTTTCTTTTGATCCAAGCATGGATTATTTTTTGAACGTGTGATGAATGTACTTTTCTATTAACAGCATTTAACCATTTAAATCTACTTGCTGATTTTAAAGTTTTTAAATTATCAATTTTTGACCAGTAATTTTCTTCTGCTTCAACAAGATGAAAAGAAAAGTTTTGATATTTAATTAAACTAGTCATCAAGTAAGGATTAGGAAAAAAATAAAATTTAATATTAACTTTTCTGCTAATCTTCTGGTCATAATAATTAGATAAAAAATAGAGTTCTTTGAAGTTTTGAGTAAAATTTTTAAAAGAAATTTTTAAGTTTGCAAAAGAGTTGAGTAACACGATTGACTAGCCGCGTAATAATTTTATATTTTTACTGAGATTACGATTGTTTTCTTTGAATATTGTAGAACCAGATACCAGCACGTTAGCCCCAGCTTCAATCGCATCTTTGCTATTAGTAAAATTTATTCCTCCATCTATTTCTAAATCGATTGATAATTTTTTTGAATTTACTAACTGTTTAAGTGATTTCAATTTCGGTAATACTTCTGGCATAAATTTTTGTCCACCAAAGCCCGGCTCAACACTCATTATTAATATCAAATCAATTTCTGCAAGATAGTTTTCTATGAGTTTGATCTCAGATTTTGGCTTAAGAGAAATACCAACTTTTTTCTTAAAACTTTTAATTTTCTCTATTGTGTTTTTAATATTCGAGGTTGCCTCTGGATGAAAAGTGATTATATCAGCACCAGCTTTAGCAAACGACTCAATTAAAGGGTCAACAGGAGTAATCATTAAGTGAACATCAAAAGGTAATTTAGTAACGGGTCTTAAATTTTTAATCACTTCTGGACCAATAGTTAAATTTGGCACAAAATGTCCATCCATTACATCTATATGGATATAGTCAGCGCCAGCAGCTTCTAGAGCTTTGATCTCTTCACCTAGTTTACTAAAATCTGCTGATAAAATTGAAGGTGATATTTTAATAGAGTTAGACATATTACATTTATATTTTAATCTATTTTTAAGTCAAAAAAATAAAGGGAATTAATTAAACAATGAGTATAACTCTCGGGCGATATCGCTTTCAAGTGGAAAGGAAAGCATTCCCATTACATGGTAACCAAGCAAGTAAGGCATCAAGTAAAATCGAAACATATAAAAAAACCAAGCAACATATAATGGTACAATGGGTCTTGCGATAAAACTTGGAGTGATAAAACTAAATAAACTTAAAAGTGGATTGGTTGCTTGGACAAATACTTTCATAAAGAAAAAAGTCGAGTCCTCTCTTTGAAAAATATTCATGGCTGAACGACCAATGAGCGTCCACATAATAAGACCCATGATATAGTCTAAAACAATAATCCAAATTGACATGAAATTTAAATAACATTTATTGTTTAAAAAGACAAAAAAAAAGGGGCGAATAAATCGCCCCTTTAATAAGTTTAATTCAATATTTAGTGTTGTCTACTAAGTATTGCTTTTCCGCTAGGTACACGAACTTCGTCCACCATTCTTTGAGTTGCGGCATCAGGTTCTTTAGTCGCAAGTGATACTACAACCATTAGTATCAAGCTAGCGACAGCTCCTGGGATACCAAATCTCAAGTGGTCAACGCCTGGGATAATTGGAGGGTTGTTTCCAAATGCTGGAGCAACGTGTATTAAGTACGCAGTTCCAACAGCTAGACCTCCTAAGATACCAGCAGTCGCACCGGCAGCGTTAGCTCTCTTCCACCATACACCAAGTACAAGTGGGAAGAATAGACCTGACATTGCAAAGTCAAACGCCCAAGCAACAGCACCTAATATTCCGGTTAATCTCATTGATGCAATGTAAGCACCAAGAGCACCAATCACTACTAGAAGTGCACGTGCAACGATCAATCTTTTCTTAACGTCTGCTTTAGGATCGATAAGTTTGTAGTAAACATCGTGTGATAAAGCATTCGCAATTGCAAGAATTAGACCGTCGGCAGTAGACATCGCAGCAGCCATACCTCCAGCAGCAACTAGTCCAGAGATTACATATGGTAATCCTGCTACTTCAGGAGTAGCTAATACTACCACGTCACCTCTCATGAACCATTCGTTCAACTGAAGTACGCCATCACCGTTTAGATCCGCAATGTATGCCTGTTTAACAGCAATCCATTCTTTCACCCATCCTATACTTTGAACTTCGGCAATTGATTTACCGATAATTCCAGTAGGTAGATTAGGATCAATTAACGAGATCTTCGATAATGTTGCAAGCATTGGTGCAGATGAATACAGCAAGAAGATAAAGAATAGCGACCATGCTACTGA
Organism: Candidatus Pelagibacteraceae bacterium; assembly: GCA_038124645.1. Classification (GTDB taxonomy): domain Bacteria; phylum Pseudomonadota; class Alphaproteobacteria; order Pelagibacterales; family Pelagibacteraceae; genus JAYPCI01. The sequence continues at coordinate 73,083 of JAYPCI010000001.1, forward strand.
TTTTCTCGCTGATCTAACAGAAGGAGTTGTAAAGTATCTCATAAGAATATGAGGTAACGATGCAGTTCCCACCATCATACATATCGCTAACGATATGAATTTCCATGCTGCCAAACCACCAGCAGGTACACCAGAGTGTGGGTTAGAAATATATGCTAAACCACCAGGCACACCAGCTGCTTTAATAGCTGCGGCATCATTTTTCACTAATCCAAATTGTCCTTCGAGTTCTGCTATTCTAGCAACCTCGTCAGCCAACATTAAGTGTGGAAATACACCATAACCAGACTTGTTACTAATCCAGAAAACTGGAATTAAATAAGCAACGATTAATACGATGTACTGAGCAACCTGAGTCCAGGTAACTGCTCTCATACCACCTAACATTGAACACAATAGGATACTAACTAATCCGACCCAAACACCAAGTTCGAACGGAATTCCTAATGCTCTAGAAGCAATAGTTCCTGTCGCGTTAATTTGAGCAGTCACATATGTGAATGACGCAAGAACTAATACGATAACAGCTGCGAATCTTACTCCGCCACCACCGTATCTTGTTCCTATAAAGTCAGGCACAGTGTAACAACCAAATTTTCTTAGGTAAGGAGCCAACAAGCTGGCTACGAGTACGTAACCTCCTGTCCAACCTACTAGGAAAGCCATGTACGTATAGCCACCGTAGTAAATTCCTCCTGCCATCGCAACGAACGAAGCACCAGACATCCAGTCTGCTGCAGTCGCCATTCCGTTAAATACAGTTGGTACTTGTCTTCCCGCTACGTAGTACGCATCAACCTGCACTGTTCGCGATAGCCATCCAATGATAGCGTATATACAAACTGTGAAAGCAACGAACATTACTCCGATTGCTTTAGCTGATACCCCAGCAGACTCCATAATCGCCATCAAAATGATGAAGATTAAGAAACCACCGGTATAAGTACCGTAGATCTTGGGAAGGTTTGATATAAAATCACCTTTAAACATTGTTAATCCTCCCTTTCGCCGTAACCAAACTCATCGTCAATCGACTCTTGTCTGTTTGCAGCCCAAAAGATTAATATAACAAACGCAAGAAGCGATCCTTGCGCGCACATATAATAAGCTAATGGATAGCCAAGAAATGACGCTGAATTAATTGATTCACCGAACATGAAGATAACAATAGAAAAGAAGAACCAGATCAGTAACGTTACGATCATGTGGCTCTTCGTCTTTTGCCAATGAGCATCTTTATTTGCCATTGTTTCCCCCTTTTTTTACGTTTAGTAATTACTTGTTCGTAATTTATGAAAAGATCATACTTATCTAGAGGTTAAAAGAAAGGTTTAAATCGCCCAAAAATATTGTAAAAAACCTTTATATATAAAGAAAAATGACTTTATGAGCAGCCTATTAGTGAAAATTAGAACTATTCTAAATGATTTTAAGGACTATCTAATTCCTTACAAGAGTGTTTCGGATCGATTTAAAGTATTAGAAAATATTAGTGATTTAAAGAAGTATACTCAAGAACAATCCGCTCAAGTTGTTCAAACAACCCTCTATGGCTACTTAAAAACAAGAATGGGTGTCCAACACGTTTTGATGTTTGAGGATAAAGTATTCTTAGAATCAATTAATATTGCCAAATGGAATATCTACCTGACTGCTATTGCAGATTTATTGCTATTTTGTTTTTCAGTTTTGGTAGAGAGAAAAAATTTAAAAGAAACAGATTTAGTTTTAAAATACTATAATGAAATTTTAGATGAGGAAATTTCTAATGGATTATCAAAAAATGATTACGACAAGTATTTAGAAGAATTTAAACAAAGGCTTCGAGCTATCAATTGGCAAAATCATCATCTTGAAAAACCATTTTACCAAAGCGGGGAAGCATTGTTTAAATGGGCTCCTATTGCTGATGAATTAAAAAAATTTGATAAAAAAATTGTTCTTAACTCAATAAAACATAAGTGGAATTTAGTCAGTAGTGATTTTTATAAATTAGTGGATAGGTCTAAAAACTTTTAGCCTTTATTTTGTCTATTCTCAATTAAAGACTCAACCACGCTTGGATCAGCCAGAGTTGTAGTATCACCCAATTGATCATGTTCGTTGGCAGCAATTTTTCTTAAAATTCTTCTCATAATTTTACCTGATCTTGTTTTAGGTAAACCAGGTGCAAACTGAATGATATCCGGAGTAGCTAATGGCCCAATATTTTTTCTAACCCAAAGTTTTAACTCTCTATCTAAATCCCCACTTGGCTGTTCACCGCTTTTCAAAGTTACATAACAATATAATCCGTTCCCTTTAATATCGTGTGGGTAGCCAACAACAGCAGCTTCAGCAACTTTTGGATGAGCTACAAAAGCAGATTCAATTTCTGCAGTACCTAAATTATGTCCAGAAACTATAATGACATCATCCACTCTACCGGTGATCCAAATATACCCGTCTTTGTCACGACGGCAGCCATCACCAGTAAAATATTTTCCATCAAACTGTGAAAAATAGGTTTCAATAAATCGTTGATGGTTTCCATAAACTGTTCGCATTTGACCTGGCCAAGATTGAGCAATGCACAGTCGACCTTCACAAGGTCCTTTTAAAACTTTACCTGATTGATCAACAACAACTGGCTTTATTCCGTAAAAAGGTTTCGTTGCCGATCCTGGTTTTAAATCAATTGCACCTGGTTGGGGAGCAATCATAATTCCACCAGTTTCGGTTTGCCACCAAGTGTCAACTATTGGGCATTTAGACTCACCAACTGTTTTGTAATACCACATCCAAGCTTCTGGATTAATTGGTTCTCCTACTGTGCCTAATAATTTCAGCGTTTTTCTGCTAGTTTTTTTAACAGGACCTTCACCCTCTTTCATCAAAGCTCTGATGGCTGTGGGCGCAGTATAAAAAATATTTACTTTAAGCTGATCAACAATTTGCCACCAACGTGAACTATCAGGATAGTTTGGAATACCTTCAAACATGACAGTAGTGGCTGCATTACTTAAAGGTCCGTAAATAATGTAACTGTGACCGGTTACCCAACCAATATCAGCTGTGCACCAATATATATCTTCAGGTTTATAATCAAAAATATATTGGTGAGTCATTGAAGCATAAACTAAATAACCGCCTGTAGTATGAAGAACTCCTTTAGGTTTTCCTGTTGAACCTGATGTGTACAAGATAAATAACGGATCTTCCGCATTCATTTCTTCAGGTTCACATTTATTAGGTACATCTTTTGTCAGTTCAACATAATCGACATCGCGATTGTGATCCCAGTCAACTTGATTACCAGTTCTTTTAACTACAACACATTTTCTTACGTTAGGACATTGTTGCAGAGCTTCGTCAGCAATTTTTTTGAGGGGAATTATTTTTCCGCCCCTTAAACCTTCATCTGCGGTAATAATATACTCCGACTCACAATCGTTAATCCTTGTAGCAATAGAGTCTGGAGAAAAACCACCAAATATAATTGAATGAACAGCACCAATTCTTGCACAAGCTAACATCGTGTAAGCCAACTCAGGGATCATGGTAAGATAAATGGTTACTCGATCACCTTTTTTAACACCGATTTTTTTCAATCCATTTGCAGCCTTACAAACATTGTGGTGCAATTGTTTATAAGAAATTTTTTTTATATTACCTGGCTCGTCAGCTACCCAAGTAATGGCTGTTTTACTTCCATTTTTCTTTAAGTGTCTATCGATGCAATTATAAGAAGCGTTAAGTGTACCATCGTAAAACCAATTAATTTTGACATCCTCTTTACTATATTTTACGTCTTTAATTTTTGTATAAGGTTTAAACCAACTGATACGTTTACCCTCTTTTCTCCAAAAACCATCATTATCTTTTATTGATTGACTATATTTTTTTTCGTATTTATTTCGATTTACATAAGCCTGTTTAGCCCATTTATCAGAAACTTTGATTATTAAACTTCCATCAGACTCTTTAATAATATTAGCCTTAGTTGAGAGTTTTTTAGATTTAGTTTTTTTTTGACTTTTTTTAGATTTGCTGGCTTTTCTTTTCTTGGATTTACCAACTTTTCTAGGTCTAGCTTTAATTTTTGATTTCTTTTTTTTCTTCTTCGATCTTTTGGCCATTTCTCCCTCTTAAGCGTTTATTTTACCCATGTTATTAATTATTTTCCAGTATTTTAAACCAATAGGCATAACGGAGAGTCGAGACTGTTTAAGCAATAATAAGCCTTTTAATTGCTTGTTTTTTTTAATGCTTTCTAGGGTAACTGGGTGATCGAGGTCACTATGAAATTGAACCATAATGGATACAAATTTTTTTGTTTTGTCAGTTTTATCAGGAAATGCCCTTTTGGTAACTCGCACTACCCCCACTATCTGCTTTTCACTTCCAGTATGATAAAAAAAGCAAAGATCGCCAACATTCATTTTTTGTAAAAAATTTCGAGCTTGAAAATTACGGACGCCATCCCATGCGACAGGAAGTTTTTTATTTTTGGATTGGTGCTGCCAAGACCATTCCTCTGGTTCAGTTTTAAGCAACCAATAATTCATTGTTATAATTTAAGTCCTGGACCCTTTAAGAAAGGAGCAGAAGCATCTAGAGGCCATCTAGATCTTATTTTAGTATTGAGGCTATCAAATTTTTTTCTTTTAAATTTTTGTATTCCAACCCAGGCAATCATTGCAGCATTATCACCACAAAGCTCAAGCGGAGGAAATATAGGAGTAAATTTTTTACCTTCTGCTAATTGTTTAAGTCTAGCTCTTATTTTTTTGTTAGCAGCAACACCGCCAGCTATAATAAATGGAAAATTTTCGTTAAAGCCCATTTCGGCTCTAAATTGTTCCATAGCTACTTTAGTTTTTTCCTCCAGTATTTTTTCAACAATTTTTTGAAAGGAGGCTGCTAAGTCCTTTTTGTGTTTTTTTAGTTTTAAATTTTCAGCGATTCTCATAACGGCTGTTTTGAGACCCGCAAAGGATAAATTAGATCCAGCTTTTCTAAAAAGCGGGAAGGGCAGAATAAAAGCTTCTTCATCGCCGCCGACTGCAAATTTTTCTAATTTAGCGCCCCCAGGATATCCAAGACCTAATAGCTTAGCTGTTTTGTCAAAAGCTTCCCCGACCGCATCATCAATAGTTGTACCTAGCTGAACGTATTGATCAAAACTTTTGACCATTAAAAATTGTGAATGACCTCCCGAAATAAGAAGTAAAAGATATGGATAAGAAATTTTCTGATGTATCAAGGCAGGACTGAGAGCATGTCCTTCTAAATGGTTGACGGCGATAAAAGGCTTTTTAAGGAATCCAGCTAAAGATTTACCAATACTGCTTCCAACATTTAAACAAACAACCAATCCAGGTCCAGTTGTTGCAGCAACACCATCAATATCTTTCAAGTCCAGCTTACTTTTTTGTAATGCCTTACTAATTATTTTGTCTATATTTTCAATGTGTGTTCGCGCCGCTAATTCTGGAACTACGCCGCCATATCTAGCATGCTGTTTAATTTGGCTAAGAACCACATTAGAGAGAATTTTTGGTTTACCATTTAAGCTTTGAATAACTGCAGCTGCTGTTTCATCACAGCTTGTTTCAATACCCAAAAAAGTAATTTTTTTCATTTATTTTAATTTGTTTATTTACCTCTACCTATTACACTAAATTAATTATGAAAAAAATTAAAATTGGTACACGTGGCAGCAAGTTAGCCTTAGCCTATACTGCAAAAGTGCTAAATCTTCTCCTCGAGAATAATGCAAATTTAAAAGCTGAAAATTTTGAAATAATAAAAATTAAAACGTCAGGTGATATAAATCAAAGTTCTAAATTATCAACTATTGGAGGGAAACAGCTATTCTGCAAAGAACTTGAGGAAAGCTTGTTAACGAACAAGATAGATGTAGCAATTCATTCCTTAAAGGATCTTGAAAAAATTGATCACAGCAATTTGATTGTTGGCAGTTATATAAAGCGTAATGATCCGAGAGAAATTTTATTGAGTGATAAAGAATTCAGCATAAGCGACTCTAATTTAACTGTCGCAACATGTTCTAATCGACGAAAATTTCAACTTCAAAAATTGAATCATAATATCAATATAATCGACATCCGTGGAAATATAGACACCCGGTTAAATAAAATGCAAAATAAATTTTGTGATGCCTTAATGCTTGCAAATGCTGGTGTTTCAAGCTTGAAATTAAAAACTGCATTTAAAAAAATGTTTGAAATTGATGAAGTCATCCCATCCGCTGGACAAGGGGTGATTGCACTACAATGCAAAAAAGATAATTATGACATTTTAGATTTAATTAAATCCATTAACGACTCGCAAACTGAAAAGTGTGCCAAGGCTGAAAAGATTGCTCTTGAGGTCATAGGTGGTGATTGTAATACAGCCGTTGGTATTCATGCAGAATTAAAAACAATAAATGAAATAAAAATTATTGGAGAACTTTTTTCTAGCGACGGCAGCAAAAGCGTTACAGAAAGTATAACTGGTAAAGTTGATAGTTTTTCTAGTTTAGGCAAAGAGCTCGGTTTAAAACTTATTAATGAACTTAAAAAATAATGAAGATTTTAATTACAAGAAGTAAAGAAAGCTCACAACAGCTCAACAAATCCTTAATTCAAATGGGTCATGAAGTAATTAACTTACCAACTTTAAATATCACTAGTGTTGATATGCAACCACTTGATCTAACACAATGTGATGGCTTAATCTTTACGAGCAAAAATGCGGTTAATAATTTCAAATACGAAGGTAAAATCAAGCACATTGATTGTTTTTGTGTTGGTGCCGCTACCGAAAAATTTTTAAGATTAAGAGGTTTTCAAAACACTTTTAGTGCTGATGGTGATGCCGCTACTTTAAAAAATTTAATTTTGAATCAAGCCAATCTTCCTTATAAAAATTTAGTTTATTTGTGCGGTGACGTTGTTAGTGTTGACCTTGAAAAGGAATTAATAAAAGAAAATATTAAAATTACTAAAATCGTAAATTATAAATCAGAAAAAATTCAAAAGATTGAGCCCGAAACATTAGAAAAATTAAAAACTAAAGCACCTGATGTTATTTTTGTCTATTCCTTAAGAAGTGCAGAAAGTTTTTTAGATATGGTAAAAAAATATTCATTAGATCAATTAATGACAGAATCAGAAGTAAAGTGTATAAGTAAAAGAATTTTTGATTTTTTTTCTGTAAATAATTGGAAAAAAATTAATTTAGTTACACCAGGCATGGAAACTTTGAAACTGTAGATAGAAATATGGACGTATTAATTGAGTTTAAAAATCTTTTTTTAGATGTTTGGCAGAACGGTTTATATGGCGTTAACATATCAAACGTTATTATTGCTATTATTATTTTTTTTGCTTTTCTAATTCTAAGAGGAGTTTTTTCAAAATTGGTTCTTGATCGATTAAAAAAATATGTCCAACGAACTACTAACCAGTTTGACAATTCGTTGGTCAAAGCGCTTGAAGGTCCGGCAAATTTTTTTCCAATAGTCTTAGGTTTTTTTGTAGCCTCGTCCTATATTAATTTTACCGATGTTAATTTTGTATTAGTTGATGAACTAAATAGATCGTTGGTGACAATTTTAATTTTTTGGGTTTTACATCAAATCCTTGAGCCTTTGTCTATTATGATAAAAATAGCAGGCGATCTTTTAACAAAAGACCTAGTAAATTGGATTATCAAATTACTAAAAGCATTTATTTTTATTTTAGGTATAGCGGCCGTATTAGAAATTTGGGGAGTTAAAATTGGACCGATAATCGCGGGATTGGGACTATTTGGTGTTGCAGTTGCTCTTGGCGCACAAGATCTTTTTAAAAATTTAATTTCAGGAATTTTAGTGTTAGTTGAAAAACGATTTCAAGTAGGCGATTGGATCTTTGTTGATGGAGTTGTTGAAGGTACTGTTGAAAAAATTGGTTTTAGATCAACAGCGGTTAGAAAATTTGATAAATCGCTGGCTATCATTCCAAATTTTCAATTTGCTGAAAAAGCTGTAGTAAATAATAATTTAATTACACACCGTAGAATAGATTGGATTATAGGACTAGAATACCGAACGACTAGTGAACAATTAAAAAAGATTAAGCTCGAAATAGAGAATTATATAAAGAAAAATCAGAGTTTCATCGTTAATGAAGAAATGTTTTTGTCAGTCAAAGTAGATAAATTTGCAGCCAGCTCAATAGATATTAAATTAATTTGTTACACTAAGACGAATGATTATATTGAATGGTGTAAAGTAAAAGATGAATTAGCATTTGAGATAAAGGCAATTGTTGAGAATAATAAGGCGGCATTTGCATTTCCAAGTCAGTCGATTTATGTTGAGAAAAAATAATGAAATCAATTTTAATTTTATTTGATAATATAATCACTTTATATATCTGGGTTTTAATAATCAATGCCATACTCAGCTGGCTAATTGCCTTTAATGTTTTAAATACTAGTAACCGATTTGTTTATTCACTGCTTGATATAACCTATAGATTGACTGCACCACCACTCAATTTTATAAGAAAATATATTCCCCTAATAGGCATGATCGATATTTCTCCAGTGGTTTTAATTTTGTTATTAATGTTTGTAAGAAATTTAGTTTTTGAATTTTTTGCACCAGGATTATTTTAATGGCTATTATTGATGGTAAATTACTTGCACAAAATATTAAAGATTCACTTAAGCAAGAATTAGAAGTTATAAAAAAAAAAACTAACAAATCTCCAAAACTTACGGTCATTTTAGTTGGTGATTTTGCACCAAGTAAAATTTACGTAAAAAATAAAGAAAAAAGTGCTACTGAAATTGGTATTCAGTCAGAGGTTATAAGACTTCCTCAGGAAGTAAGCGAACAGGAATTATTAAAGAAAATTGAAACTCTTAATACCGATCAAAGTGTAAATGGCATTCTTGTGCAGTTACCTCTACCTAAACAAATTAACAAAGAAAAAATTATTAATGCTATTAATATTGGTAAAGACGTTGATGGTTTTCACCCTTACAATGTTGGTTGCCTTTCTTCAAACACTGGTGGCGTTGTACCATGCACGCCTCTTGGCTGCCTTTACCTTATACAATCTGTTGAAAAAAACTTACGTGGCTTGAATGCTGTTATAATAGGTAGATCTAATCTTAATGGTAAACCAATGGCTAACTTACTGTTAAAAGAAGATTGCACGGTAACAATTGTACACAGCAAAACCAAAAACATAAAAGAAATTTGTCAAGGCGCTGATATTTTAGTCGCCGCAGTCGGCGTACCCAATTTAGTAAAAAAAGATTGGGTGAATAAAAATATGATTATTATTGATGTTGGCATCAACAAGGTTAATGATAAAATCGTTGGTGATGTCGCTTTTGATGAAGTTAAAGACAAAGTCAAAGCGATTACACCTGTTCCAGGTGGCGTAGGACCTATGACCATAGCATGTTTATTAAAAAATACTGTAGAAAGTTTTAAACGTCATTTGAACGATTAAAATCAATCTTTAAATATTTACTATTTCTAAATCTGATAACTACAGCTGCTAAAGCGACTATTAAAATAGCTAAAGCAATATAAATTAAGTTTTCAGGACTATCGCTTTTATCTTGCAAAATAATATATCGCGCTAGTGCTGTGATCGCGATTACTAATGGATAGGTAATTCTAACAGAGCGACTTTCCCAATACGAACGAACTAAGCCAATTACCTCTATGTAGATAAACATTAATAATAAATCTGCTAGAGCAATTGTCTTATTATCAATCATGTATTTAATTTCTAAGCCGAAAGCTATTAAAGTTGAGACTAAAACAATAATAACCAAAACTAACTGTATATTCCGAATCGCCTGCATAACTTAATTTAACATTTTAAATTATTAATAAAAGTTATTTCCTAAGCTGTTTTTTGTGATGATTAATAAAACTTTCAACGTTTTTTTTATTAAAAGTTTTATTTTCCTCAAAAGAAACTTTTTTTAAAGAATAAGCTGTGCTTTGTGTTATTCTTGAAACAACGCTTACATTGCCTTTGTAAATTTTTAATCTGACTTGTCCCTTCACTTTATATCTATCTCTATCAATAATTTTTTGCAGTTTCATTCTTTGTTTTGAAAACCAATAACCATTATAGATTAATTCAGCATATTGAGGCATGATTTGATCTTTATCATGCATTACTTTTTTACTAAGTGTTACTGACTCAATACATCTGTGTGCAAACATCAATAGAGTACCACCAGGGGTTTCGTAAACACCTCTAGATTTTATTCCAATAAATCTATTTTCAACCAGGTCAACTCTACCGACACCATTTTTGCCAGCAATTATATTTAGTTTTAGCAGGATTTTTGCTGGGGAAAGTTTTTTTCCATTAATTGATATCGCATCACCATTTTTAAATCCTAGTGTGACATAACTTGGGCTGTTGGGAGCTTTTTCAGGAGCAGTTGTTCTTTGAAAAATATATTCAGGTGCTGGGTTTTTAGGATCTTCAAGTGCTTTGCCTTCCGTAGAGGTGTGAAAAAGATTGTCATCAACTGAAAAGGGAGGTGCACCTTTTTTGTCTTTAGGTATTAATATGTTATTTTTTTTTGCATATTTAATAAGATCACTTCTTGAATTTAATTTCCAGATTCTCCAAGGGGCAATAATTTTGATCTTTGGTCCAAAATAATGGTAGCCTAACTCGAACCTTACTTGATCATTCCCTTTACCCGTCGCGCCGTGCGATACAGCAAAAGCACTATATTTTTTGGCTATAGCGATTTGTCTTTTAGCTATTAACGGTCTGGCAATCGACGTTCCAAGCAAATACACACCCTCATACAAGGCGTGACCTCTGATCATAGGGAACACATAATCTTTAACAAAAGTTTCCTTTAAGTCTTCAATAATAATTTTTTTTACACCGAGTCTTTTTGCATTGGCATAGATTTTTTTTCTATCAACGAATTGACCAATGTCAGCAGTATAAGCTATTACTTCTGCATTATAATTGTCTTGTAACCATTTCAAAATGATTGAAGTATCTAGCCCGCCTGAATAAGCTAAAACAATTTTTTTCATAAATTTATAGTTAACCGCAAACTTTTCTGGCTGTATTATATGCTTTTGTGAAACCCATCATAGAATAATGATCAGTTGTTTGGGTTCCATTAGTTGCATTAGCAATGATCATAATATCTGTAGCTTTCTTCATTAAAGAGATAAATCTTTCCTCTTCTTTGTTATCCAAAAGCCAAGCGAAATTATTTTTTGAAAAAAATTCATATTTATTTTTTCCTGATTGTGCGACCACAGTATTTTCTTTATAAGGATGACCGCTCGTGACACTAACCTCATTTTTAATATTTTCCGAAGGTCTAAAAGTTACAAACAGTCTTGAGTCGGTTGATCTTTTCAGAGATGGTGGAGTTTTCTTTTTAGGGCTAGTCTGTGCAAAGCAGACTTTTCCTGCATCAGTTTCTACAGTAAAACTTTCCCAATCATTATATTTGCCAGAGGATTTTGGTTCGTTTGCAAAAACCACATTACTGAATGCAAATACGCTAAGAATAATTAATAAATATATTTTTTTAAACTGCATAGTTGTAGTCGTAATATACTTTATATTAATCTAATTCAATTATTTTATGGTGCTGGATTTGAAATTTTTTTATGTATTGAATTGATTTTTTCTAGGACTGTGTTTTCAAGATTTACATTGATGCTTTCAATATCCTCTTTTAACTGTGTCATATTTGTAGCACCAATTATATTGCTGGTGACAAAAGGTCTTGAGTTGATAAAAGCTAATGATAATTGAGTAAGCGTTATGCCTGCTTCTTGTGCAATTTTAAAATACTCCTCAATTGCTTCCTGTGATTTTGCTCCAGTATATCTTTGATAGCTCGGTCCGAATAACGCCATTCTAGAATTTTTTGGTATAACTCCATTTCTATATTTTCCAGACAAATATCCAAACGCTAACGGGGAGTATGCAAGCAAACCAGCCTGTTCTCTAGCTGATATTTCAGCTAAACCAATTTCATATGATCGATTGAGTAAATTATATGGATTTTGGACAGATACCACTCTTGGTAAGTTTTTCAGCTTAGAAATTTCTAAGTATTTCGATAAACCATAAGCAGTTTCATTAGAGATACCTATGTATTTTATTTTTCCAGTTTTAATGCAGTCTTGTAAGTGATTTAAAATATCTTCGAATTGATTCCAATTATTTTCTGGTTCTTTATGGTCATAATCTAGTTTGCCAAAATAATTAGTATTTCTCTCTGGCCAATGTAGTTGATAAAGGTCGATACAGTCAGTTTGTAATCTTTTAAGACTGTCTTCCAAAGCTTTATTTATACTACTCTTTGAATATTGTAATCCGCCACCTCTAATCCAATCAAGTCCAGGTCCAGCAATTTTTGAGGCTAAAATAACTTTGCCTCTTTTTTTTGTTTTTTTAAACCAATTACCAATTATTTTTTCAGTAGAGCCATAAGTATTTTTCTTGGGTGGTACCGAATATAATTCTGCAGTATCAAAAAAATTAACACCTTGATCCAAAGCGTAATCCATTTGTTCGAACGCTTCAGTTTCATTATTTTGATCTCCCCAAGTCATCGTGCCTAGGCAAATTAAACTTACTTTTAAGTCAGTTTTTCCTAAATTTTTAAATTTCATGCTATTTTTAATTCGATATTGAATTTTTTTTTTAAATCACTATATTTTAATTATGGAATTTAACAAACAAAACATTCAAGCACAATCAACCACTCAAGAACACGTAATTGATCAAGGTTTAAGGGCTTACATGCTTAAGGTTTATAATTATATGGCATCAGGGCTATTTATAACTGGAATAGTCTCTCTCTTACTTTTTAAATTTTCAGGCGGATACAACATTCAAATAAGCCCAACAGGTATTACCGGTACCACGGCACTTGGTAATTTAATTTTTAACTCAGGTTTTATGTGGGTAGTAGCATTATCTCCTTTAGCTATAGTTTTTTATATGAGCTTTAAAGTGGCCTCGATTAGTGCATCAAAAGCGCAAAGTTTGTTTTGGATTTTTGCAGCATTAATGGGTGCATCTTTAGCATCAATTTTTGTAATTTATGAAGGCGGAAGTATCGCAAGAGTATTTTTTATTACAGCAGGAACTTTTGGCGCCATGAGCATTTATGGTTACACAACTAAAAGAGATTTAACTAAATTTGGTTCTTTTTTATTTATGGGCCTAATCGGAATCATTATAGCCTCGTTGGTTAATATATTTTTAAAATCTCCTGCAATGTACTTTGTCATTTCAATAATTGGTGTTCTTATATTTGTGGGTCTGACAGCTTATGACACTCAAAAAATTAAAAACATGTACTATGTTTCAGACAGTGGCGAGATCGCAGGCAAGAAAGCGATTATGGGTGCACTAACGCTCTATTTAGATTTTATCAATCTTTTTATTATGCTTTTAAGACTTTTTGGTCAAAGAAGATAATTACTTAACTACTCTTATATTATTCCAAATTTTTCTAGTTAATAGCTTCGTTAAGTTATTGGATGTATCAATAGTATTACCATCCTTATCACTCAAAATATAGGAACTTGAAAATATATTTTTGTGAATTTTTTTTGTGATTCTATAAAAAGGTTTTTCTGAAGATCGTAAATAAATATTGAACGAGACTTTGGTTGGTTCGATTGTAAAGCTGTAATCCTTCCAACTACCATTGGAAACCATCTTGGCATATATATTTAATATTGTTTGTAATTCGTGCTTTAAAAAGAAATTTGTTTTTTCTGTTCTTTTATTATTGATAACTAGATTAAGTGTTCCCATTATTTTCTAATTTATTATTCTTAATTAATGGTATCTGTAAAGCGGTAAAAATTATTGTCAGAGGCAGAATGCCCCAAACTTTGAAAGTAACCCAAAAGCTTTCACTCTGAGTTCTCCAAACGATTTCATTTAAAACAGCTAAGAACAAGAAGAATAAACTCCATCTCAGATTAAGTTTATCCCAAGTTTGATTTTCTAAAATCAAAGCAGAATTCAGCAAAAGTTTTATTAAGTTTTTTTTGAAAAAAATATTACTGACAATTAAAATAATTGCAAAAAGCAAATTAACGATTGTAGGTTTCATATAAATAAAAATTGGATTATCAAAATAGAGCGTTAATCCACCAAACAAGCAGACAATGATCGCACCAATTAATGGAACATAAGCAATTTTTTTTTCAACTAGATATGCAACAATTAATGCTATTATTGTTGTTCCAATCAAAGGTGGCAGAGCGTAATTAAGACTGTTGGTTTTTTTATAAATAATAAAAAAAACTAATAGGGGCGTGAAATCAGTTAAAAATTTGATTAATGATTTATTCACAATTAAAAATTATCAAATTATTGAAAATAATGAAATTAAATTATTGAAATTTAAATAAAAATAATTAACTATTTGTTATGAAAGATAAAAAAGCCAAGTTTTCTATTGGCAATGTTGTTAAGCACAAACATTTCAATTTCAGAGGTGTTATTTACGATGTGGATTTTGAATTTAATAATTCTGAAGACTGGTACCAGTCTATCCCTAAAGAAGTAAGACCCAGAAAAGACCAACCTTTCTATCACCTATTGGCAGAAACTGATGAAGTTACTTACGAGGCTTATGTTTCCGAACAAAACCTTGCCTCTGATCATTCTGGGGAGCCCATAAAGCATCCCTTAGTTAATGAAATTTTCTTAGGAAAAAAGGGATCTAGTTACATAAAACAATTCAATTAATTTACTGCCCAAATTCAAACAAATTTAGCACAAACGACAGTCATTAAAATAAGTTACTTTTTAATTAGTTAGCCTAGTTGGGAATACTCATACTTCTTACTCCCTCTAATTTTCTCAATTAGGCAAACTTTATTTTTTCCAATTTTTCATTTACGTTACCAATTAACAAATATGAAAAACTTTTTCTCTTTAACCAACTTATATTTTTTAGCTGAGAGGTTTATAAGTTTTATCAATTCAATATTTTTTATCATCTTAATAATCGGATTATCTTTAGCTCTATTTTTTTCTCCTCCAGATTATCTTCAAGGAGATAGTGTAAGAATTTTGTACGTCCATGTACCATCGGCTTGGCTATCATTAATGATTTTTTCTGTTATCGTTTTAGTTTCACTTTTAGTCTTTGTTTTCAAAATGAGAACACTATTTATTTTATCTAAATCTATAGCACCACTGGGATTGATGTTTACCTTATTAGCTATTTCAACTGGAGCCGTATGGGGAAGACCGACATGGGGAACCTGGTGGGCCTGGGATGCTCGATTGACTTCAATGGTTGTCCTAGCTATTTTTTATTTGTTATATATCTTTAATTATAAATACAATACTTCTAGCAACATGATGAAAATTGGTTCGCTGATTGCAATTGTGGGTTCTCTTAATTTACCAATAATTAAATATTCAGTTGATTGGTGGAATACTTTACACCAGCCTGCTAGCATTACTTTAACTAAGTCAACCATTGCACCAGCGATGTTATTACCGCTTTTTGTGATGTTGCTGGTATTTTTGCTCTATAGTGCGTTAATTTTTCTAATGAAATATAAAATAGAAATCATTAAAATAAAGAATAAAAATACAAAAAAAAATGACTAATTTTTTAAATTTTGGAAGTTATGGATTTTTCGTTCTTTTAGCTTTTGGCTTAGTGTTGTTTGTATGTGCAGGCTATTATCTTAAAGTTTTAAAAGATTTGAAAGAAACCGAGCAAGCATATGCAAAGAATGTTGCGGCACTTTCATTAGAACAGAAACAAGCAATCGCAGAAAAGTCTAGAATTGCTGAAAAGATTTTATCTTCAAGCAGCAAAACTATATAGACTTAGATGTTAGTAAAAAAATCTAGAAATAGATTATTAATTCTATTTCTGTTTTTAGTGGTTCTAGGTTCTTTCACCATTTTAATTATCAATACATTAAAAGATAACTTGTTATATTTTTTTACTCCCACAGAGATAAAAAACCAGGAAGATATAGCATCAAATAAAATTTTAAGAATAGGTGGTATGGTTAAAAAAGACTCTGTCAAGTCGTCAAGATCTGGAGTGGAATTTATTATCACAGATTTTAAAAATGAAATTCAAGTAACGTTTGATGGATCATTGCCTAATTTATTTAGTGAAGAAAAAGGGGTTATCGCTCAAGGGATGTTAAAAGATAAAGAATTTTTTATTGCTGATAAAGTTTTAGCTAAACATGATGAAAATTACATGCCACCAGAAATTAAGAAAATTGAAAAGAAATAATGGCTTTATCAGGTAATATTTTTTTAGTCATTACACTATTGACCACAATCTTAATTTTATTTGAAAGCATAAATCAAATAATAAAATCTGTAGCCAGCTATAAGATTTTAGATCTTCTATCTAAAGCACAAGTTACAGCTATAATCACATCTTTCCTTCTTTTAATCTGTGCATTTATTATTTCTGACTTTTCCGTCATTAATGTTTATGAAAATTCTCATACAGCTAAGCCGTTGTTCTATAAAATATCTGCAGCATGGGGGAATCACGAAGGAAGCTTACTTTTATGGATTAATCTTTTAATTTTTTTTGCTTTTATTTTTTTCAGATCGGCAAGAAAAAAAAATGAAGAAAATAAATATATTCTTTGGGTCTTACTCTTTCAAAATATAATTGTTTTAGTCTTTCTATTATTTTTACTAATCAGTTCAAATCCGTTCTTAGAACTAAATCCGCAACCAGTAGAAGGCTTGGGTTTAAATCCTATTTTACAAGATCCAGCACTAGCTATTCATCCTCCCTTGCTGTATGTAGGTTTTGTGGGTTCATCAATTTATTTTTCTGCTGCGCTTAGTTCGCTAGTTACCCAACAAGATAAAAGACAATTCGCTCTTTCAATAAAAAATTATGTTTTTATAACTTGGTTTTTCCAAACACTAGGTATTCTCGCTGGGTCTATCTGGGCCTATTATGAACTTGGCTGGGGTGGTTTTTGGTTTTGGGACCCAGTTGAAAATTCTTCCTTAATGCCCTGGTTTGCTATGAATGCTTTAGCACACAGCTTAATAGTTTTAGAAAAAAAAAATATTTATTATCATTGGTCAATCATACTTGCTCTGATGACATTTCTATTAAGTGTTACTGGCACTTTTTTAGTCAGATCAGGCATACTTAATTCAGTTCATTCGTTTGCTAACGATCCAACACGGGGATTATTCATTTTACTGATTTTGTTCACACTAATCTTGATATCTATATTTATTTTTTTTAGATACGAAAAAGAAAATTTTTTGAACAATAGTCACATCAAATCCAGAGAGTTTTTTTTATTGATAAATAATTGGTTGATGGTTTTCTTTTTAGCTGTAGTGCTTATCGGGACTACTTATCCAATTTTCTTGCAAGTTATATCGGATCAGTTGATTTCAGTAGGACCGCCTTATTATAACTTTTTAATAGTACCATTTGCTATACCGATGTTGCTTCTAATGGGATTAGCAACAAAGTTATCATGGAATCAAAACAATTCATTATTAAAAAAAAATCATCTGGCGTATTTAGTTTTATCTTTTTTAGTTTTAATCATTATAAATATCACTATTCAAAGTATATCTTTTTTATCATCAGTAATTTTTATTTCTGCTTTTTTTCTTATTTTTCAAAATTTACATGAAATTGTCATTTTCTTAAAAACTAAAAAAACTTTAATGAATTATCACTTTTCACATTTAGGGTTTGCACTATTAATTCTTTTTATTGGACTCAATCATAATTTTTCCCGAGAATATAATTTCAATCTTATCCCTGGAGAAAAAGTAGATTTAGACCATTATGAAATTGAATTTAGAAATATTCAACAAACCAATAGGGAAAATTATAATGTGTTAGTCGGAAATTTTTTGATACAAAATAAAAAAACGGGTAAGGAGAAAATGTTCTTCCCAGAAATAAGGCTTTATAATAATCCCCAAACTATTACTTACGAAGCAGATATTGCTACCCAAGTTGACTTAGATCTCTATCTTACTATGAGCAATTTACCGAGAAGTGAATTTTATAGTATAAAATTTCAATCAAAACCGTTTATGCTTTGGATTTGGGTTTCAGTTTTTTTAATCGCACTGGGCTTAATAAGTAAATTTTTTTTAAGAAGATATGGAAAGATTGATTAAAAAGATTTTGATTTTATCTGCTGTTGGGTTTTGCGTAACAGTTTTGTATTTCGCATTAAACGTAGATCATACATATAATACAAAATCTTTGATTAATAAAACAATACCCCAATTTCAATTCAAACAATTAAATCAAGATGGATTAATAGAAAATCATAACCTAAATAAAAACTTTACGTTAATAAATTTTTGGGCCTCTTGGTGTGCACCTTGCAAGATAGAACATAAACACTTAATGGAATTGAAAGAAAGTTTAGGGGATGAAGTTTTATTATTAGGAATAAATTTTAAAGATAAAAAAGAAAATGCTAACAATTTTTTAACAACTCTAGGAAACCCCTATCATTATGTTGGGATTGATGAAGATGGTAAAGGCTCAGTTGATTTTGGTATTTACGGAATTCCTGAAACAATTTTAGTTGACCAAAACCAAATTATTTTACTAAAGTTTATTGGTCCTTTGTCCGAGTATGATACGATTAAAATCAAAAATAAAATAAATGAGTAGAATTATCCTAATTTTAGTTTTACAGATATTTTTTTTCGTATTACCGTTAAAAGCTGAAAATATTACTGTTAATGAGGTACTTAAAAATATTCGTTGTTTAGTTTGTCAAGGACAATCAATTTCGGACTCTAATTCTGACTTTGCCATTACCATCAGATCAGTCGTTGAAGATAAAATTGATGAGGGATTATCGAAACAAGAAATTTATAATTTTTTATCAAGCCGCTACGGTGATTGGATATTGCTTAAACCAATATTAAACAAATATACTTATCTTTTATGGTTTTTGCCTTATATTTTACTAGCTATTTTAGGCATTATTTTTTATCGGAGTTTCAAAAAAAAGATGTAAACGGAATAAAATTCGTTTAAATTGACTTAAATTTTATGTTTAACGTCATAAAAAAATTATTTTTATATTCGGTGTTAATACCCTTTTGTTTTAAAGTGGTAGCTGAGGAAAATTTTGACAAACAACTTTCCTTCTATTCCGGAGTATTTGATCATATTGATGATGAAGGCGATGATAAAACATCTTTATTAGGTGTTGAGCACCGAAATCCAAACCTTTATCGAGATACTTTTTTTGGGACTCTTAAACCTTTAACCGGTGC
The DNA here is from genome assembly GCA_038124645.1 of Candidatus Pelagibacteraceae bacterium. GTDB lineage: Bacteria > Pseudomonadota > Alphaproteobacteria > Pelagibacterales > Pelagibacteraceae > JAYPCI01. The sequence goes on from JAYPCI010000001.1 coordinate 92,402, forward strand.
TTTTGTAACCGGTAAAAGTTCAGTGTATGTTTATACAGGTTTTGAAATTGACTATCGACTGGGACCAATCAGTTTAAAACCTTCTTTCACGCCAGGCTATTATGAAAAGGGCGATGGAAAAGACTTAGGTGATCCGTTAGAATTTAAAAGTGCAGTAGAATTAGGAATTAATATTTTTGAAAATTCTTCATTAAGTGCAAATTACAGTCATATTTCCAATAATGATTGGGGAAATATAAATCCTGGAACAGATAATATTTCATTAAACTTTTCTACAAAATTTTAAATAATGTCATTGAAAAACTGTTACAATTTTAATGACTTTAGAAGTTTAGCAAAAAAAAAACTTCCCGCTCCCATTTATCATTATATCGATGGTGGCGCAGATGATGAAACTACTTTGAGAAGAAATACAGAGTCTTTTTCTAAATGTGACTTAGTCCCTAATATTTTAGCGAGTGTAGGAGAACCGGATCTAACGACAGAAGTTTTTGGTCAAAAAATTAAGATGCCTTTATTTTTGTCACCAACAGCTATGCAAAGACTTTATCATCATGATGGTGATAAAGCATCAGCAAGAGCAGCAGAAAAGTTTAATACTTTTTATAGTATGTCAACCATGGCTAATTCTTCAATTGAGGAAATAGCAAATATTTCAAGTGGACCAAAACTCTTTCAATTATATATTCACAAAGACCAAGGACTAACTGATAATCTTATTGATCGCTGTAAGAGCTCAGGTTTCAAAGCTTTGTGTCTAACAGTTGACACCGTAGTCGCTGGTAACAGAGAAAGAGACCATAGAACAGGTTTTACTACGCCTCCCAAATTAACATTACAAAGCTTACTAAGTTTTATAAGTCATCCAGCATGGACTTTTAATTATTTAACTCATGAAAAATTTCAATTAGCAAACGTTGTACATTTTACAAAAAAGGGAAGCAGTATCGCTAAAGGAGTTATGGAGTATATTAACGAACAATATGATCCAGCTATGAGTTGGAAAGATGCAGAGTATTGTATTAAACGATGGGGAGGTCCTTTTGCCCTTAAAGGTGTTATGTCAGTTGAAGATGCTAAGCGTGCAGTCGATATAGGCGCTTCAGCTATTATGTTATCAAATCATGGTGGTCGCCAATTAGACGGATCCAGAGCTCCGTTCGATCAATTGCCTTATATTGTTGATGCGGTTGGCGGTAAAATAGAAATTATAGTTGATGGAGGGATTAGAAGAGGAACTCACGTTTTAAAAGCTTTAGCTTTAGGGGCGACCGCTTGCAGCTTCGGGAAAGCTTTTCTTTTTGCATTGGCAGCAGGTGGTCAAAAAGGTGTTGAATTATTGTTGCAGCGAATGAAAGATGAAATAAGAAGAGATATGATACTATTAGGATGCAAGTCTATTAAAGAATTAAACAAAACTAAAATTGCTTTTAGATAGTTATTTATAAACAAAGTATGAAAATAGTTGAAAATTTTTCTAGATTAGGAACTGAAACAGCTTTTAAAATTTTAGCCGAAGCCAAGAAACTTGAGGCTCAAGGTAAATCAATTATTCATTTAGGTTTAGGTCAACCAGACTTTAAGACCCCAGAGCATATATCTGCTGCTGCTATACAAGCAATCAAAGACGGTCATCACGGATATACTTTAGCAAATGGCATGGTTGAATGCAGGCAAGCAGTCAGTAAGAAAATTAAAAAGCTATACAATACCAATATAGATCCAGAACGAATTGTAATAATGCCTGGCGGTAAACCTACAATGTTTTTTGCAATTACTATGTTTGGTGAACCCGGTGCAGAAATTATCTATCCAGATCCAGGTTTTCCAATTTATGAGTCTATGATTAACTTTACTGGAGCTAAAGCGGTTCCTTATAGTTTAGTTGAGCAAGCAGATTTATCCATAAATCCGGATAAGCTTTTATCTTTAATCAATAATAAAACTAGACTTGTGATTATAAATAATCCAGGTAATCCCACAGGTAGTTTCTCTGATAAAACAATTATAGATAAAATTGCTGAAGGTTTAAAAAAATTTCCTGAAGTTGCTATCATGAGTGATGAAATTTATTCTCGACAAATCTTTGATAACAAAAAAATGCCAACATTTTTCAACTACCCAGATCTTTTTGATCGTTTGATAGTGTTGGATGGTTGGAGCAAAGCATATGCAATGACTGGCTGGCGACTTGGTTGGAGTGTGTGGCCTGAAAGTTTGATTGAAAATGTTGTAAAACTTTGTGTCAATAATCACTCCTGTGTCAATGCACCAACGCAATTTGCAGGCATAGCCGCACTAGATGGTCCTGACACCGCTGTTGAGATGATGATGGAAAAATTTACTCAAAGAAGAAAAATTATTTATGAAGGGTTAAATAATCTACCAGGTATTTCTTGTGCCTTACCAGGAGGAGCATTTTATGCTTTTCCTAATGTAGAAAAAACTGGAATGACAGGTCAAGAATTTGCCAAAAAATGCTTACATGAAGCAGGTGTGGCAATAGTTCCAGGAACAGCTTTTGGCAAACTAGCTAAGTACAATGTGAGGTTTAGTTTTGCAGCTTCACAAGATAATATCAACTTAGCTTTAGAGAAAATTAAAAAGATGTTAGGATAAGATATGACTGAACTGCAAATGCCAAAAATTGATAAAAGGGTCCTAAAAGATAAGGAAAAAATTTATCGTGATATTTTAAAAATTATTAAAAAAAAAGAAAATGTACTCTCTCACTCTGATGAGCTCAAACCTTATGAAACAGATGCGCTTTCTGCTTATAAGCAAGTACCTATTTTAGTCGTTTTACCTGAGACTACTCAGGAAGTCAGCAAAGTGCTCGCCTACTGTAATGAGAATAAAATTAAAATAGTTCCAAGAGGTGCTGGCACAGGTTTGTCAGGTGGTGCGCTTCCTCTACAAGACTCAATTATGATTGGGCTTGGTAAGTTTAATAAAATTCTTGAGATTGACTTTGAAAACAGATGTGTAGTAGCTCAACCAGGTGTCACCAATCTTTCAATTACCAAAGCTGTAGAACATGAGGGTTTTTATTATGCGCCAGATCCTTCAAGCCAAATTGCTTGTTCGATCGGGGGCAATGTTGCTGAAAATTCTGGAGGAGTTCACTCTCTAAAATACGGGACGACAACTAATAATCTATTAGGTTTAGAAGTTGTTCTAATGGATGGGACGGTAGTAAAACTTGGTGGCAAAACTTTTGACTCTGATGGATATGATCTTCTCGGGTTAATGACAGGATCAGAGGGTTTATTGGGAGTGATAACAGAAGTAACTGTCAGAATTTTAAAAAAACCTGAAGTAACAAAAGGTGCTCTTATAGGTTTTCCAACAATCGAAGATGGCGGTAACTGTGTTTCTGAAATTATTGCTCAAGGAATTATTCCAGCAGGAATGGAAATGATGGATAAAGCATTAATTCATGCTACTGAAAAATTTGTTAAAGCAGGCTATCCATTAAATGTTGAAGCAATGCTTATTGTTGAATTAGATGGTACCCAGTCCGAAGTTGATGAGCTGATTAAAAAAGTAGAGACGATAGCTAAAAAAAATAATTCAAAAACATTAAAAATTAGTAAATCAGATGAAGAAAGACTAAGGTTCTGGGCAGGACGAAAAGCTGCATTCCCAGCATGCGGAGAAATGGCTCCAGATTATTATTGTATGGATGGTACTATACCGAGAGGTAAGTTAGCTGAAGTTTTGAATGAAATTTCAAGACTGTCAAAAAAATATAAATTACCTGTCGCTAATGCATTTCATGCTGGTGATGGCAATTTGCATCCATTAATCATGTTCGACTCTAATGACAAAGAATCATTACGAAAGACAGAGGAATTTGGTGCTGAGATACTTAAGTATTGCGTTAAAGTTGGAGGTGTATTGACTGGAGAGCATGGAGTGGGGATCGAGAAAAGGGAGCTGATGTGTGAAATGTTTAATGACAATGATATTCAACAACAACTAAATATTAAAATTTCTCTAGATCCAAACTCACTTTTAAATCCTGGAAAAGTTTATCCGATATTAAGAAAATGTGCCGAGGAAGGAAGGCTACATGTCCATGGAAGAGAAAACAAATTTCCAGACATTCCAAGATTCTAATTATCAACCCTCAGAAGAAAGTCAGGTTAAACAATTTATCGCTGATTGTTACCACGACAACATTCCAATAGAGGTTATAGGATCAGGTAGCAAAAGAAGTATTGGTAGAAATATTCAAGTTGGGAAAACTATTAGTCTATCAAATTTATCGGGCATTCTCGATTATAAACCCGAAGAACTTTACATTAAAGTCAAAGCAGGTACACCCATCAAAATGATTATTGAAGAGTTAAAAAAAAATAATCAGCAATTAGCCTTTGAGCCTAATGACTTTGGACAAATTTATGGAGGTAAAGAAAATTTTGGCACTATCGGTGGAGTCGTTTCATGTAACTTTGCTGGCCCTAGAAGGTTTAAGTCTGGAAGTGTGCGTGATCATATTTTAGGATTTAAAGCTGTAAATGGCAAAGGTGAAGTTATTAAGTCAGGTGGCACTGTGGTAAAAAATGTAACAGGTTATGATTTATCTAAGTTGATTTCAGGTGCTTTCGGGACGCTTGTAGTTTTGACTGAGTTAACAGTCAAAGTTTTACCGCTGCTGAGTGATAATAAGACTTTAATCATCAATAATCTGTCTAACGAGGATGCTTTGGATAGCCTCAGCAAATGCTTGAGCTCGTCAACCGATCCTACTGCTGGAGTTTTTTTTCCAGAAATGCACCGACAAAGTTTTATTTTTAACGATTTGATTGGTTCAGGCTCTATCACAGCCATTCGTTATGAAGGATCAAAAAAATCAGTTGATCATCGGATAGATATAATTAGAAAAAGTCTTAAATTAAAAGTTTCTGAGGTCAATATATTAGAAACATCGCAATCAACAATCTTTTGGAAACAGGTCTCAGGATTAAAGGTTTTTTCTCAAGATACAAAAAACCTAGTGCGAGTTGTTTTACCTCCTAAAAAAACTAAAGACTTTTTAAAAAAAATAAATTCTGATGATTATTTTGTAGATTGGGGTGGATCTTTAATATGGATAAAACTCGATGAAGCAAATAGTGAAACAATAACTAATCTTCGAAACTGGACAAACGAAAATGATGGTTATTTAACAGTGATTAAAGCTGACGAAAATATTAAAAATTCTTTAGAAATTTTTGGAATTGAGTCTAACAAGTATAAAATTTCAGAGTTGATAAAAAAAAGTTTTGATCCAAAAAAAATACTTAATACAGGAAAGATGTATCCAGGAATTTAATGCAAACAAATTTTACTTCAGAGCAATTATTAAACAAAGACAATAAGTCTTCGGAAAAGATATTTAGAAAGTGTGTGCATTGTGGTTTTTGTAACGCAACTTGCCCCACTTACCAGTTATTAGGCGACGAGCTTGATGGACCAAGAGGCAGAATTTATCTTATTAAAAATATGCTGGAAAATAATAAACCAGCTAATGATAAAATTGTAAAACATTTAGATCGTTGTCTTTCATGTTATTCATGTATGTCAACTTGTCCGTCGGGTGTGAATTATATGCACTTAATTGATCATGGGAGAAATTATATAGAAGAAACTTATCGCAGACCCTTTTATCAAAGATTTTTTAGAAATTTTCTTTCATACTCTCTACCTAATCCGAAAGTATTTAAATTCTTAGTTTTTTTAACCAATTTAGTAAGGCCATTAACTACTTTTTTGCCAGGATTTATAAAAGAATTATTTACGTTAATGCCAAAAAAAATCGGTAAATCATCATTAAAGGTTGAAAAAATTTATAAAGCAAAGAAAACCAAAAAACCTGTTGCTCGGGTTGCTTTGCTTACTGGTTGTGTGCAATCGGTTATTGCTCCTGAAATAAACGATACTACAATTAAGATTTTAAATAGACATAAGGTCGAAGTTGTAGTCATACCCGAAATTGGTTGCTGCGGTTCACTTGATCACCACATGGGCCATAAAGTAAAGGCTCATGAATATTTTAAAAAAAATATTGAACTTTGGTATAAAGAATATTTAGATAAAGGGTTAGATGCTATCATTAGTAATACTTCTGGCTGTGGCACCACCTTAAAGGATTATGCTTTTATCTTTAGGGATGACAAAGCATTGAAAAAGAAAGCTAAGAAAATATCAGAGCTTACTAAAGATATAACTGAATTCCTTCATGAGAATATAAAGCTAAAATTTAAAAAGAAAAAAACTAAATATAAAATTGCGTATCACTCTGCATGCTCAATGCAGCATGGGCAAAAAGTTCATAGTCAACCAATAGAAATTTTAAAAAAAACAGGCAATGAGATACTGAATATACCAGACTCGCATTTGTGTTGCGGCTCAGCTGGTACTTATAATATTTTGCAGCAAAAAATTGCAAAAAAGTTACTCATTAACAAGGTTGAAAATATCAAAAAGATAAATCCAGATTTTATTGCTACTGGTAATATTGGTTGTATGACCCAAATTGGAAGTGGCACCAATATACCCATAATACACACAACAGAAGTAATTGACTGGTTTACAGGTGGCAACAAGCCCAATAAATTAAAAATATGAAAAAAATACTTGTTACTAGAAAACTTTTAAAAGAAAACGAAGCGAAGTTAAAAGAACATTTTAATGTAATTTTAAATGAAAAAGACGAGATTTATTCCTCAGAAAAAATTATTGAATTATCCAAAGGCTGTGATGGTATTTTAAGTTCAGTCTTAGATAAGTTTGATGCTAACTTAATTCAAAAATTAGATAGTTCTGTAAAAATTATTGCTAATTATGCAGTGGGTTTTGGAAATATAGATATTAAAGCTGCGAGAACAAAAAATATTGCGGTAACAAATACCCCAGAAGTTTTAGACGATGCCACTGCAGATTTAACAATTTTATTAATGTTAGGTGCTTCAAGAAAAGCATATTTAGGGCGCCAGGCTGCAGAAAAGCAAGATTGGCAATGGTCATGTGATTTTTTACTAGGTAAGCAAATGTCCAACAAACGTCTCGGTATTTTAGGCATGGGTAGAATTGGTCGAGCTGTTGCTAAAAGAGCTCGCGGGTTTAACATGGAAATCCATTATCACAATCGAAATCGATTACCAAAGGATCTAGAACAGGGTGCAATCTATCATGATAAAATTGAGGACTTAATGAAGCACAGTGATTTTCTTTCCATAAATTGTCCTGCTACCAAAGAAACAGAAAAGTTAATTAATAAAAACACGATTGCTAGTTTACCTAATAAAGCAGTAGTAGCGAATGCTGCAAGAGGCGATATCATTGATGATGATGCTATGATCAAAGCTCTTAAAAGTGGTAAAGTTTTTGCACTAGGTTTGGATGTTTATAATGGAGAACCCAAAATTCATCCCGGTTATTTAAAACTTGAAAATATTTTTTTAATGCCCCATCTTGGTAGCGCTACAAAACGAACTCGATGGGATATGGGCTATAGAGCCACAGATAATCTTTTAATGTTTTTCCAAGGAAAAAAACCCCAAGATCTTGTAAATTAGTACACCTATAGATTGTATTATAATTTTTTTTTTAATTAAATAGTTTGAGACTCTCTTAAGCAAATGTGCTTAAATTCGTTCAATTAATTAACATATGTTAACTAACAATAAAAAGGGGGACAATAATATGTCTATTAAAAAAGAAAAAACGTCGAAGAAGTTAAAAACTCCTTCAAGACGTAAGTTCTTTAAAGCTGCTGCCGCAACTGGTGCAGCTGCTGCTGCTTCAATCGCAATGCCGAATATTGCTTTTGGTGCACCAGTTACTCTTAAGATGCAAGCAGCATGGCCTTCAGGAAAAAATATTTTCTTTGAAATGGCTACTGACTATGCAAATAAAGTGAACACTATGTCAGGTGGTGACCTTAAAATTGAAGTGTTACCAGTTGGTGCAGTACTTAAGACTGCAGAGATCGCTGACGGTGTTAGTAAAGGAGTAGTGGATGCATCTCACTCAGTGACTGCATACTGGTATGGTAAAAACCCTGCCGCTTCTTTATTTGGTACAGGTCCATCATACGGATTTTCATCTCAAGAATTAATGGGATGGATTGAGTACGGTGGAGGAAGAGCACTTTACGAAAAGACTTTATCAACAATCGGTCTTGACGTAGTAGGTTACTTCTGTATGCCAATGCCTGCTCAGCCATTTGGTTGGTTTAAAAAACACACAACTAAAGTAGCTGAAGTTAAAGGTTTGAAATATAGAACAGTAGGACTTGCAACAAACGTTCTTACAGAAATGGGAATGGTTGTGAGACAATTGCCAGGTGGAGAAATCCAACCAGCAATGAAAACTGGTCTTATTGATGCTGCAGAGTTTAACAACCCTACATCTGATAGAGACTTTGGTATGCAAGACGTTTCTAAGCATTATCACTTAGGAAGCTTCCACCAATCTCAAGAGATGTTTGAAATGCACTTCAACAAGAAAACATACAACAATCTGTCTCCAGCTCACCAAGGAATCATTAGATTCGCTGCTGAAGCTGCAAACACAGATAACTACTTCAAAGCGCTTGTAAGATACTCAACTGACTTGGGTAAACTTATGAACGAGTCTGGAGTAAATGTTTACCAAACTTCTGATGCCATCTTAGATGCGCAATTAAAAGCTTGGGATAAAGTAATGGCTGACTTTAGAAAAGATCCATTGTTTGATGAGATCGTTAAGTCTCAACAGGCTTATGCTAAAAAAGTCATGAAATACTTGTTTATGAACCAACCTAACTACAGACTGGCTTACACAAATACGTTTGGTGATCCAGCGAAAGTTAAGATCTAGTTCATTTGACGAATTAAAAAGGGGTCCTTTTTGGACCCCTTTTTTTTGTGGACTTGACAAGTGATTTAACTTAAAAATTCTTTATGAAATCCTACATTCAATTTGCAGATCATTTAAGTACCTGGGTTGGTAAAGGTTTTGCTTGGTGTATTGTCGTACTTTGTTTTGGAACAGTTTACGAAGTGACCATGGCTTATGTTTTTAATGCTCCAACACTTTGGAATTTTGACTTTAGTTTACAAATGTATGGCGCATTGTTTATTATGGCTGGTGCTTACACGCTGAGTACCGAAGCTCATGTTCGAGGTGATGTTATTTACAGATTATTTCCAATCAAAACTCAAGCGTATATCGATTTAATATTATATTTTTTATTTTTCTTTCCGGGTATCTGTGCACTTGCTTTTTCTGGTATCGATTATGCCGGTAATGCTTGGATGTCGAAAGAAACTAGTTGGAACAGTCCAGCTCAAATACAAATTTATATGTCAAAAACTTTAATTCCAGCTGCTGGATTTTTATTAATTATTCAAGGTATCAGTGAAGTGATGCGTTGCATTATTGCGATTAGAACAGGTCACTGGCCTGCAAGATTAGTTGTGGCTGAAGAAACTGAGAAAATTTTAATGAGAACTTCTCAAGAGGAGGACAAGGCTGATGTTATCTAATATTACAAATCCAGAAATAGCTCTGTTCATGATGGGAATTTTCTTGTTCATGGTGTTATTAGGATTTCCTATCGCTTTTACTTTGTTAGCAATGGGAGTGATGTTTGGTTACTATGCTTACTATGATCCAACACGAATGGATACTTTATTCGATAATAGAATTTTCGATTTAGTTGTACAAAATACTTACTCTGTGATGGATAACCACGTTTTAACGGCGGTGCCCTTATTTTTATTCATGGGATATTTAGTTGAGCGTGCGGGAATAGTTGCTAAATTATTTTTTGCAATCAGACTAGCTTCACACAGACTGCCAGCTTCTATGGCGGTAGCAGCATTAATTACCTGTGCACTATTTTCTACGGCTACAGGTATTATTGGTGCCGTTGTCACTTTGATGGGGCTTTTAGCGTGGCCAGCAATGATCAGAGCAGGCTATGATAAAAAATTTTCATCTGGAATTATTTGTGCAGGTGGTTGTTTAGGTATTTTAATTCCACCAAGTATTATGCTAATTGTTTATGCGGTTATTGCGCAATTATCGCCGCTAAGATTATTTGCGGCAGCAATGTTGCCAGGTTTATTATTAGCAGGACTTTATATTGTGTATGCTATTACTATTGCAATTCTCAAACCGGAACTAGCTCCTAAGCCAAAAGCAGAGGAAATCCCACCAACAGGTGAAATTGTAAGAGAAGTTTTAGTTTCATTTTTACCATTATTTTCGTTAATCATTTTAGTTTTAGGAAGTATCCTTGGGGGGTTAGCGACACCTGCGGAAGCAGCAGGGGTTGGAGCTTTTGGTGCATTAATTTTATCTTATTTTTATAAAACTTTGAAATGGCAAGCATTTAAAGAATCAGTTTTCTTAACTGCTAAGACATCAGCGATGATTATGTGGTTGTTCGTCGGTTCATGGACTTTCGCCTCAGTGTTTTCTTATTTAGGTGGACATGAAGTGTTTGAAAATTTCTTTAAAGGTATGGACTTAGCTCCATGGCAATTTTTAATAATTACACAGATCATAATTTTCGTTCTAGGTTGGCCGTTGGAATGGACTGAGATTTTAATTATCTTTGTACCTATATTTTTACCTTTACTGGATGTTTTTGGGATTAACCCCTATTTCTTTGCAATGTTAATTGCTCTAAACTTACAAACTTCATTCTTAACCCCACCGATGGCTATGTCAGCTTATTATTTAAAAGGGGTGCAGTCACGAAATGTTGAATTATTGGATATCTTCAAAGGTATCATACCATTCTTATTTATCGTAATTCTAGCCATGATCATCATGTACAATTTCCCTGGCCTTGCATTATGGTTACCCGAAGCATTATTTGGTCCAGCATAATAGAAACTAGATGAAAGATCTTTGTTTAGAGAGCGCATCGGTTTTATTAGATAAAATCCGTAAAGGAGAAAACTCTTCAGTAGATATTTGTAATAACTACATCAAGAGAATTGAGCAATTTGATAAAGATGTAAAGGCCTGGGCTTACTTCGATAAGAATTTTTTAATTGAGCAAGCTAAAGCAGCTGATGAATATCGGTTATCAGGAAAACCTCTAGGTCGTTTACATGGATTACCAATCGGTATTAAAGATATTTTTGGTACGGATGATATGCCAACTGAGTGCGGCACTACTATTAGAAAAGGTGTTAGAACCAAAGATGATGCATTTATAGTTCAATTACTAAAAGAGTCGGGCGCTATAATAATGGGTAAGACAGTTACGACTGAGTTTGCTTATTTTGATCCTGGCAAAACAACTAACCCACATGATTACAACCGTACTCCTGGTGGTTCTTCAAGTGGTTCTGCAGCAGCAGTAGCATCTTTCATGGCTCCGCTTGCAATTGGTTCACAAACTAATGGTTCAACTATTAGACCAGCTTCTTACTGTGGTGTGATTGGTTATAAACCTAGTTATGGATTAATCTCAAGATCAGGCGCTTTGAAACAATCTTCTCTATTAGACCACGTTGGTTTGTTCTCAAGAAATATTGAGGACTTAGCAATTTTAACAAGCGTTTTAATAAAAAAAGATCCAGATGATAATTCTACCATCGAATATTCAAGTTATGAATTTGAGGAGATCGCTCTATCTGAACCACCATTTGAACCAAAGTTTTTATTTATGAAAACTTCAAAATGGAAAAATTTAGATAAAGATAGCCAAAAGGCTTATGAAAATTTTATTAAAAAAAATGAAAAGCATGTAAAAGTAGTAGATGAAACTCTAAGTTACTTAGAAGATATATTTAATTACCATCAAATTATTCATGAAACTGATATGGCTTATAGCTATAAAGATTATTATAAAAATTATAAAAATAAACTTGGCAAAAAATTAATTGAAGCGATTGAGAGAGGTATGAATTATAAATCTGGAGAGTATGTGCAAGCGGTGGAATATAGAGATTTTATCTACAAAGATTTTAAAGAAATCTTCCATGATTACCACGGTATTCTTACTCCGGCGTCAACGGGAGTGGCACCAGAGGGCTTAGCAGCTACAGGAAGTCCTGAATTTTCAACCATATGGACTTACTTAGGTACCCCATCTATATCATTGCCAATTCTATCGGGATCGAATAATCTACCTTTAGGAATTCAGTTAGTGGGTGAGAGACTAGATGATGCTAGACTACTAAGGACAGCTAACTGGTTGATGAAAAAAAATAAGAAAAAATAAATATGTTAAATAAAGTCGCAGCAATAATTGGTACATCAGTTGCAATTATTTTTTTAGTTGGTCTTGCCTTTACTTTAACCAAATCAAGACTAATTGGATTTTTTGATGTTCTGCCAGTTTATATAATTATGGGTTCAGCCATAGCCATGATGTTAGTTGAACTTTATACTTATTACAAAGAACACAAGGACTAATTAATTTCCCAATTTTTTATGAGAAAAAGAGAACAGAGTTTACTCTTAGGTTATTCTCTGTTGTTTATTCAGCCTATTTTTATGGCAAGTAATCTTATCGTTGCCAGAGGCGGTGTTCAATTCGTTCCACCTATCTCACTAGCATTTATGCGTTGGGCATTGGTTTTTTTAATTATTCTACCCTTTGTTTATTTTAAGATTAAAAAGAATTTAAAATTTGTTAAAAAAGAGTCGAAGAAATTATTTTTTTTAGGCCTTATGGGTTGTGGTGTTTGTGGTGCCTTCCCTTTTATTGCCGGACTTACTACTACGATCACCAATATGGGAATTATTTATTCAACTTCACCTATTTTCATATTAATTATTTCATCACTTTTTTTCTCTGAGAAAATGAACATTTATAAATTTATAGGTTTGATACTTTGTTTAGGAGGCGTTTTAGCTATTATTATTAAAGGTGATATTAATTTACTTTTATCAATGAAATTTACCTCTGGTGACCTTTGGATGTTAGGTGCAGCTATTGGTTGGGCTTTGTATTCAATTTATCTGTTGAACTGGAAAAGTAAATTAGACACTTGGACAAGATTTACGTTAATTGCTTTTTTTGGAGCTTTAACGCTACTCCCATTTTCAATTTATGAAAATATTTATATGTCAAAAATCACTTTCACACCGATGATGTTATTTTGGGTAATCTTTGCTGCACTTTCACCCGGGATAGCTGCATTCATATTGTATGGCAAGGTCCAAAGCTATCTAGGTGCTTCGATTACTGGTTTCACACTTTATTTGTTTACCGTATACGGAGCTATTTATGGAATTTTATTGTTTGGTGAAACTTTAGATTTTTATCATTACTATGGTGCTGCATTCGTTTTTCTTGGAGTGTATTTTGTTAGAAAGAGGTTGAAAAAAAATGTCTAAATTTATTTTAGGTGGTTTTTTACTTGTCATTATTTTTTATTTAGTGGTGATCACCTATACTTTTTTTTTCCAAAGAACACTCCTATATCATCCAAGTGAAAACACTTATCAAAATGATCAAAAAAACTTTGATCACCAAGAAGTGTTTATTCCTACTGAAGATGGTTTAAATTTAAAAGCATGGTTTCATAAGAAAAACTCATCAAACAACACCACTATTTTATATCTGCATGGTAATGCAGGCGATTTAAGTAATCGTATCTATAAACTTAATGAATTATCAAAACTTAATGTTAATTTTTTATTGCTTGCTTGGCGTGGTTTTAGTGGAAATGAGGGTTCACCAACGGAGCAAGGTTTATATATTGATGCTAAAAGCGCAGTTACATGGTTGAACAATCGCGGTATTAAAGAATCTGAGATAATTCTCTACGGCGAGTCCCTTGGTACAGGAGTTGCCATAGAAACTAGCAGAAATAAAATTTTTAAAGGGGTGATATTAGAGTCCCCTTATACCTCAATGGTTGACCTTGGTAAAATTTACTACCCTTATCTACCTGTTAGATTATTGCTTCGAGATAAATTTGAAACTTATAAAAAAATATCTGAAGTCCAATCTCCAATTTTGATACTTCACGGTAAACTTGACACCATCGTGCCATTTTATATGGGAAAAAAAATTTACGATTTGTCTAATCCGCCCAAATATTTTCATTTTGTAGATAACGATGATCATATGATGCGTTTTGATGAAAATCTTATTCAGTCAATAAAGGATTTTGTTTTAAGTAAGATCTAATAATCCTTTTGTAAATTCATCAGACTTAAAAGGAACCAGATCATCTTCTTTTTCGCCAAGACCCAAAGCAAGTATAGGTAATTTATATTTTTTAGAAATTGCTAATACTACACCTCCTTTTGCAGAACTATCGAGTTTTGTAATAATGATTCCAGTAATCTTTTGAACTTTACTAAATTCTTCAATTTGGTTTAAAGCGTTTTGTCCGGTTGTAGCATCAAGTATTAAAATGGTCTCTTGAGGAAAATTATTGTCAATTTTTTTCATCACGGTAATAATTTTTTTGTACTCGTCCATTAAATTTTTTTTATTATGTAAACGACCTGCTGTATCTACAATCGCTAAATCAAATTTATTATCCATTGCATGTTTTACTGTTTTATAGGCGACTGAAGCCGGATCACTTCCTGCTTCAGATTTTATAATTTCAATTCCAAGTTTGTTTGCCCACTCCGACAATTGTTCAATAGCGGCAGCTCTAAATGTATCCGCAGCACCCACAAGTACTTTATGTCCTTTACCTTTGAAATAATTAGCAATTTTACCTATTGTCGTTGTTTTACCAACCCCATTTACACCAGATACTAGGAGAATAGTGGGAACAGCTGTTTTGATTTGATCTAAATTTTTCTCGCAAGGGAGGAGAATGTTACTCATATATTTTAATAAATAATTATTAATAAATTGATGACCTTTTTCTTTATCAACTTTAGTTTTTTTTAATTCATTTTTTATCTCTGACGTAATGTCAGTTCCTATATCAGCTGATATAAGTAAATCCTCAAACTTAGATAGCGTTTCGTCATCTATTTTTGAACTAGAAAAAATATCTTTAATTCCAGACTTAATTGATACTGAACTTTTTTTTAGCCCTAATTTAAATTTTTCAAATAAACTCATTAAAGATTTACCATTACGTCTTGAATGTCAGATACTGGTCCGGTCATTGAAATATTTTTGTTCTGATCAATTTCTAGAATTAATTTACCTGATTTAAAAATAATATTAGATTTATTTTTAATGAGTTCTTGTTCAACTCCTGCAACTGCAGTAGCACAGGCAGCGGTACCACAAGCTTCAGTTAGACCTGCTCCCCTCTCCCAAACACTAATCTTAACATTTTCGTGATCAACCACTTGTGCTAAGGTTAAATTACATCGCTCTGGAAATAATTTGTGATTTTCAATCTCAGGACCAATTTTTTTTAAATCAAAATTATCACAATTTTTTACAAAATAAATTAAATGCGGGTTACCGACATTTAATGCAAAACCATGTTCATATGAGTTTCCATCATTATCTTTTAGAATAATTGGAATTTTTTTATGATCCAGATCTTTTGCCAATGGAATTTCTTTCCAACTGAATTTTGGTTTTCCCATATCAATTTTGACATTATGGATATCATAAACTTCAGCAACTAAATTTCTCTCGATAGTGTTAAGTTTAATTTTATTTTGTTTTTTTTCTTTTGCTAAAAAATAAGCTATACATCTACTACCGTTCCCACATGCTGAGACCTCAATACCATCAGCATTAACTATTGTAATCGGGTAAGCACTATTTTTTTCTTTATCAAGATAAATTAACTGATCAAAATTAAATAATTTATTTTCTGCTAGTGACTTGATTTGGTTTTTCGAAAGCTCAACAAAATTTTTTCTTCGATCAATTATCAGGAACCTATTTCCTAAGCCGTGCATTTTATAAGCTTTTAGTTGTGTCATTCTAAGGCTATAAATATAGACATTCATTGACATTTAAAACTATTAATTGTAGTTTGCGGGACTTTCCGCAAAATCACTTGTTTTTTGCGGTGTCCCCAGTTGTGGGGAGATCGACACTAGTCAGCGAGGGTTCGCCCACTAGTGCGATTGGTGTTGGATGATTTAAAATGTTTGAAAATTTAACAGATAAGTTAGAAAGTATAGTTTCTAAAATTAGAAAAAAAAGCATTCTGAGTGAGAAGGATGTTGATTTAAGCTTAGGCGAAATAAGACAAGCCTTATTGTCAGCTGATGTAGCGCTTCCAGTTGTAAAAAAATTTATTGAAAATATAAAACCTAAGGCTATCGGTACCGAAGTAATTAAATCAGTCACACCAGATCAGATGATCATAAAAATTGTCCATGATGAACTTACAAATATTTTAGGAAGTGAAAATTCAAAATTAAATTTAAATGCTGTTTCACCGTTTTCAATATTGATATCTGGTCTGCAAGGTTCAGGTAAAACTACTACAGCAGTAAAGTTAGCAAAATTTTTGAAGACTAATCACAATAAGAGTGCATTATTAGTAAGTTTAGATGTTTATCGACCAGCCGCTCAAGAACAATTAAAGATATTAGCAGAAACAAATAATTTTAGCACATTACCGATTGTACCTAACCAGTTACCAGTTGATATTGCGCAACGAGCTTTGAATGCAGCAAAATTAATGGGTTCAGATATTATTATTTTTGATACTGCGGGACGAACACAAATTGATTTACAAATGATGACCGAACTCCAACAAATTAAAAAAATCACTCAACCGATTGAAACTTTACTGGTTGCAGATTCTTTAACAGGTCAAGTTGCGGTTAATATTGCATCTGAATTTAATAAAGCAGTTGATTTAACTGGAATTATTTTAACCCGAATTGATGGTGATGGTCGAGGTGGAGCAGCTTTGAGTATGAAAGAAGTTACTGGCAAGCCAATAAAATTTTTAGGAACGGGAGAAAAAATTGATAATCTAGAATTATTTTATCCCGCTCGAATTGCAGATTTAATTTTAGGTAAAGGAGATATTGTATCTTTAGTAGAAAAAGCAGCGAAAGATCTTGATGAAGAAAAAATAAAGCAAGCAGAAGAGAGAATCAAAAAAGGTCAATTTGGTTTAGATGATTACTTAGTACAAATTAGACAAATGAAAAAAATGGGTGGCATGGAAAGTATTCTATCAATGTTACCTGGTGTAGGAAAATTAAAAAACAAAATGAATGAAGCTAATATCGATGAGGCTTTTATTAAACACAATGAAGCAATTATTTTATCTATGACAAAGAATGAACGAGACAACCCAAAAATTATTAACGGATCAAGAAAAAAAAGAATTGCCGATGGATCCGGTACCGATATTTCTGCAGTAAATAAACTACTTAAACAATTTAAAATGACTGCTGAAATGATGAAAAGATTTTCTTCAGGCAAGGTTCCTAATATGCAAGACGGGACCATTCCAGAAGAAATTTTAAAACAACTAAAATAAAAGGAGTAATATGTTAAGAATAAGACTATCAAGAGGTGGCGTAAGAAAAAGACCTGTTTACAAAATTGTAATTGCTGACAGTCGTGCGCCAAGAGATGGACGTTTCATAGAAAAAATTGGAACTTTTAATCCTCTCTTACCTAAAGATAAAAAAGAAAGAATCTCAGTTGAGAAAGAACGAATAGACTTTTGGATTAGCAAAGGTGCCCAACCAACAAACAGAGTTTTTCGAATACTTGGTGAGGCAGGTCTTAAGCCAATGCCTAAGGCTGGTAATAACCCTATGAAAGCAATTCCAAAAAAAGAACGAAAGAAGGAAGCTAAAGATGCTAAGGAAGCACCTAAAGCAGAGGCTAAACCAGAAGCTAAAAAAGAAGCTCCTAAGGCTGAAGCACCTAAAGCAGAGGCTAAACCAGAAGCTAAAAAAGAAGCTCCTAAGGCTGAAGCACCTAAAGCAGAGGCTAAACCAGAAGCTAAAAAAGA
>JAYPCI010000001.1:110374-131279 GCA_038124645.1 Candidatus Pelagibacteraceae bacterium
AAGCTCCTAAGGCTGAAGCACCTAAAGCAGAGGCTAAACCAGAAGCTAAAAAAGAGGCTCCTAAGGCTGAAGCACCTAAAGCAGAGGCTAAACCAGAAGCTAAAAAAGAGGCTCCTAAGGCTGAAGCACCTAAAGCAGAGGCTAAACCAGAAGCTAAAAAAGAGGCTCCTAAGGCTGAAGCACCTAAAGCAGAGGCTAAACCAGAAGCTAAAAAAGAGGAACAGAAAAAATAAGACTGTTAACTTAGTAATGTTAAAGGTAAAAATATTTACACTTTATCCAGAATTATTTCCTGGTCCTCTTAGTGTGGGTTTATATAAAAAAGCTCTTAAGAAAAAACTTTGGGATCTTAAAATAATTAATATTCGAAAGTATGCTTCGGATAGACACTCTACCGTAGATGATAAGCCTTACGGCGGGGGTTCAGGCATGGTTTTGCGTCCAGATGTTTTAGCGAAAGCGATAGATAGAAATATTTCAAAAAGTCAAAAAATTATTTATTTATCGCCGAGAGGCAAAGTGTTTAACCAAGCGTTCGCTAAACGTTTATCTAAACAGAAAAACATCAATATTATCTGCGGTCATTTTGAAGGAATAGATCAAAGGTTAATTGATAAAAGAAAAGTAGAAGAACTTAGTATTGGTGATTATGTTTTATCTGGAGGTGAAACAGCATCTTTTGTTTTATTGGATGCTATTTTGAGATTAATACCAGGAGTTTTAGGTAATCCTAATTCACATAAGGAAGAAAGTTTTGAAAATAACCTTTTAGAGTATCCTCAGTATACCAAACCTCGAGTCTGGGAAAAAAAGACCCCTCCAGAGGTTCTATTATCAGGAAATCATGCTAAAATTAAAAGCTGGCGTTTAGCTAAATCTGAGTCTATAACACGTCGCCAGAGACCCGATTTGTGGGTGAAATATAAAAATAAAAAAAAATGAAAAATATTGAAGACATAAATAGAGAAAATTTAAAAAAAATTCAATCGGCTCGTAAAATTCCAGATTTTAGACCAGGGGATACATTAAGAGTAGGTGTAAAGATTATAGAGGGCAAAAGAGAGCGTATTCAATACTTTGAAGGCGTATGTATTGCTAAGAAAAATCGAGATATAAATTCCTCATTTACAGTAAGAAAAATCTCATTTGGTGAAGGAGTTGAGAGAACATTTGCAACTTTCAGTCCAGTTGTGGGCTCAATTAAAGTTGTGCGATCTGGAAAAGTTAGAAGAGCTAAATTATATTATTTAAGGGACAGAGCTGGTAAATCAGCACGTATTGCAGAAAAAATAAAAAAGAAAATTGGGATAGATGTAGAAGTTAATACTCCTCAAGAAGCCCAAGCAGAAGCTGCTCCAGAAGCTAAAGTTGAGCCAGCACTAACAGCACAAAATACTGAGACGAAAAATAAAGAAACTAAAATAGAAGAAAAAAAGTAATTCTTTTTTGATGTCTAAAACACTCTACGATAAAATCTGGGAAGAACATTTGGTTCATAGTCAACCTGATGGTACTTCACTTTTGTATGTTGACAGACATCTAGTTCATGAAGTCACAAGCCCTCAAGCTTTTGAAGGACTTAGATTAAATAATAGAAAAGTAAGACGTCCAGAATATACTCTCGCCGTTGCTGATCATAATGTCCCTACAACCAATCGATCAAAAGGTATTGATGATGAAGAGTCTAGAATCCAAGTCGAAGCATTGAGGAACAACTGTAAGGAATTTGGTATCGAATTATTTGATGTGACTGATAGCAGACAAGGTATAGTACATATTATTGGTCCTGAACAAGGTTTTACACAACCAGGAACAATCATTGTTTGTGGCGATAGTCATACTGCAACCCATGGGGCTTTTGGTGCTTTAGCTTTTGGTATAGGAACATCGGAGGTTGAACATGTTCTAGCAACTCAAACCCTTATCCAAAAAAAATCAAAAAATATGAGAATAAATGTTGAGGGCCAATTACCATTAGGTGTGACTTCAAAAGATGTTATTTTAAAAATTATCTCAACCATTGGAACGGCAGGCGGAACAGGTTACGTAATAGAGTACGCTGGTCAAGTTATCAGAGATCTATCAGTTGAACAACGTATGACGATTTGTAATATGTCAATCGAAGCTGGCGCTCGAGCAGGATTAATTGCACCTGATGAAAAAACGTTTGAGTATCTAAAAGGTAGACCTATGTCACCGAAAAATGAAGCTTGGACCCAAGCTGTGGAATATTGGAAAACTTTAAAATCGGATCAAGGATGCAAATTTGATAAAGAGGTCTTAATCAAAGGTTCCGATATAGAACCACAAGTGTCATGGGGAACATCGCCCCAAGATGTTGTTTCAATTGATGGGATTGTGCCAGATCCAAATAAAGAACAAGATCCAGATCGTAAGCAAGCGATGCAAAGATCATTGGAATATATGGGTCTAGAACCTAATACTAAAATGACAGATATCAAACTTGATAAAGTTTTTATAGGAAGTTGCACGAATGGTAGAATAGAAGACCTCAGAGAAGTTTCTAAGATCGTTAAAGGAAAAAAAATATCAAAAAATATCCAGGCATTAATTGTGCCTGGTTCTGGTTTGGTAAAAATACAAGCAGAAAAAGAAGGATTAGATAAGATATTTCTTGCTGCTGGATTTGAATGGCGCGAACCTGGCTGTTCAATGTGTTTAGCTATGAATGCAGATAAACTTCAACCAAAAGAAAGATGTGCATCAACATCTAATAGAAACTTTGAAGGACGACAAGGTAGGGGTGGTAGAACACATTTAGTAAGCCCTGCAATGGCAGCAGCTGCTGCAATTGAAGGTAGACTTACTGATGTGAGAAAGCATCAATAGTAGATATGGAAAAATTTACAAAAATAAAAAGTATTCCAGCTAATTTACCTTTAATTAATATCGATACAGATATGATTATTCCTAAACAATTTTTAAAAACTATTAAAAGAACTGGTCTAGGAAAAAGCCTGTTTTACGAGTTAAGGTATGATGAACAAAATAACAAAATTGATAATTTTGTACTTAATAATCAGCCTTACGATAAATCTAAAATTTTGATTGCAGGTAAAAATTTTGGTTGCGGATCATCCAGAGAGCACGCGCCTTGGGCTCTACTAGATTTTGGTATTAGATGTATTATCAGCCCAAGTTTTGCTGATATCTTTTATAATAATTGCTTTAAAAATGGAATTTTGCCAATCCAACTTGATGAAAAATCAATTTCTGAATTAATTGAGTATTCTAAAAGAAAAGATGTAATAGAAATTGATTTAGAAAATCAAAAAATTTTATACGGTAATAATTCGTTAAAATTTGAACTTGATGAATTTAAAAAAAAATGCCTTCTTGAAGGTTTAGATGATATTGGCTTAACTTTAAATAAAACTAGTCACATAGATAAATTTGAAAAGCAGAATCAATCCAAAAAGGTCTGGCTGTGATAAAGATTAAAGATCGAAAAATCTTGTTATTGCCTGGTGATGGTGTAGGTCCAGAAGTAGTTGTACAAGTTAAAAAAATTTTAAACTGGCTGAATAAAAATAAATCTTTAGATTTTAAAATTGACGAAGACCTTGTCGGTGGTGCCTCACTAGATAAACACGGTGTGCCAATTACTGAAGATGTGTTTTACAAAGCCTTAGAAAGCGAGGCTGTAATTCTCGGTGCTGTAGGTGGTCCGAAGTGGGATAATATTGAATTTCAAAAACGACCTGAGAGAGCATTACTAAAACTAAGAAAAGAATTAAAACTTTTTGCTAATTTGAGACCAGCTATTTGTTTTAAACAATTAGCTGAAGCCTCAACTTTAAAACCAGAAGTGATATCTGGTTTAGATATAATGATAGTCAGAGAATTAACTGGCGGTATTTACTTTGGAGAACCTCGCGGTATTGAACCCATAGAAAAAGGAGAAAGAAAAGGAATTAATACTCATACATATACAACTAGTGAAATTCAAAGAGTTGCAAGAGTTGCTTTTGAACTAGCTAAAAAAAGAAGCAACAAGGTAACATCATGTGAAAAATCCAATGTTATGGAGGCAGGGATCCTCTGGAGAGAAGAAGTGCAAAAAATAAAAGATGAAGAATTTAAATCAGTAGAACTTAGTCACATGTATGCTGACAACTGTGCGATGCAGTTACTTAGAAATCCAAAACAATTTGATGTCATTGTTACCGATAATCTTTTCGGAGATATTCTATCTGATGAAGCAGCAATGTTAACAGGTTCCTTAGGTTTATTGCCTTCGGCATCTCTTGGTGAAAAAGATGATAAAGGTAAAACCAGATCAATGTATGAACCAGTGCACGGATCTGCCCCAGATATCGCTGGTAAAAATATTGCAAACCCAATTGCAACTATTTTAAGTCTTTCGATGGCGCTTAAATATTCGCTGAACCTTGATAATGAGGCATCCAATCTTGACAGAGCAGTTCAAAAAGTGCTTGATGATGGATTAAGAACAAAAGATATTATGTCACCCAATATGAAAGAAGTTTCGACTGATGTTATGGGTGATGCAATAATATCGCAGCTTAAAAAGTAAAAATTATGAATTTAGCAATCGTTGGTGCAACAGGTAATGTTGGTAGAAAAACCATAGAAATTTTAGAAAAATCTAAAATGGCAATCAGCAATTTATACCTGGTTGCTTCAAAAAAAAGCGCTGGTACAAAAATAAAGTTTAAAGATAAAGAATTAATCGTGGAAGATTTAGAAAACTATGATTTTTCGAAAGCTAAAATCACTTTTTTTGCTGCTGGAAGTAAGATCGCGGCAGACTGGGCGCCAAAAGCAGCTAAACAAACTATTGTAATTGATAATTCTAAACATTTTAGAATGGAAAAAGATATTCCATTAGTTGTGGCTGAAGTTAATCCTGATCATTTAAATAATTATAAAACTAAAAATATTATTGCCAATCCTAACTGCTCGACAATGCAGTTAATGGTAGTTTTAAAACCATTGCATGATAAATTTAAAGTAAAAAGAGTTATCGCTTCAACCTATCAGGCTGTTTCTGGAGCTGGCAAAGCATCAATGGATGAATTATTTTCACAAACTGATGCTGTGTTAAAAGGGAAAAAAGTAAATTCAAAAAATTTTACTAAACAAATTGCTTTCAATCTAATACCTCATATTGATACCTTTGTTGATGATGGATATACAAAAGAAGAATGGAAAATGATTCATGAAACTAAAAAAATTTTAGATCCAAATATAGAGTTAACAGCCACATGTGTGAGAGTACCAGTGAAAACTTCACATTCAGAGTCGGTCAATATTGAATTTGAGAAAGACTGTCAGGTCGAAGAAGTTGTTAAAATATTAAAAACAGCTCCTGGATGCAAAGTCATCGATGAAAGAAAAGATGGAGGATATATTACACCATTAGAGGCTGAAGGTGATTATGCAACTTTTATTTCAAGAATTAGGAAAGATAACACTAATAAAAATTCTATAAATATGTGGATAGTTTCTGATAACTTACTAAAAGGAGCGGCATTAAATACTGTACAAATTGCAGAAACATTAGTGAAAAAATTTTCAATTTAGGTAAATTAAGTTATGGAAAATAAAAATCCTTTATCGCCCCATTTGCAAATATATACGTGGCATATTTCATCATTGCTTTCTATCACTCACAGAATAACAGGCGTATTAAATGTTATTGGACTATTATTTGTGACTGTATGGTTGATCTTTTTAGGTTTAGGAGAAAATTTATTTACAAGTTTTTCAATTTTTCTTAATAGTTTTTTGGGTAAATTTATATTGCTTGGTTTTACGTGGTCAATTAGTTTCCATTTACTATCAGGGCTTAGACATTTGATCTGGGATTTTGGTTATGGCTATGATTTAAAAACTTCGAAAATTACAGGCACCATAGTAGTTTTACTTTCTTTATTATTAACAATTTTTATTTATTATTTGGGAGTTAATTAATGAAAAACTCTGCAACAAAAAAATGGATTTTACAAAGAGTGACAGGAATCATTATCGCTCCAATAGTAGTTTGGTTTTTTGTTAAACTAAATAGCTTAAGAGTCTTAGGTTACAGCGAAAATGTTGCTTTTTTTTCTGATAAGTTATTTCTTATATTAACTGCTATTTTATTCTTTGGGGGATTTTTTCACCTTAAAATGGGTATAGCAGAAATTTTTGAAGATTATATCGGTGATGAAAAAGTAAAAAATGTCGCAAACACATTAGTATTAATATCTAGTATAATAGTTCCATTAATTGTGATTAGTTTATTATTAAAATTATGAGTTCATATAAAATTATAGATCATGAGTATGATGTTGTTGTCCTGGGTGCCGGTGGATCGGGATTAAGAGCAGCAGTTGGTTTGTCAGAGGCAGGTTTAAAAACTGCATGTATATCAAAAGTGTTTCCAACTAGGAGTCATACATCCGCTGCGCAGGGTGGAATTTCAGCAGCCTTAGGTAACATGTGCGAAGACGATTGGCGTTGGCATATGTACGATACAGTAAAAGGTTCGGATTGGTTGGGTGATCAGGACGCGATAGAATATTTATGTAAAGAAGCTCCGAAGGCTGTGATTGAATTAGAGAGATATGGTGTGCCTTTTAGTCGAACGGAGGATGGCAAAATTTATCAAAGAGCCTTTGGTGGTATGACTAAAGATTATGGCAATGGCACAGTACAAAGAACATGTGCAGCAGCAGATAGAACGGGTCACGCGATACTTCATACTTTGTACGGACAAGCTCTAAAACATAATACAGAGTTTTTTATTGAATACTTTGCTTTAGATCTTTTGATGCAGGATGGTCAGTGTAAGGGTTTAATTGCTTGGAATTTGAATGATGGAACTTTACATCGCTTTAAAGCACACATAACAATTTTAGCAACGGGTGGTTATGGTAAAATATATTATACTGCAACTTCAGCACATACCTGTACAGGTGATGGTAATGGTATGGTCTTAAGAGCTGGCTTGCCTTTACAAGATATGGAATTTGTGCAGTTTCATCCAACAGGTATTTATGGTCATGGATGTTTAATCTCTGAAGGAGTTCGAGGAGAAGGCGGTTATTTATTAAACTCAAAAGGTGAAAGATTTATGGAACGATATGCTCCTAAAGCCAAAGATTTAGCTTCGAGAGATGTAGTAAGTCGTTCGATTGCTGTTGAAATTAACGAAGGCAGAGGAGTTGGTAAAGAAAAAGATCATATGCATTTACAATTAAGTCATATTGATCCAAAAATAATTGAGCAAAGATTACCTGGTATATCAGAGTCTGCTAGAGCCTTTGCTAACGTTGATGTTACCAAAGATCCAATCCCAGTTGTGCCAACAGTGCATTACAATATGGGCGGAATACCAACCAATTATAAAGCAGAGGTTTTAACTCTCAATGGAGGAGATAAAGTTGTGCCAGGATTAATGGCTATCGGAGAAGCTGCCTGCGTTTCAGTTCATGGAGCTAATAGATTAGGCTCTAACTCTTTAATTGATTTAGTGGTTTTTGGAAAAGCCGCAGCAAACCGAGCAGCAGAATTAGTAAAACCTAACACACCTCATAGCGAGATTAATAAATCTGAAACCGAAAAATGTTTAGATCGTTTCGATAAGATAAGAAATGCTAATGGAGATACAAAAGTTTCTGAACTTAGAATTTCTATGCAGAAGACTATGCAATCTAAATGTGCGGTTTTTAGAACAGAGAAGACATTAAAAGAAGGCATGGCTGAAGTTCGAAAACCACTTGAAGGTATGAGCGATATGAATTTAGCTGACAAATCTCTGATATTTAATACTGATTTGGTAGAAGCATTAGAGTTCTCTAACTTAATAGGGCAAGCTATGACAACAATTGACTCTGCTTATCATAGAAAAGAGAGCAGAGGAGCGCATGCAAGAGAAGATTTTTCAAAACGTGATGATGATAACTTTATGAAACATACTTTAGCTTGGCAAAACGGTAATCAGGTAGAGGTGAAGTATAGGGACGTGCATTCAAAAACTTTAACGACTGATGTACAATATTTTCCACCACAAGAAAGAGTGTATTAATGGTTCAATTTAATTTGCCAGAAAACTCCAAAATATTAAAGGGCAAATATCATAAAGATATAACCGGTTCAGCAAATATCAAAAAAGTTCATGTTTATAGATGGAATCCTGCTGATGGGCAAAATCCAAGAGTAGACACATTTGAGGTAGATATGGATAATTGTGGACCAAAAGTTTTAGATGTTTTATTTAAAATTAAAAATGAAATTGATCCTTCTTTAGCATTTAGAAGATCTTGTGGTCACGGGGTGTGTGGATCATGCGCGATGAATGTTAATGGAAAGAATACTCTTACTTGTCTGAAGTCTCATTTAGACTCCTCAGGTGATCTAAATATTTATCCATTGCCTCATTTAAAGGTATTGAAAGATTTAATTGGTGATTTAAGCACCCTCTATAGACAGTATGAGTCCATTCAACCTTGGTTAAAAAATAAATCAAAAGATGGAACACACGAAATTTTACAATCTCAAAAAGATCGATCTAAATTAGATGGATATTATGAATGTATATTGTGCGCTTGTTGTTCAACTTCTTGCCCAAGTTATTGGTGGAATGGAGAAAAATATTTAGGTCCAGCTGTATTGCTGCAAGCTTACAGATGGATTGTTGACAGTAGAGACGAGGAACGTAAAGAACGATTAAAAAAAGTTGCTGATGAATTAAAACTCTATAGATGTCACACTATTATGAATTGTGCTAATGCTTGCCCTAAAGATCTTAATCCCGCTAAAGCAATCGGTGAGATTAAAAAAATGCTTGCAACCAGTTAGTTAAGTTTTAAATTAACACCATAATATGAATTTGATAAAACACTTTATTAACGGAAAACTTGATTCTGGGAATTCTAAAAAAACAGGAAAAGTTTTCAATCCCGCAACAGGAGAACAATCTGCAGAAGTAATTCTAGCTTCAAAAGTAGACCTAAACAGATCCGTTGTAGTTGCTAAGAATGCTTTTTTAGAATGGTCTGCTAAACCACCCCTTCAAAGAGCACGAGTTTTATTTAAATTTAAAGAGTTAATAGAAAAAAATTCAGATGAACTAACCAAAATAATAGTATCTGAACACGGAAAAGTTTATGATGATGCTAAAGGTTCGCTTACTAGAGGGCTAGAAGTAGTTGAATTCGCGTGTGGCATCCCACACCTTTTAAAAGGTGAATTTACTGAAAACGTTGGAACAGATGTTGATAGCTGGTCAATGCGACAGCCTTTAGGTGTTTGTGCAGGTATAACTCCATTTAATTTTCCTGCCATGGTTCCCATGTGGATGTTTCCAGTTGCAATCGCGTGTGGAAATACTTTTATTTTAAAGCCCTCAGAAAAAGATCCTTCATGCTCAATTAAATTAGCAGAACTTTTTCAAGAAGCCGGTTTACCATCTGGTGTTTTGAATGTTGTTAATGGCGATAAGGAAGTTGTAGATGCAATTATTGAAAACAAAGATGTGGCAGCTGTAAGTTTTGTTGGCTCAACCCCTATTGCAAAATATATTTACGAAAATTGTGCAAAAAATGAAAAAAGAGTTCAAGCGTTGGGCGGTGCTAAAAATCACTGTGTTGTAATGCCTGACTGCGATTTAGATCAAGCCGTCAACGGTTTAATGGGTGCAGCCTATGGTTCAGCAGGAGAAAGATGTATGGCTCAATCTGTTGCTGTCGCGGTTGGTGGCATCGGGGATAAATTAGTCGATGCATTAGCTAAAAAAGTTGAAGTACTTAAGGTTGGACCAGGTATGGATAAAAAATCTGAAATGGGTCCACTAGTTACAAAAGAACATTTAAATAAAGTCAAAGGTTATGTTGATCTTGGAGTTAAAGAAGGTGCAAAACTTGTTGTTGATGGAAGAAATATAAAATTACAAGGCTACGAAAACGGATATTATCTCGGCGGATGTTTATTTGATCACGTCAAAGAAAATATGAGAATTTATAAAGAAGAAATATTTGGACCTGTGCTTTCTGTTGTCAGAGCAAAAAACTTTGAAGAAGCCTTATCTTTAGTTAATGATCATGAGTTTGGTAACGGTGTAGCTATATTTACTAGAGACGGCGATACTGCTAGAAATTTTTCAACTAAGGCAAAAATCGGCATGGTTGGAGTCAATATTCCTATTCCAGTTCCAATGGCTTTCCACAGTTTTGGAGGTTGGAAAAGATCTTTATTTGGAGATCAGCATATGCATGGTCCAGAGGGTGTAAGATTTTATACCAAGTTAAAAACAATTACTTCTAGGTGGCCATCTGGTATAAGGTCTAATCCGGAATTTATAATGCCAACAATGAAATAATGATGAAAAAAATATCTTTAATAGGAGCTGGACAAATTGGAGGAACTTTAGCTCATTTAGCTGCTTTAAAAGAATTAGGCAACATTGTTCTTTTTGATGTGGCAGAAGGATTAGCAAAAGGTAAGGCACTAGATATTGCTCAATCAGCTGGTGTTAGCGGTTTTAATGTAAGTATAACTGGAACTAATAATTATGATGATACAGCAAATTCTGATGTCATAATTATCACCGCTGGAGTGCCCAGAAAACCTGGGATGACAAGGGATGATTTATTAGGAACCAATTTAAAAATTATTAAACAAGTGTCAGATGGAATTAAAGCAAGTTCTCCTAATGCATTTGTCATCTGTATTACGAATCCGCTGGATATTATCGTGATGGCTTTACAACAATACTCAGGTTTACCAAAAAATAAAGTAGTTGGGATGGCAGGTATACTTGACTCATCAAGATATAAATATTTTTTATCACAAGAATTAAATGTAAATATTAATGATATAAAATGTATGGTTTTGGGGGGACATGGAGATACCATGGTGCCAATTTTAAAAAGTACAAAAATAGGAAAAGACTCATTAATTGATCTTGTTAATAAAAATAAAATATCTCAAGAAAAAGTAAATGAAATAGTTTTAAGAACGAGAAATGGAGGAGCTGAGATTGTTAAGCATCTTAAAACCGGTTCAGCTTTTTACGCGCCTGCAGCTTCAGGCATTGAAATGGCAGAGTCTTATCTAAAAGATTTAAAAAAAGAATTACCTTGTGCCGCATATTTGTCCGGTGAGTATGGTGTAGATAATTTATATGCGGGTGTGCCTGTTATAATAGGTAAATCCGGTGTAGAAAAAATTGTAGAGATGCAACTAGATAATGAGGAGAAAAATAATTTCGATATCTCAATCAAAGCAGTCAAAGAACTTTTGGTGGCGGCAAAAAAAATTGATAGTTCTCTTAAATAGTGCATCAAAAAAATTTATCAGTTGAGTCTTTTAAAAAAAATTTTCTAATATTAATTCTTTTATTATATTCTTTTTTAATTAATCAGTATTTTGGTTATATTGGTGTATTTCCGACAGATAGTTTTGCTTTTTTTGATAGAGCGTATGGAATTTTACTCGGCGAATATCCATTCCAAGATTACTGGACCGTCTCTGGCATCACAATTGATTTTTTGCAATCAATAATATTTTTTATATTCGGTGTTAGCTGGACTAGTTATTTATTGCATTCCTCACTATTAAATTTAATTTTTGTATATTTTAATTTTAAGTTTTTTGAGAAATTAAATTTGAACTTTTTATCAAATTATTTCTTATGTTTATGTATTGCCACTTTATCTTATAGCGTTTCAGGAAGCCCATTCGTTGACCAACATGCAGTTTTTTTATCGATAATAGGAATGTATTTAATTATTTGGTTTACACAAAACGGCTTTAGAAAAAATTTATTTTTTGGAATATTCTTTTTTATATTAGCCTTTTTTTCGAAACAAGTACCTACCACTTACATTATTCTAGTGACATTTATGTATTTATTTTTATTTTTCTATCAAAAATCTTTTGAAGGTTTATCTAATTTTTTAATTATTACATTGATTTATTTATTTGTTATTTTGTCATTAATTAGTTTTGTATTATTCTTTTTTTTAAAATTAAATTTTAGTGATTTTTGGATACAGTATATCTTGCACCCTATTTCAATAGGCGAAAATAGGTTTGATAATATTAATTTTTCACTAGATAATTTATTTTTAAGTTACAAATTTTTTCACTTTTTTAATTTAATTCTTTTATATTTTTGTGTTAAAAATAATTTAACTAAGAAATATAATAATTTAAATTTAATTAATTTTACTATATTAGCACTAAGTATTATTTTATTATTTCATCAGATCGTTACTAAGAATCAAATCTTTATTTATTTTATACTTTTCATTGTCTCAGGATTGATTTTAGTTAATAATCAAAATTTTAAAGGTAGTTTTAAATATTTTTTATTAATATTCTTTATTTTTTTAAATGTTGGATTAACTATTAAATATCATTACAGATATAATATAGATAGAAAGTTTCTTGATTTTAATAATTTCAATCACCAAAATCTTTTAAAAGGATCTGCCATAGACAACCATTTGAAAGGATTGAAATGGATTACACCAGACATATCTTCGATGGCAGCCAATACTGATAGAGTTAATCAAATTAAATTAACCAAAGATTATTTATTGAAGAATAATAACGTAATGCTTGTTAGCAATTACTCATTTTTTTCAGTCATTAACCAGAAAAAAACCCATTCACCTATAAGGTATGCAGTATTTGATAACACTTCTTTTCCTCTGGGAAATAGTAAATTTTCGAGCAAATTTAAGGAGTTTTTAATAAAAAATATAAAGAAAAAAAACGTTGAAAGTATTTTAACATTTATGATTGATGATAATCGAGTTATTAGAGAATACCTCGAGGATGATTGCTATACAATTAACAAAATAAATGAACAAGTAATTAATTATAAATTAAATTTTAATTGTGACAATTTGAAAAATTGATTACTATAAGATTTTAAATATTTTCATTTCAATGAATATTCATGAACATCAAGCCAAAGAAATTCTTAAAGAGTTCGGTGCTCCTGTTTCAAATGGTGTAGTCATACATCATCTCGATGAAATTAAAAAAAAGATTGATCAATTAAAAACAGACACTTATGTGGTGAAAGCACAAATTCACGCAGGTGGCAGAGGTAAGGGTGGTGGTGTAAAGCTTGTAAAAGGGTTGGCAAGTTTGGACTTCGAAGCAAAAAAGATGATGGGTATGCAATTGATTACACATCAAACAGGGCCTGAAGGTAAAGAGGTAAAAAGAATTTACATCGAAGAAGCATCAGAAATTAAAAAGGAATTTTATTTGTCTTGTCTTGTTGATAGAGCGACATCATCTATAGCATTTATTTCATCAGACCAAGGGGGTATGGATATTGAAAAAGTTGCTGAGAAAACACCAGAAAAAATTATAACAACAAAAATAGATCCTGCTGGAGGTCTTAACCAAAAATCAATAAATGAAATTCTTAACCCTTATAAACTTAATAAAACGCAAACAGTTGAAGCCAGCAAAGTAATTAACGCTCTTTACAGAATTATAATAGAAAAAGACGCAGGTTTGGTTGAAATAAATCCACTAATTTTAACTAATGATGAACGAATAATATGTTTGGATGCTAAAATGAATTTTGATGATAACGCTTTATTTAGACATCCTGAAATACTCAAGCTAAGAGATTTAAATGAAGAAGACCCTTCCGAGATAGAAGCAAGCAAACATGATTTGGCATATATAAAATTAAATGGAAGTATTGGATGTATGGTGAATGGAGCAGGCTTAGCCATGGCTACGATGGACATTATAAAACTTTATGGTTCAGAACCGGCTAATTTTTTAGACGTGGGTGGTGGAGCTTCAAAAGAAAAAGTATCAGCTGCTTTTAAAATAATTTTATCAGATCCTAATGTGAAGGGTATTCTGATAAATATTTTTGGTGGAATCATGAGATGTGATGTTTTAGCCCAAGGCGTTGTTGATGCTGCACAAGAGAGTAAAATTAATGTTCCTTTAGTTGTGAGGTTGGCTGGAACTAATTTTAAGGAGGGACAAGAAATATTAAATAATTCAAATTTGAAAATATTGTCAGCTACAGATCTTAATGATGCAGCTAAAAAGATTGTAGAGGCGATTAAATAATTATGTCAGTATTAGTTGACAAAAACACAAAAGTAATTTGTCAGGGTTTTACGGGAGCCCATGGCACTTTTCACTCAGAACAATCTTTAAAATATGGAACAAAATTAGTTGGTGGAGTAACGCCGAAAAAAGGCGGGCAAAAACATTTAGGACTTCCAGTTTTTAATTCAGTACTTGAAGCAAAAGAAGTGACAGAGGCAGATGCCACGATGATTTATGTACCTGCTAAATTTGCAGCCAGTGCAATTATTGAAGCTGTAGATGCAAAAATTAAGTTAATTGTTTGTATAACCGAGGGAATACCAGTTGTTGATATGCTCAAAGTTAAACAAAAATTAAAAAATAGTAAGTCTCGGTTGATAGGTCCAAACTGTCCAGGAATCATAACCCCAGATGAATGTAAAATAGGTATCATGCCAGGTAACATACATAAGCGAGGTAATGTTGGAATAGTTTCACGTTCTGGGACATTAACTTATGAGGCAGTTGCACAAACAACAGCTAATGGGCTTGGTCAATCTACATGTATAGGAATTGGTGGTGATCCAATAAATGGAACAAATTTCATTGATTGTTTAGAACTTTTTTTAAAGGACCCCAAGACAGAATCTATTGTGATGATTGGTGAAATCGGTGGAACCGCAGAAGAGGAAGCTGCGGAATTTATTTCAAAATCAAAAATAAAGAAACCCATGGTAGGTTTTGTTGCTGGACTAACAGCTCCTCCCGGAAGAAGAATGGGACATGCTGGAGCAATCATTTCTGGCGGAAAAGGTGGAGCAGAAGATAAAATTGAAAAGATGAAATCTGCAGGAATAAGCATTTCTAAATCGCCTGCTGATATTGGAAAAACTCTATTTGAAAAACTTAAAGGTTGATTTTTAATAGTTTGTGTTAAAATTAGACTAGATCAAATGTCAAAAAATCAGAATGAAGTCTTAAAACAAACATCTTTTTTAACTTCAAATAATTTGGAATTTATCGAAGAAATTTTTACCAATTATTCCAACAATCCTAATTCAATACCAAATGACTGGAGGTCTTTTTTTGATGGATTAGGCGGTGATAAAGAAAGTATTCTAAAAGATATTTTAGGACCAAGTTGGGCGCCAAAAAAAAAACATACTAATGGTAAATCAGCACAGATTTCAAACAATAATCAAAATTTATCATTTCAACCAGATGCTAACTCTGCAAGAGATTCGATTAGAGCGATGATGTTAATCAGAGCCTATAGGATCAGAGGGCATTTATTAGCAAATATAGATCCATTAGGTCTTATGAAAAGGGAACATCACTCAGAACTTAATTTAGAAACTTTTGGATTTGAAAAAAAAGATTTAAATAAAAAAATTTATCTTGATGGTTTTTTAGGACTTAAAGAGTCAAATCTTAATAAGATATATAATATTCTTAAAACTACTTATTGTTCAAACATTGGTTTTGAATACATGCATATGTCTGATCCAGCTGAAAAAACGTGGTTTAGAGATAGAATAGAAGGTTTAGAAGCAGGTGTAAATTTTACCAATAATGGCAGGAAGGCAATTTACAATAAAATTGTAGAGGCCGAGGGGTTTGAAAAATTTTTACATGTAAAATTTGTTGGTACAAAAAGATTTGGATTAGACGGAGGTGAATCACTTGTTCCTGCATTAGAACAAATCATTAAACGTGGAGGGGCTTTAGGAGTCAAAGAGGTAAAAATTGGTATGCCACATAGAGGTAGATTAAATATTTTAGCAAATGTGATGAATAAACCTTATAAGGCAATTTTTAATGAATTCTTTGGACAAAGTGTTACCTCCAAAAGAGATTTTGAAGGTGATGTTAAATATCATCTAGGAGCATCTGCGAATCGAGAGTTTGACGGCAATCTTGTTCATATAAGTTTAACTGATAATCCATCACATCTTGAGGCTGTCAATCCAGTTGTCTTAGGACAAGTAAGAGCAAAACAATTCTTTCACAAAGATAAAGATAGAAAAAAAGTTGTGCCAGTATTAATTCATGGTGATGCTGCTTTTGCAGGTCAGGGTATAGTTGCAGAATGTTTTGCGATGTCAGGTTTGCCCGGACATAATACTGGTGGGACTATTCATATAATTGTAAATAATCAGATTGGTTTTACAACAGCGCCGAGATTTGCAAGATCATCCCCTTATCCATCAGATTTAGCAAAAATGGTAGAAGCACCTATTATGCATGTAAACGGTGACGACCCAGAAGCTGTTGTGCATTGTGCAAAAATAGCTACAGAATTTAGACAAAAATTTAATAGAGATGTTGTTATTGATTTAGTTTGTTACAGAAGATTTGGTCATAACGAAGGTGACGAACCCAGTTTTACACAACCCCTTATGTATCAAAAAATTAAGCAGCACCCAACAACCTTAGAAATATATTCAAAAAGATTAGTTAACGAAGGATTATTTAATGAGCAGGATATAAATCAAATTAAAAATGATTTTAGAACAAAATTGAATACTGAATTTGAGCAGTCCAAAAATTATAAGCAAGATATGGCTTGGTTTGATGGAGTTTGGTCAAGGTTTAAACCTGAACCAGGAAAAGATAAACGGGGGAAAAGTGGATATGATGTAGAAAAATTAAAATTATTAGGTTTAAAATTAACTCAAGTTCCCCAAGGTTTTAGTCTTCATCCAACATTAACTAAACTTTTAAATTATAAAAGAAAAATGTTTGAACAAAACGAACCAATAGATTGGGCTACTGCCGAGGCCTTAGCGTTTGGTTCTTTGCTATCAGAAGGTTATTCAGTCAGGTTGTCCGGTCAAGACTCTGGAAGAGGAACATTTAGTCAGAGACACTCAGTTTTGAGAGATCAAAAAAGCCATGAAAGATATATCCCTTTAAACAATCTTTTTTCAAATCAAAAAAATTTTGAAGTAATTGATTCTCTGTTATCAGAGCTTGCTGTATTAGGTTTTGAGTTTGGTTACTCACTTTCTGAACCTGAAACTCTAGTTTTGTGGGAAGCTCAGTTTGGAGATTTTGCTAATGGTGCTCAAATTATTATTGACCAATTTATAACCTCTGGAGAAGCTAAATGGTCTAGAGCCAGTGGTTTAGTAATGTTGTTACCTCATGGGTATGAAGGGCAAGGGCCAGAACACTCTTCTGCAAGATTAGAAAGATTTTTACAATTGAGTGCTAATGATAACATTCAAGTTGTAAACTGCACAACCCCAGCTAATTATTTTCATGTATTAAGGAGACAAATGCATAGAGAATTTCGAAAACCCCTAATCATAATGACGCCAAAATCTTTATTAAGGCATAAAAAATGTGTTTCATTTTTAGAAGACTTTTCACCATCTAATTCTTTTCATAGAATTTTAAATGATTATGCAGATGTTAATCAATACGGTTTAATTAAGTTAAAAGCAGACAACAAGATTAAGAAAGTTATTTTATGCTCAGGCAAAGTTTATTTTGACTTAATTGATGAAAGAGAAAAATTAAAAGCCAACGATGTTATTATTTATAGAATTGAACAGTTGTATCCTTTTCCAGTTAAAACTCTTGGCAGGGAAATCAAAAGATTTAAAAATGCTGAGTTCTTTTGGTGTCAGGAAGAACCTAAGAATATGGGTGCCTGGAATACCGTCAGAAACTACATTGATAGAACTATGGAAATAGCTAAGTTTTCAAATAAACAGGTAACTTATATTGGTCGCAGACCCTCATCATCAACAGCTACTGGAAATCACAACAAACATGTTGCACAAACAAGAGAAATATTAGACAAAGTATTTAAATAAAATGTCAAACAAAATTATAGTTCCAGCTTTAGGTGAGTCAATTAACGAGGCAACCGTATCAAAATGGCTAAAAAATGAGGGAGAAGAGGTTGTTGCCGATGAGCCAGTAGTAGAATTAGAAACGGATAAAGTTAATATCGAAGTTCCTGCTCCGGTTAATGGAATCATTGCAAAAATAAATGTAGCTGTCGGTGAAACAGTCAATGTAGGAGCTGAATTAGGTTCAGTTGGATCTTCTGAAAATAATAATAAAACTACACCTAAAAAAATTAAAAAAATTGAGGAGAAAATTTATACACCCCCAAAAGTACAAAGTGAACAACCAAAAAAAGTTTCTAATAAAATAAATCAAACAGTAAAACAAGAACCAGTACCACTTATTTTAGATACTGAGGAAAAAACAAATGAGGCGCCTGCTTTAGTTTTGAGTGAAGTATATGAGGATAAAAAAAAGCAATCGCAGTCAGAAAAAATTTTGTCACCAGCCGCTAGAAAAATTATTGAAGAGAGAAATATTGATGTGTCCTCTATCGAAGGCAGCGGAAAAAATGGAGTAATTTTAAAACAAGATTTACTTTCCTTGATGGGTATTAAACCAGAGGCGAGTCAAAGAAGACAGACTCATGGACCAGAAGAGAGAGTTCGAATGTCAAGACTCAGACTGACTATTGCTAAAAGATTGAAGGAGGCACAAAATTCAGCTGCAATGCTTACAACTTTTAATGAGGTTGATATGCATGGGGTCATTTCGATGAGAAATGATTATAAAGAGGAATTTCAAAAAAAATATGCAACCAAACTTGGCTTCATGTCCTTTTTTGTCAAAGCATGTATTCAAGGTTTAAAAAATTATCCATCAATAAACTCTGAAATCCAAAATGATGAAATTATTTATAAAAATTTTTATAACATTAGTATCGCCGTGGGTACCGACAAAGGTTTAATCGTTCCTGTAATTAAAAATGCTGATGAAATGTCATTTGCTGATATTGAAAATTCTGTTGCAGATCTTGGTAAAAAAGCACGAGATGGAAAAATAGTTATTGAAGATCTTCAAGGGGGAACTTTTACAATTACTAATGGAGGAATTTATGGTTCAATGTTATCAACTCCAATACTTAATCCACCACAATCTGCTGTTTTAGGGATGCATAACATTGTTGAGCGAGCGACAGTCGTTAATGGTGAAATATTAATTAGACCAATGATGTATCTAGCTTTATCTTATGATCATAGAATTATAGACGGCAAAGAAGCGGTATCATTTTTAAAAATAGTTAAAGAATACCTTGAAGAACCTCGAAGATTATTCTTAAATCTATAAGAAATGGAAAACAAATTTGATGTAATTGTTATAGGTGGAGGTCCCGGGGGCTATGTTTGTGCTATACGTGCTGCACAGCTAGGTCTCAAAACAGCTTGCGTTGAGTCCAGGGGGTCACTCGGGGGAACCTGTTTAAATGTTGGCTGTATTCCCTCTAAAAGTTTATTGAATTTATCAGAAGCTTATCACAAAGCTAAAACAAGTTATTCAGGTTTAGGAATTGAGATTGATAATTTGAAACTTAATATTTCTAAAATGATGTCTAATAAAGAAAAATCGGTCGGGGCTTTAACCAAAGGTATAGAATTTTTATTTAAAAAAAATAAAGTAACTTACTTAAAGGGTAAAGGGGTCATTTTTTCAAAAAATACCGTTGTTGTTTATAATGGTGAGAATAAATCCTCCTATGAAGCTAAAAATATTGTAATAGCTACTGGATCAGTTCCTTCCTCACTGCCCGGCATTAATATCGATGAAGATAAAATAGTTTCTTCCACAGGTGCTTTATCTTTTAAAAATGTACCTAAACATTTAGTTGTAATTGGCGCTGGTTATATTGGTTTAGAAATGGGATCAGTTTGGTTGCGATTAGGCTCTAAGGTGACGGTGTTAGAGTATTTAGACTTTATTACGCCAGGCATGGATAGAGAAGTATCAAATGAATTTCAAAAAATATTAAAAAAGCAAGGTATGTCGTTCAAATTAAATTCAAAAGTTGAGAGCGTGCAAGTTAAAGGTGAAAATATAGAGATAACATTCACAGATAATGCCACAAAACAAAAAGATGTGATTGTTGCTGACAAAGCCTTAATTTCGGTAGGCAGAAAGCCTTATACTGAGGGACTCAATTTGAGCAAGATTGGTATAAAAAAAGACAACAAAGGATGTGTTGAAGTAAATAAAAAATTTCAGACAGCTATCAAAAATATTTATGCTATTGGTGATGTGATTAAAGGGCCTATGTTGGCTCACAAAGCCGAGGAAGAAGGTATTGCCGTTGCAGAGATTATTGCAGGACAATCTGGACACGTTAATTATGATGTAATTCCGGGCGTTGTTTATACCTCTCCAGAAATAGCATCAATCGGTAAAACCGAAGAACAATTAAAGCAAGAAAAAATTGATTATCGAGTAGGAAAGTTTCCTTTTTTAGCCAACTCGAGAGCCAAAGTTACAAATGAAACAGAAGGGTTTGTTAAAATTTTAGCTGATGCTAAAACTGATCGAATATTAGGTGTGCACATGATCGGTCCACACACAGGTGAAATGATTGCTGAAATGGCTGTCGCTATGGAATTTGGAGCTAGCTCAGAAGATATCGCTAGAATTTGCCATGCCCACCCAACGCATACAGAAGCTATTCGAGAAGCAGCTCTAGCTGTTGATAAGAGACCTATACATTTTTAATAGAAAAAATAATACACTTAAGAATGCAATACCCAGTGTTGTTACCAAATATATTATCTAAGCCTTTAACTTATGAGAGTAATCTAAAAGATTTATCGCCCGGTGATATTGTTGTTGTACCTTTAGGAAAAAAAAAAAGAGAACTCGGTGTCATTTGGGATAAATTAGAAATTACATCTAAAAAATTTAAAATAAAAAAAATTTTAAATAAATTTCATAACTTAAAAATCAAAAAAGAACTTATTAAATTTGTAAACTGGTTTGCTACTTATAATTTATGTCCAAGAGGTATGGTTATAAA
>JAYPCI010000001.1:131379-160155 GCA_038124645.1 Candidatus Pelagibacteraceae bacterium
GAATACAGAAAATAATAATGAATTTATTGAATATGGTATTGGTGTAGAAAAATTAGAGGAGATTATAAAAAATTTATTTCCTCAAAAACGTATAATTACTTTATCAAGTGATTTGATTAAACAAAAAAAACAAAAAGATTTACTTTTAAAACTTGAAAGTGGTTTTTATGATATAATTATTGCTACACAAATAATTGCGAAAGGATTTAATTTTCCAAAATTGAATTGTATTGTTGTCCCTGACATAGATTTTTCAAAAGCTGGTTATGATTTAAGATCTAATGAAAAAAATATGCAATTATACACTCAGTTGGCGGGAAGAGCAGGACGATACTCTAAAAAATCTTCAATCATATTTCAAACTTTTTTCCCACAAAATAAAACTCTGGAATTTCTAGCAAATCATCAAATTCAACAATTTTCCGATAATGAGATGACGGTTAGAGAAAAAAATATTTTACCACCTTTCTCAAGGCTGATTTCATGTATAATTTCTAGTAGCAACCAAAGTTTGTGCAATGATGGTGCAATGCAATTAAAAAAAAAATTTTTAGAGCTGAAAAATTGTAAAGTTTTAGGTCCTGTGCAATCGCCAATTTTTAAATTAAGAAACCAATATAGGTCTAGGTTGCTACTTAAATTTAATAGCGACAATTTTATCCAAAAAGAGTTAATGATTTTGATGAAAAATCTAAATATTTCAAAACAAATTAAACTTACGGTTGATGTAGATCCAATTAATTTTACTTAATTAAAAACCAAAATTTCTTGATCATAAATTATGGTTATGATACGACACCTTAGTTTATCAAATTCATTTTATTAGAGTGAGCGCTATAAAAAATTTTTCAGAAGAAACAGCTTCCAGATATGCTCTGGCATTGTACGAGCTAGCCAAAGAGTCAGGTAGTTTAGACCAAATCAGCGATCAATCTAAAGCATTAGAACATTTATGTAAAAAGAGTTCTGAAATTAAAAGTTACCTTAGTAATCCATCAGAGACAATTGAAAGCCACAAGCAATTTATTAATGTATTAGAAAAAGAAATTCGTTTGCATGAAAATTTAAACAAATTTTTGAACTTACTTGCATCAAAAAGAAGATTTTTTTATCTAAAAAATATCTTAAACCAGTTTTTAAAAATTGTTTCAGCAAATAAAGGTGAGGTTAATTTAATGATTACTACAGCCAAAGAGTTGAGCAATGAAGATGTAAATAAAATTAAAAATGAAATTTCAAAAGAAATGGGTACTGATCTTAAATTAGATTATGAGTTTGATAAAAGTTTAATAGGTGGAGCAAAAGTACAAATAGGGAGTTTATTAATTGATACATCAATTAAAAACAAATTAGAGAAAATTTCATCAAATTTAATAGAGAAATAAAATGGATATAAACCCTTCAGAAATAACAAAAATATTAAAAGAGCAAATTAAAAATTTTGGACAGACAGCTGAAGTTTCAGAGGTTGGTAAAGTTTTATCAATCGGGGATGGTATTGCCAGAGTATATGGTTTGGATAATGTACAAGCAGGGGAACTTGTTAAGTTTGAAGATGGTACTAATGGCATGGCTTTAAACTTGGAAAAAGATAATGTCGGTGTTGTTTTATTTGGTGATGACCGAAATATTAAAGAGGGTGATACAGTAAAAAGAACCGGAACTATTGTTGACGTACCAGTTGGTAAAGCTTTACTTGGCAGGGTTGTTGATGCTTTAGGTAATCCAATTGATGGTAAAGGTGCTCTCACTGGCAAAGTTGAAAGAAAACGAGTAGAAGTTAAAGCACCAGGAATTATACCTAGACAATCGGTAAGCGAACCAATGCAGACAGGACTAAAAGCAATTGACAGTTTAATACCTGTTGGAAGAGGTCAGCGTGAACTAATAATTGGTGACCGACAAACTGGCAAAACTGCAGTTGCGATTGACACTATCATTAATCAGAAGTCAATTAATCAAAGTAATGATGAAAAGAAAAAACTTTATTGTGTTTATGTTGCCATTGGTCAAAAGAGATCAACTGTTGCTCAAATTGTGAAAACTTTAGAGGAAGCTGGCGCTTTGGAATATTCAATTGTCGTTTCTGCAACAGCATCGGACTCTGCACCGTTACAGTTTTTAGCTCCTTATACAGGATGTACAATGGGAGAATACTTCAGAGATAATGGTATGCATGCTTTGATTATTTATGATGATTTATCGAAACAAGCTGTGGCTTACAGGCAAATGTCTTTATTATTAAGAAGACCCCCAGGAAGAGAAGCTTATCCAGGAGATGTATTTTATTTACATAGTCGATTATTAGAAAGAGCAGCAAAATTAAGTGATAAAAATGGTGGTGGTTCACTAACAGCATTACCAGTAATTGAGACACAAGCAGGAGACGTTTCTGCCTATATTCCAACAAACGTAATTTCAATTACTGATGGTCAAATATTTTTAGAAACAGAGTTATTTAATCAGGGTATCAGACCTGCAGTAAATGTTGGTCTATCGGTATCTAGAGTAGGATCTGCAGCACAAACTAAGGCAATGAAAAAAGTTGCAGGCTCA
The DNA here is from genome assembly GCA_038124645.1 of Candidatus Pelagibacteraceae bacterium. Classification (GTDB taxonomy): domain Bacteria; phylum Pseudomonadota; class Alphaproteobacteria; order Pelagibacterales; family Pelagibacteraceae; genus JAYPCI01. The sequence goes on from JAYPCI010000001.1 coordinate 133,936, forward strand.
ATTAAATTAGAACTTGCTCAATACAGAGAAATGGCAGCATTTGCCCAGTTCGGTTCTGATTTAGATGCATCAACACAAAAATTATTGAATAGAGGATCAAAACTTACCGAACTTTTAAAACAAAACCAGTATTCTCCAATGACAGTTGCTGAACAAGTAATTTCAGTATTTTCAGGGGTAAAAGGATATTTGGATGATGTAGCGTTAAACAAAATTAAGTCATTTGAGACTGGCCTTTTAGATTTTGTAAAATCTAACCATTCAGATTTGATTGATAAGATCCAATCAAGTGGAAAGCTCGAAGCAGACGATGAAGAGCAATTAAATAAAATTATTGCTAATTTTAAAAAAGAAACATTTAAGAATTAATTATGCCAAGTTTAGATGATTTAAGAAAAAGAATTAAAAGCGTAAAATCAACACAAAAAATTACTAAAGCAATGAAAATGGTTGCTGCCGCTAAGTTAAGAAAAGCCCAAGAAAGTGCTGAGAAAAGTAGACCATATAGTGAAAAAATGATGAATGTAATTCTTAATTTAACTAAATCTATGCAAGAAACTGAGGAAGCACCAAAATTACTTATTGGCACAGGAAGTAAAAAAATTCAGTTATGTGTAGTAATGACAGCAGATAGAGGATTATGCGGAGGTTTTAATTCAAATATAACTAAATTAGCTAAAAAAAAATTTAATGATATTTTAAAAGAGGGTAAAGAATTGAAAATTATAACAGTGGGTTCAAAAGGATTTGATCAGATTAAAAGGGAATATGGAAAATACATTGTAAAAAAATTTTCGTTCAAATCTGTTGGTAAAATAAGCTTTAATGAAGCAGAAGAAGTAGGTAATGAAATTATAAAGATGTTTTTGAATAACGAGTTTGATGAATGTAGTATTTTTTATAATAAATTTAAAAATGTAATTACTCAGATTCCAACAGCAGAACAAATCATACCGCCAAATAAGGAGTTAAAACAAAAAAGTGAAGATAATTCAAATCAAGAAAGTTTTTATGAATTTGAACCGTCAGAGAATGAAATTTTAGAGGATCTACTACCGAAAAATATCTGCACACAAATTTTTAAAGGGTTGTTAGAAAATTCTGCTAGCGAACAAGGATCCAGAATGACTGCAATGGATAATGCAACTAGAAATGCTGGGGATCTAGTAGAAAAACTAACAATTAATTACAACAGATCGAGACAAGCGGCAATCACCAAAGAACTTATAGAAATTATATCAGGAGCTGAAAGTTTATAATATGAGCAAAAATAATGGAAAAGTTACTCAGGTTATCGGTGCAGTAGTAGATGTACAGTTCGAGGGGGCACTACCCGAAATTATGACTGCGTTAGAGGTAAATAATTCTGGCACAAGACTAGTGTTAGAAGTTGCACAACACCTTGGAGAAAACTCTGTGAGAACTATTGCTATGGACTCTACAGAAGGGTTAAAGAGAGGTGATGTGGTTTCAAACACAGGCTCACCTATTTCAGTACCGGTTGGTCCAGAAACTTTAGGAAGAATTATTAATGTAATCGGTGAACCGATTGATCAAAGAGGCGAGGTGAAAACTAAAGAAAAATGGCCAATTCATAGAGAAGCACCAAAATTTACAGAACAGTCAACTGAGACTGAAGTTTTAGTTACCGGAATTAAAGTTATCGACTTGCTTGCTCCATATGCCAAAGGTGGAAAAATAGGTTTGTTCGGAGGAGCGGGAGTTGGAAAAACAGTTATTATTATGGAATTAATCAATAATATTGCGAAAGCCCATGGAGGATTTTCTGTTTTTGCTGGTGTTGGTGAGCGAACCAGAGAAGGAAACGATCTTTATCATGAAATGATCGAGTCCGGAGTAATTAAACTTGATGGCAAAGGATCAAAAGCTGCTCTAGTTTACGGGCAAATGAATGAACCCCCAGGAGCAAGAGCCAGAGTTGCGCTTACGGGACTGACAGTCGCTGAATATTTTAGAGATAAAGAGGGTCAAGATGTACTTTTTTTCGTTGATAATATTTTTAGATTTACTCAAGCAGGTTCTGAGGTATCAGCGCTACTAGGACGTATACCATCTGCTGTAGGATACCAACCAACTTTAGCAACCGACATGGGTAATTTACAAGAGCGAATTACAACTACCAGCAAAGGATCAATTACATCAGTACAAGCAATTTATGTACCCGCAGATGATTTGACCGATCCTGCGCCGGCAACGTCTTTTTCACACCTTGATGCGACTACGGTACTTTCAAGACAAATTGCCGAGCTGGGTATTTATCCTGCAGTTGACCCGCTAGACTCAACTTCAAGAATTTTAGATCCACGGATTGTTGGTGAGGAACACTACCGAGTAGCAAGAGAAGTTCAAAGAATTCTACAAACTTATAAGTCATTACAAGATATTATTGCAATTTTAGGTATGGATGAACTCTCGGAAGAGGACAAATTAACTGTTGCCCGAGCAAGAAAAATACAAAGATTTTTATCACAACCGTTTTTCGTTGCTGAAGTTTTTACGGGTACACCTGGAAAATTAGTTGATTTGGAGTCAACAATTAAAAGTTTTGATGCAATTTGTAAAGGTGAGTACGATCACTTACCTGAAGCTGCCTTTTATATGGTTGGTACGATCGAAGAAGCAATCGAAAAAGCAGAAAAAATGGCTAAAGAAGCTGCTGCCTAATGTCTAAATTTAAATTAGAAATTATTTCTCCGGAAAAAACTCTATATGAAGCAGAGGTAGATGAAGTAGAGATTCCTGGCTTTGAGGGAAATATGACCATATTACGCGATCATATAAATTTAGTAACATTTGTACGACCAGGCATCATTACGGTGACCAACAATTCAAAGACGAAGAAATTTTATATAGAAAACGGAACTATTGAGTTTGAAAATAATAATCTTCTAATATTATCAAGTCAGGTTTATGATTTAGAAAAAACTAATGTTTCAGAGTTGAAAAAATTATTAAATGAGCAGAGCGATCTTGATAGCGATCCAAATAAATTTACTGATAAAGAGCAATATATAAATTTTTATAAGAAGGATACTTTAGAAAATATCAATTAATAAATTGAATGATTTCTTTTGAAAGTTGCGCGTATAGATCTTTTTTAAAATCTACTATCGTTTTAACCAATTCTTCAACTTCAACCCACTTCCATTCAACAAATTCCCCATTTTTAAGATCTAGATTAATTTGATTATCATTTCCGCTATATCGTAATATAAACCAAGTTTGAATTTGTCCTTTATATTTTCCACCCCAAATTTTTCCTAATAGTTCTTTTGGAAGAAGGTAACTATATTGTTTGTCTAGTTTTTTACAAATTTCAAAATCTTTTTGAATTCCAGTTTCTTCATGTAGTTCACGTATTAACGCATCATCTTCATTTTCACCTTCATCGATACCGCCCTGTGGCATCTGCCATTTATTTGTTGGATAATCTCTTCGCTTACCAACAAATATTTTATTGTGCTGATTAAGAATGATAATTCCAACTCCTTTTCTAAAAGGAAGATCAGTCATTATGAAAGGAATAATTTTAGAGCGTAATTTAATTGGTTATCGTCAACTGATCCAATATCAAATAAGTCTTCACTTTCCTCAACAAAGATATCAGGTAGAACTCCAACCTCTGATATTGATTTTCCAGAAGGTAAATAATATTTTGAAATCGTTAGTCGAATTCCACCACCATTACGTAGAGGTATAATTGATTGAACAGAACCTTTACCATAAGTTTTTTCACCCAAGATAATAGCTCGTTTATGATCTTTAAGGGCACCTGCAACTATTTCTGAGGCTGAGGCAGAACCTTGATTGATTAAAACTATTAATGGTTTTCCAGAGATGCCATCGCCATTTTTGGCAAAGTATCTTCTAGACTCTAGTATCTTTCTTCCTTTAGTGGATACAATTTCACCTTGGTTTAAAAAAAAGTCAGTTATACTTATCGCTTGGGTTAGTAGTCCACCTGGATTATTTCGTAAATCCAAAATATAGCCTAGAGGTTTTTCTTTTTTCTCAAAATTATTAATTTTTTCAAACAATTGATTATTAGAATTTTCATTAAAAGATTTTAACCTTAAATAAGCAATATTATTTTTTTCACCTAAAATTTTTGCCTCAACGGATCTAACTTCAATGATCGCTCGAGTGATTACAAATTCAAGAGATTTTTTTTGTCCTGGTCTTCTTACCGTCAACGTAATGTTAGTGTTAATTGGACCACGCATCAGTTTTACAGCATCAAAAAGAGATTTACCTTGCACTTGCTCATTATCTATTTTGACTATGTAGTCACCTGCTTTAATACCCACCTTAGCAGCTGGCGAGCCATCAATTGGAGATATAACTTTCACCACACCAGCCTCCATTCCGATTTCAATTCCAAGTCCACCAAATTCACCTTTAGTATCCGTCTGCATGTCTTCAAAAGTTTCTAAATTCATGTAAGCAGAATATGGGTCTAGAGATTGTAAGACCCCATTGATTGCCGAGTCCATTAATTCTGCTTGGTCTACTTCATCAACATATTCATTTTGGATTTGTTCTAAAACTTCACTAAATAAATCAATTTTTTCATAGATAGTTTTTTTTTCAGCTCCATAGCTATAGTTGAAATAAAATAAAGAAGAAATTAGTTGTAGGAATATTAATTTTTTAAACATTAAATTGAAATTTTCTCTGATATTAGTGGTTCATGCCATATTTTTTCTAAATCGTAAAATTTTCTTTTTTGTGGATGAAATAAATGAATGATAATATCTAAAGCATCTACTAACTTCCATTCATCACTATGTTTTCCTTCAATTCTAGCGTTGTCTATACCTATTTTTTTTAATTCAGAAACTAAATTTTCTGACAGTGATTGAAGATGTCGAGAAGAAGTTCCAGATGCAACGATCATATAATCAGCAATAGATGTTTTTTTCTTTAGATCAATGGTAACAATATCGGAAGCTTTATTTTGATTAAGATTTTTTTCAATAACTTCTTTAAGATTTTCAATATCCATTAATTCTTTATCTTAAATAATTTCTTTTAATTTGAGAAGAAGAAATATTGATAACTTTATTGTTTAAAAACATAATATTATTGCTCACTATTTGATCACGATATTTCTTTTTTAAGTGACCTAGATTTTTATTCCTTTTGATTACAATTATTTTAACCAATTGAAGAATTGATTTGTAGCTTTTCCATTTGTGAAAAGTTTTTAACGAGTCAGAACCCATTATAAAATAATATATTTTTTTTTTATTTGTCATATACCTTAAGCTATTTATAAGTTTATTTGACTTTACTTTGTCTTCTATAAACTTAGCACTAATAAATCTTTCATTTTTAAGTAGTTGAGTACATCTTTTTTTTCTATCTAATAATGAAAAATAAGTCTTTTTTTTGAGAGGATTTTTTTTGGTAATAAGCCAGATTATTTTGCTCATTTTAAATTTTTTTTTAGCTAATTTTGAAATTAGCAAATGTCCGATGTGGGGTGGATCAAAACTTCCTCCAAGAATACCAATTTTATCTTTTTTAATTTTGTTCATTTATGTCTATGAACGAACCGTCCCTTTACCGACAACAATATATTTATAGGATGTTAATTGATTTATTCCAACCGGACCTCTTGGTGGTAATTTATTTGTAGAAATTCCAATTTCTCCACCAAAACCAAACTCACCACCATCTGCAAATTGAGTTGAAGCATTGTGCATCACGATAGAGCTATTTACGCTATCCTTAAAATTTTGCGCAGTTTTAGCATCTTCTGTAATAATACAATCAGTATGCATAGTACCAAAATTGAGAATATGATTGATAGCCTCATCTACATTTTTAACAGCTCTTACAGATATTTTTTTGTCTAAATATTCTGTTGACCAATCTTTAAATTTTGCAGCTTTGAATTTATTTTTAAAGACTCGATTAACCTTTTGATCAGCAATTATTTCACAACCTAAATTCTGTAAACTATTAATAATTTTAATGCCCTTAGTTTTTAAGATGCTTTCATGAATTAATAAAGTTTCTGCAGCACCACAAATACTTGTTCTTCTCATTTTTGAGTTATTTACTACTTTTATAGCTTTGTTAAGGTCTGCTTTTTTATCTACATAAACATGACAAATACCTTCTAAGTGCCCTATGACATGTACGTTCGAAAGGGTTTGCACTTTTTGAACAAGACTTCTGCCTCCCCGAGGCACAATTACATCGATATAATTTTTCATTTTTGAGAGAATATAGTCAACCATCTTTCGATTTTTACTTGCTACAAATTGTACACAATTTTGATTGACACTATTTTTTTTCAAGGCTTGTCTAAATAAATCTGAAAGAATTTTATTAGAATTGTAGGCTTCACTTCCGCCTCTTAAAATAACAACATTCCCTGACTTTAAACATAAAGCTGCAACATCGCACGTCACATTTGGTCTGCTTTCATAAATAACTCCAATGACACCTATTGGAATAGAAACTTTATTAATTGTTAAACCATTAGATCTTTTCCATTTTTCCAAAACTCTATTAATTGGGCTTTTAAATTTAATTATCTCTTGAATAGATTTTATAATTGAATTTAACCTTTGTTCAGTAAGCATGAGACGATCCACCATGCTTTTTCTTTGGCAAAATTTTATATCTTTAGCATTCTCTTTTAATATTCTTTTTTTATTCTTGATAAGAAGTTTTTTATAAGTAGATAAAACATAGTTAATTTTTTTATCACTTATATTTTTTAATTGTGTTTGTGCTACTTTAGCATTCTTACCTATTTGGATTAAATATTTCATTTTTTTAGTATTACCATGTCATTTTTGTGTACAATCTCTGATTTACTAGGATATCCTAAAATTTTTTCAATTTCATTGGATTGTTTGCCTTTAACTTTATTAATTTCTTCTGAAGAAAAGGAACTCAAGGCTTGTGCTAATTCCACACCGTTGTTCAGAATTAATATGTTATCTCCTTTATTAAAATTACCCAATACGCTTACTATTCCAGCAGGCAACAAACTTTTTCCATGTTTTAATGCTGCCGCAGCTCCGTCATCAATTTCTAATTTACCTGCTGATTTTAATGATCCTGCTATCCATTTTTCTTTAGCGTGCAGTTTAGAGGTTGAAGGTATAAACCAAGTACAATTGTTGGTTTTTATAATATTTGCTATTGGATTACTCAATTCACCATTAGCAATAACCATGTAGCACCCAGATTTCATGCATATTTTAGCTGCCTCAATTTTTGTTGCCATACCACCTGAGCCATAATGACTTTTTGATTTATTAATTACAGACTCAATTTCTTGATCAATGTTTTTGACCTCTTTAACAATAGATTTTTTATTAGCTGAATACAAACCATCGACATTAGACAAATTTATTAATAATTCGGCATTGATGATTTGAGCGACTCTTGCAGCTAGACGGTCGTTATCGCCATACTTGATTTCAGTTGTAGCAGTAGTATCGTTTTCATTAACGATTGGAATGGTTTTTAATTTAAATAAATTTTCAAAAGCTCTTCTAGCATTTAATGATCGACGTCTAATCTCAGTATCTTCTTGTGTAATTAAAATTTGTCCTACATTAATTCTTTCTTTTAAAAATGTCTTTTGAAATTCTTTGACCAGATGAATTTGGCCAATAGCAGCTAAAGCTTGACTCATTTCAACTTGAAGTTTGGTTGTTTTGATTTTTAAATTTTTTTTACCAAGCGCAATAGCACCAGAGGAAACGATTACAATGTCTTTATTTTCCTTCCTTAATTTTTTAATATCTGCAATCAAACTTTTTAACCATTGAGATTTAAAATTATTGTTTTTATCAACGATTGTTGATGAACCTAATTTTATTACTATTCTTTTAGCGTTTTTAAAGTACATTTTTTGATATTATTTTTTTGATATCTAGTAAATTTTTATTATTAAAAGTAGAAATGATATAAAAATTTTTTTTAAATTCATTTTTGATTTTTTGTCTGAGATTGCTTAGTGTCTTATCATCAATCATATCACTTTTATTAAATACAATAATTTCTTTTTTCTTCGACAGATTTTTACTATAAATTTCTAATTCTTTTCTTAAAGTTAAATAATTTTCCTTCAAATTAATACCAGTAATATCAATTAAGTGTAAAATAACTTTACAACGTTCAATGTGTCGTAAAAATTTTATACCTAGTCCAGTTCCCTTATGTGCACCTTCAATCAATCCCGGGATATCTGCTAAAATAATTTCTTTGTGGTTATTAAAGCAAACACCTAAATTTGGGTTCAAAGTTGTAAATGGATAATTTGCTATTTTTGGTTTAGCTTTTGTTAAACTAGCAAGCAGGCTTGATTTACCAGCATTAGGTAATCCAACAATACCAATATCTGCAATCATTTTTAATTGCAGCCAAATACAAAAATCTTCTCCTTTTTTTCCATCTGTTTTTTTCTTCGGGGCGCGATTAGTAGAACTTTTAAATCTAGTATTACCCAGTCCTCCTTTACCACCTTGGGCAATCAAATATTTGTCATTATTTTTTTCAAAATCATAAATTAAAGTATTATTGTCTTCCTCGAATACTTGAGTACCAACTGGAACTTTTAAAATTAAATCTTTACCGTTAGCTCCAGTTCTATTTCTTTTTGCTCCTGGTTTGCCATTGTCAGCTTTAAAATGTTGCTGATATCGATAATCAATTAAAGTATTTAAATTTCTTTCAGAAACTAAAATAATCGAACCTCCATCACCGCCATCGCCACCATCAGGTCCACCAAATTCAATAAATTTTTCTCTACGAAAACTTGCGGCACCTGAACCACCGTTACCGGCTTTAATAAATATCTTAGCTTGATCTAAAAATTTCATTTGCGTGAAATATAAATATTACTATTTATACTTTAGTTTAATTGGGAATTACAGAAACAAACGTTCTGTTTAATTTTGACTTCTTAAATTTTACTTTACCTTTTACGAGTGAATAAATGGAATGGTCTTTGCCCATCCCAACATTTTGTCCTGGATGAATTTTAGTTCCTCTTTGGCGTACAATAATATTTCCTGGAATCACTACCTGGTCACCGTATCTTTTGACACCAAGTCTTCGACCTATACTATCTCTTCCGTTTTTCGATGAGCCGCCAGCTTTTTTTGTTGCCATTTATATTAACCTTTAGTTTTTTCTTTAGTTTCTTTTTTCTTCACTTCTTTCTTTGGTAGTTCTTTGCCTTCAAGCACTCCAGATTTTGAAGCTATCTTTAAAATTTGAATTTTTGACATTTGTTGTCTATGTCCATTCTTTTTTCTATAGTGCTTTCTTCTCTTCTTCTTAAAAACTAAAACTTTTCTTTCTTTAGTATTAGCTAAAATTTTTGCCTCAACATAAGCACCATCTACTAAAGGTGATCCAATTTCAGTGTTGTTATTGTTGTTTAACAACAACACGTTTTTTAGTTTAACAGTTTTACCAGCCTCCTCAGCTAGTAAATCAACTTTTAAAATTTTACTAGGAGTGACTTTATACTGCTTACCACCGGTTTCAATAATTGCGAAATTCATAATTTTTTGGAATATAACTAGCTGGGGTTTTAAGTCAAGGACTTTCGTTAAAAATTATCTTTTAAATCTCTCAATTTTTTGAAAACTTCAAAACTATCTTTTTTTTTAAACCCTAGTTTTTTTGCAATTATCTCGTTGTCTGATCTTAAAAAAATATTAGTTTTTATTTCATCACCTATACTTGTGGGAATAGATGGCAAATTTTCTGTTCTTAATTTTTTTAAGAATTCAGCTTTCTTATTTAAATTTTCATTTTCAGTATCAAAAGTTTTACAAAATTCAAAATTTTTCTGAGTATATTCATGACCACAATACATTAAAGTATCACTAGGTAATTTCTTTAATTTCATTAGGGAGTTATACATCTCTTCCATTGTACCTTCAAAAACTCTACCACAGCCCAAAGAAAAAAGTGTATCTCCTGTAAAAACAGTTTTATGTTCTTTGGAATAGTAACAGATATGGTTTGCAGTATGACCAGGAAGCGAGATAATTTCAAAATTTATTTTTCCTAATTGGAAATCACTATTATCATCTAATAATATATCAATTGCTGGTATTCGATTTGCATCAGCTTTATTTCCTACAACTTTACATTTATATTTTGCCTTGAGATCAATGTTACCTCCAACATGATCAAAATGATGGTGAGTGATTAAAATATAATCTATTTTTTTGTATGTTTGATTTATAAAATTATCAATCGGTTTGAACTCTGAGGGGTCAATGATACCTACAGTATTAGTTTTTTCATCAAAAATTGAGTATGAGTAATTATCACTTAGACATTTAATTATATTGATTTTCATTTATTTAAGAAAAAAAATACCTAATTCTGAAAATAAATTTTTTCGACCCAGGTTAAATTTATTTATTTTGCTGACTTGATTACTATTCACCCCAAAAACTGAGTCTATTTCAATTTTTTTGTTAATGCACAATTCATAAAAATCTTTAATCGTGCACATATGTAAGTTAGGAGTGTTATACCAGGTATTGGGTAGAGCTTTTGTCACAGGCATTTTACCATTAATTAAAAGAGATAAACGAACTCTCCAGTATCCAAAATTGGGTATTGAAACCACAACTTTTTTTCCAATTCTAGTTAGTTCATCCAAAACAAATTCTGGTTTATGAAACGCTTGAAGAGTCTGACTTAAAATCACACAATCGAATGAATTATTAGGAAATTGATGCAACTCAGTTTCTGCATCACCTTGAATTACAGTCAATCCTTTGGCTATGCATTGCTTAACATTTTCGTAGTCTAGCTCTAATCCTCTAGCATCAATTTTTTTTTTATGAATAAGTTCAACCATTAAAGAGCCATCACCACATCCGACATCAAGGACTCTAATTTTATCCGGTAAATTATCAGCGATTATTTTAAATTCCTGTATCATTCTTTAAATGTTCATAGTTTTTGTTAATAAAATCTTTAATTGTTTTTAAAAAATTGGGTTCTTCTAACAAAAACGCATCATGACCTTTATCAGTTTTAATTTCTGAGAAAGCAACATTAGCACCGGCAGAATTCATTGCTATGACTATTTCTTTGCTTTGTTTAGTTGGGTAGAGCCAATCAGAGGTAAAAGAAACTACCAGGTATTTAGTTTTATGGTTTAAAAAAGCATTGGCTAGTTTATTTTTATATTGTCTAGCTAAATCAAAATAATCCATAGCTCGGGTAATGTATAAATAGGAATTAGCATCAAATCGTTCGACAAAAGTATTACCTTGATGTCTTAAGTAGCTTTCAACTTGAAAATCTGCATCAAAAGAAAATTCATAATCAGTCTTTTCTTGTAACTTTCTCCCAAATTTTTCCTGTAAACCTTCTTCTGAAAGATAAGTTACATGCCCAACCATTCTTGCTACCGCTAAACCTTTTTTAGGAGTTTGGTTACTCTCATAATAATTACCATTGTTCCAAATAGGATCAGCCATAATAGCTTGTCTCCCAAGTTCATTTAGGGCAATATTTTGAGCACTATGGCTTGAGCTACAAGCAATTGGAATAGCTGAAAAAACAAAGTCTGAATACAAAGCGCAATATTGTAAAACTTGCATACCGCCCATGGATCCACCAAGAACACAAAGAAGTTTTTTAATTTTTAAAGTATCTATTAAAATTTTTTGGCATTTAACTATGTCTTTAATTGTTATTACGGGAAAATCTAAACCAAATACTTTACCATTAGCTGGATTGGTAGATTTTGGTCCGTAGGACCCCATGCAACCTCCTAAAACATTAGCACAAATTACAAAATATTTATTTGTATCTATAGCCAAACCTGGACCAACAGCTGTAGTCCACCAGCCTGGTTTGTTGGTAATAGGATTACTACTAGTGACAAATTGGTCACCAGTTAAGGCATGAAAAACCAAAATGGCATTCTTTTTTTCTTTGTCGAGCGTGCCATAAGTTTCATAAGCAATAGAAAAATTAGCTATAGATTTTCCACAGTCTAACTGTAGATTTTCTTTAACTATTAATTCTTTAGTTTTTTTCAAATTCATAAAAAAAAAGCCCAGCTAAACTGGGCTATGTCCCTTTTTAGCTGTATTTGTTTTTGCGCTCGCAATTTGGTTAAATCAGCGCAACCTCAACATACTAAATCGAAAATTTACTGTCAATTGTAAACGTGTACTTTAATTAGATTAATTAAATCTTCAAAGAGTAATAAAAATATTATACTTATTATTTATGGAATTACCTATACCCAAAAAAATTAATATTGAAAGATACAGTGGTGGATTAAGTCACTACAAAAAAATTTTTCATCCTCTAAAACTCTCTGCTAACGAGTCAGCTATTGGTGCCAGTCCAAAGGCTTTAACAGTTTTTAAGACTATGGCAGAAAAAATTTCAAGGTACCCAGATAGTGACTCTATCATCTTAAAAGAGGCAATTGCTAAAATCTTTTCTATAGAAAAGAAAAATTTGATTATAGGTGCTGGTTCAGATCAGATTATAGAATTTGTTTGTAAACTTTTTTTAGAAAAAAATGATGAAGTTGTGACTGGTCAGTATAGTTTTATAATGTATAAGATTTACAGTCAGCTTTTCGGCGCAAAAGTAAAATTTGCCGATGAGGATAATTTTAAATTAAATGTAAAAAGCATCATAGGGCAAACTAACAAAAAAACAAAAATAGTTTTTGTGGCTAATCCAAATAATCCGACTGGAACTTATTTAACTAAACATGAGATGATGGATTTAAGAAAACAATTACGCAGCGATATTCTATTGGTAGTAGATGATGCTTACGCAGAATATATGCAGCAAGAAGATTATGAATCTGGACTTGAACTTTTTAAAGGTTTCAAAAATGTTATGGTCACAAGAACTTTTTCTAAGATACATGGTCTGGCTGGTTTAAGAGTCGGGTGGGGACATGCTAGCGAAGAAATAATTAATGCAATGAATTTAATTAAGCCGCCATTTAATATTACGCGACCAAGCTTGTATACCGCAACTGAAGCAATTCAGGATAAAGCATGGTTAAATAAAGCCATTGAACATAATAATAAATGGTCAGATATTATGTTTAAATTTTTTAATGAAATGAAAATAGAATGCAATAAACCAACTGCCAACTTTTTTTTATTGCAGTTTGATATAAAAAAAATTAAATCTTCCGAGGTGTTTAGTAAATTAGCTCAAACAGGCATTCTGCTCAGAGAAATGAATGCTTATGATATTCCTAATGCCTTAAGAGTGACTATTGGTACCGACGCTGAAAATACTAAATTTATGGAGTCATTTAAAAAAATTATTAATGTTTAAGAAAATTACTATTATCGGCTGTGGTTTGATTGGCTCCTCGTTATTACGAGATATTAAGCATAAAAAATTAGCTGATGCCGTTACTGTTTGTGACCAGTCTCAAGAAACGATTAACTTTTTAAAAAAAAGTGATCTATGTGATGAAGCAGGAAGTGATATTAAAAAAATGATCAAGGATGCGTCTTTAGTGATTATCTCTGTTCCATTAAGTGCATTTAAAGAGGTGCTTTTACAAATCAAAGATTTAGTAAACTCTGAGACAATAATTACTGATACAGGCTCTGTTAAAAAAGAATTAAAAAAAATTATTTATAATTTAAATAGTTCAAACATTAATTGGATCAGCTCCCATCCAATTGCTGGGACAGAAAAAAGTGGTGTTCAAAATGGTAAAATTGATTTATTTAAAAATCGTTGGTGTCTAATTTCACCCGATGAAAAATCTAAAAATGAAGACATTAAATTACTTTCAGATTTTTGGACTAAGTTAGGTTCGAAAGTCAAAACAGTATCTGTAGAAGACCACGATAAAATTTTATCACTTACAAGCCATCTCCCACATGCCATTGCCTACAGTATTGTAAGTGCAACAACTAATAATCCAGAAATGTCTAAGGAAGTTATTCAATACAGTGCTGGCGGTCTTAGAGATTTTACTAGAATAGCTGCATCCGACCCACTGATGTGGAAAGATATATTTTTAGATAACAGTGAAAATTTACTAAAAGATTTAGAACAGTTCTCGAAGGAACTGGAGCAATTAAAACTTTTGATAAAAGAAAAACAGGCAAGCAAGCTTTTAAATCTATTCAATGCTACTAAAAAAGTAAGGGAACAAATTGTTGAGGCAGGACAGGATACCGACAAACCTGGTTTTGGCAGAAAATAATTAAGACGGATTTTTAAATTTTTTAAGGATTTAAAGATTAGCTAAAATCGATTTAGAACATTTAACAGTATTAGCATCACCACCTAGATCTTTAGTTCTATTGCTTTTCTCACTTAAAGATTTCTCAATTGCCTTAACTATTGAATTAGAAGCTTCTTTTTCTCCTAAGTAATCCAACATCATTGCTCCAGACCAAATTTGACCTACCGGATTTGCAATTCCTTTTCCAGCAATATCAGGTGCAGAGCCATGAACAGGTTCGAATAAAGATGGAAATTTATTTTCAGGATTGATATTTCCAGAGGGAGCAATTCCAATAGTGCCCGTACAAGCAGGTCCTAAGTCTGAGAGAATATCTCCAAATAAATTAGATGCAACGACTACATCAAACCATTCAGGATTGAGAACAAATCTAGCAACCAGAATATCTATATGAAATTGATCTGTTTCAATTTCTGGATATTTTTTTTTCATTTCATTAAATCGCTCATCCCAAAATGGCATGGTAATTGAAATTCCGTTTGATTTTGTAGCATTTGTTAATTTTTTTCTTTTTCTTTTTTTTGCTAACTCAAAAGCAAATTTTTGAACTCTGTCTATTCCATGGGCTGACATAATTGTCTCTTGAATGGCTATTTCACGATCAGTATTTTTAAACATTCTGCCACCAACAGAAGAATATTCCCCTTCAGTATTCTCTCGAACTATAAGCATATCAATGTCACCAGGTTTTTTATTAGCTAGAGGAGGGTTGATACCTGGAAAAAGTTTTACAGGTCTAAGATTAATATATTGATCAAATTCTCTTCGAAACTGCAGTAATGAACCCCATAAAGATATGTGATCTGGAACTCTTTCCGGCATACCAACGGCTCCAAAAAATATTGCATCATGTTTTCCTAATTTTTCTTTCCAATCATCTGGAAGCATTTTTCCATGTTTTTCATAATAATCACACGAGGCGAAATCATATTCGGTAAAATTTATTTTAAATTGATGTTTCAAAGCAGCGTCTTTTAATACCTTTAAGCCTTCAGGTAACACTTCTTTTCCTATTCCATCTCCAGGTATTGATGCAATATTGTATTCTTTCATAAGTTGAACTTATACCTCCTGTACATTTTGTACAGTTATTTTAATAATATTTTTTTATTTCAGTATAGATTTTATTTTCTATCTCTTTGAGAAATTCGTCATTTTCTTTGCCAGGCATGATTGGTTCTAAAAATGAAATATGTATTTCACCTGCATATTTCATAAAACTATTTTTTGGCCAAACTTTTCCAGTATTTAAAGCCACAGGGATACAGGGTAAATTTAGAGCTTTATAAATTCTACCAGCTCCTTTTTTAAACGGCGGTTGTTCATCAAGTTTTACTCTCGTCCCTTGAGGAAATATTAGAAGCGGTCTCTTGCTTTTATCAATTGTTTCTTTAATTTTATCAAAAAAATTTAGATTCTCTTTTGTTGTTTTTGCTCTAACAATTGCTATTGATCCTATCTTTCTTAAATACCAACCAAATAATGGAATATTTAAAAGTTCTTTTTTTAAAATAAAAATAGGTCCATCCAAAGGTATCTGTAAAGCAAAAGTTTCAAACATAGATTGATGAGCTGAAGCAACAAAAAAATTATCTACCTTTTTTAAATTTTCGACACCATGAAATATTACTTTTGTATTAAGAATAATCTTTAATAAAAAAACTATATAATTAGCAGATACTCTTCCAAAAAATATTGTAAATTTATTTGGTAGAAATAATGTTGGTATAGCTAAAATTAAAATACATATAAGTCCAACATATAAAAGAATATTGAAGATTAAAGATTTTAAAAACTGCATTAAGAATTAATCAATTTAAGTAAATTTTGCTTCTTTCTAATATATCTAAGTTTACTTTTATTGATTAAAATTTCTGCAATTAATGGCCTAGTATTATAATTTGAAGACAATGATGAGCCATAAGCTCCAACATTAGTAATAGCGATAAACTCATTTTCACTGACTTTAGGATAGTTTTTATAAACTCCAAATTTACAAGTACTTTCACAAATTGGGCCCACAAATTCTATTGTTCCTTTCATTTTTGTTGAGTTTTTAAAAATAGGAATAATTTTATGAAATGCTTCATATAAAGCAGGACGCATAAAATCATTCATACCAGCATCGAGTACAATAAAGTTTTTATTAGTTCCTTTTTTTATAAATTGTATTTTACTAATCAAGAGACCAGTATTACCAATAATAGATCTACCAGGTTCAAAAATTATTCTACAATTTAGTTTTTTAGAAAAATTATGCACCAGTTTAGAGTATTTGTTTAGATTAATGGGTTTTTCTTTATCAGTATAATTAATACCGAAACCGCCTCCTAAATCGACATATTTTAAATTCAGTTTTAATTCTTTAATTAACCTACTCATCACGCTAAGTGTTTTTTTGAATGGCGCATCGCTTAGAATTTGACTTCCGATATGCACACTTAATGCATCTAATTTTATATTTTTTAAGGATTTAATTGTTCTAAGAAAAATCTTAAAATTTTTTATTGATAATCCAAATTTATTTTCTGCTTTACCAGTGGATATATTTTTATGTGTTTTAGCATCAATGTTAGGATTCAATCTAAAGCCAATTGAAACTTTTTTCCTTAATTTTTTTGCCAAATTATTTACTAATTTAGCTTCACTTTCAGACTCGCAATTAATTAATAAAATTTTCTTGTTGATTGCAATTTTCAATTCTTCCTCTGTTTTGCCAACCCCAGAAAATACAATTTTGTTGGCTTTAATACCTGCTTTTAGAGCTTTTAAAAGTTCACCGCCTGAAACCACATCAGCGCCAGCGCCTAACTTACTAAGTATTTTAAGTATACTTAAGTTACTATTAGATTTTGCAGCAAAGCAAATTAAAGGATTAGTGTTCTTAAATGTATTGGCAAACTTTAAAAAATTAAAAATAATTTGATTTTCTGAATAAATATAGAAGGGTGTTTTATTTTTTCTCAAAATATTTTTGATTGATAGTTTTTCAACAAATAAATTTTTACCTACATATCTTAAATTTTGCATTAGATTATGAAATTATATTGATTTGCTCTATTTTACTTTGGTACTTAGGCTCAGATTTTTTTCCACAACTAGCCAAAACAAAAATTACTAAGAAAAAAATAGCTAAATATTTCATTAAATTTCCTTTTTATATTTTTTTATCATTGACTGAACATTAATCATAGATGTTCCACCATAAGATTTTTTCATATTCATAGAATTTTTTACATCAAATACTTTTAAAACATTTTTATCTAAGTCTTTCTGAAATTTTTTTATTTCTGCCAAATTTAATTCAGATAATAGTTTTTTATTTTTTTCGGCAAAATTTACTAGTTTAGCTGCAATAGCGTAAGCCTCTCTAAAAGATAAATTCTTATGCTGAACAAGATAGTCCGCAAAGTCAGTTGCTGTTGTAAAACCTTGGTTAGCCATAGATAGCATATTTGCCTTGTTGGCATTAACTGCATTAATTAATTCAGCGCTCATAGTTAAAGTATTTTTTAAGGTATCATATCCACTAAAAACTAATTCTTTATCATCTTGCAAGTCTTTAAAGTAAGACATAGGAAGACCTTTCATTATTGTTAATATTGCATTTAACTTTCCATAATTTATTCCAACTTTTCCTCTAATAAGTTCTGCAGGGTCAGGATTCTTTTTTTGCGGCATTATCGAAGAACCTGTTAGCATACTATCTTTAAATGAAATTAAATTAAAAGCATCAGAATTATAAATAATAAAGTCTTCAGCTAATCTAGACAAGTGCATTGCACATACCGCTGCAGCATATAAAAAATCGATTGCAAAATCTCTATCAGCTACAGCATCGATAGAATTATCTGTAGGTTTTTTAAAACCGAGTTTTTTTGCAGTATAGGTTCTATCTATTTTGTATGATGTTCCTGAGAGTGCCGCCGAGCCTAGTGGACACTCATCTAAAAGTTCTAGATTATTTTTAAATCTTTGTTTATCTCTTTTTAACATTTCGTAATATGACAGTAGATAATGGGCAAATGAAATAGGTTGTGCATTTTTCAAATGAGTTAGTCCTGGCATTACGGTATCAGTATTTTGTTCAGCTTTTTTAATTAGATTTTTCATCACTGCAGTAATGTCTTTTATAATTTCGTTAGATGCTTTTTTGATCCATAATTTAAAATCAGTGACCACCTGATCATTTCTTGATCTTGCTGTGTGTAGAAATCCTGCTACAGGACCAATTATTTCAAACAGCGCTCTTTCTATATTTAAGTGGATATCTTCAAACTTTTCTTTAAATTCAAAATTACCTTTATCTATTTGGGCTTTAATTTTTTTAAGTCCATTTATAATTTTGTTACCATCTTCACTTTTAATGATTTTTTGTTTGATTAGCATTTGCGCGTGGACAATAGATGCAGCAATATCTTGTTCATAAAGTCTTTTATCAATATGAATTGATGACCCAATCTTTTGAAAAGATTGAGACATTTTATTTTTAAATCTATTAGACCAAACTTGTTTTGTTTTTTTTCTCATAGTTTATGATAAATATTAATATTATGTTTCATAAAAAAATTATAAAAATTATTTATTTAACTACACTCATTCTTTTTTACTCAAAATTATTAGCTAATGAAACTTCTTTAAACGATAATATAGTTATTCACAAAAAGCCCCAAAATATCTCTCAACTTGTAGTTAAAGATTTTAATTTTAATGATGTCGATTTAAACGAAGAAAAAGGCAATATCGTGATCATTAATTTTTGGGCCACTTGGTGTGCGCCCTGTAAGAAAGAAATGCCTTCTTTAGAGGCGTTGAGTAATACCATGCCAGAATTACGCATCTTTCCAGTCAATACAGAAAAACCAGACCTAAAAAAGACTAAAAAATTTTATGAAGAAGTTGGCTTGAAAAAACTTCAAATTTACTTTGATCCAGAGTTTAAAGTTGTAAAAGCGCTAGGACTAAGAGGATTACCTACCAGCATCATCATCAATAGAGATAGTAAAGAAGTTGGAAGAGTGATTGGTGAAATTGATTTTAATGAAAAAAGTTTCGTTGAATATTTAAGGTCTCTTTAGACTATTCTTTAAAAAAATAAGCTAAGACAACTAAAACTATTATGGCAATGAATTGTAGAAAAACTCTAAGTTGCATTAATTTGTTCGAATACTTTTTGCTGGTTTCTCCACCTTTAAATAGAGTATAAATTCCTAAAATTAAAACAATGGCTACTGCAAATAAAAAGAAAAAACCTATAAAATCATACAAAGAATTTTTCATAGACATTAATTAACATGACCTATTCATTAAACACAACAATTATAAAACCGCATTCAGGAAAAGAACCTAAAAACGCTGTTATACTTTGTCACGGTTATGGAGGGGATGGTAAAGATATTTCTTTACTAGCTGTTTATTGGAAAACGTTCTTACCAGAAACTATTTTTATTTGCCCTGATGCACCAGAAAAATGTGCTGTGAGTCCCACAGGGTATCAGTGGTTTGATTTAATGGATGAGAGCAAGGATCATATTTTAGCAAAATCATTAATCGCAGAAAGCAAGCTTAATAAATTAATTGATGAAGTTAAATCAAATTTAAATTTAAGTGCTTCAAGTATTGCTATCGGTGGTTTCAGCCAAGGTTGTATGATTACACTACAGACTGGATTAAAAAGAAAAGACAAAGTTAATTCTATATTAGGCTACTCTGGGAAAATTATTGATAAAGAACATTTGAAAAATAATCTCATTTCAAAACCTAAAATTATGTTAATGCATGGCGATAAAGACGAAATTGTTCCAATAAATTTTTTATTAGAGTCAATAGATTTTTTTGCAGCTGCAAATTATCCAATCGAAAGCAAGATATTTCAAGGGGTAGAACACCGAATACCTACAGAAGGATCAAGTTTAGGTTTACATTTTTTAAAAAAAAATCTCTATTAATTTTTTAATACAAACTTGAATTATTTTCTTTATTATTATAACTTTTAAATATGATAATTGCTGCAAGTGAAAAAGTTCCATTAGAAAAATGTCCAGCGTTAGTTCTTAATGCAGATTTTAGGCCGCTTAGCTATTACCCCTTATCTCTGTGGTGCTGGCAGGATGCAGTTAAATCAGTTTTCTTAAATAGAGTTAGTATCGTTTCAAACTATGAAAGAAAAATTAGAAGTCCATCATTTGAAATGCCGTTACCAAGTGTAATTGCTTTAAAAAATTTTATTAAGCCCGCTGAACATCCAAACTTTACAAGATTTAATGTTTTTTTAAGAGATAAATTTACTTGCCAATATTGTGGCAGTAGATCCGATTTAACATTTGATCATTTGCTACCAAAATCAAAGGGTGGAATTACTGATTGGGAAAATGTTGTTACTGCTTGTTCAACTTGCAATGTGAGAAAAGGCGGTAAACTATATCAACATTGTGATTTAAAACTTTTTAACAAACCTTTTAGACCAACGGTAGAAGATTTACACAAAAACGGTAAACATTTCCCTCCTAATTTCTTACATGAAAGTTGGATGGATTACTTGTACTGGGATATTGAACTTGAGCCTTAAACTTTTTCTGAAATTGTAATTGCAATTCTTGAGGAAGTTTTAATTATTTTATCTAAAACACTATAAAAACCATCTTTAGTTGCGCCTTGCTCATAAGCTAAATCTTTATGATGTAATTCATCATCTCTGAATTTTTTGATTTTTGCTTTTAATTCATGCTCATCGTCTTGCAGTGTTTCAAGTTGCTTTTTATAGTGATTATCAATTACTTCCTCCACAGAAGCTGTGCAAAGCATTGCTGCTTTTTTTCCAAGCATAGCTGTTCCAAAACCTAAACCTAGGCCCAACAAATCCCACAAAGGTAAAAATTTTGTAGAATTAATTCCTCGCTTTTTAAGTTCCTTATCAAAATATTCAAAGTGTTCGAACTCATGCTCTTTCATTTCCTCAATGGTTTTAAGCGTTTCATCATCTTGTTTAAAAGTTTTTAAAGCAAGGATTTGACCCTCATAAATCTTAATCGCACCACGTTCTCCAGCATGATCTACTCTAATGATTTCTTCAAGACGCTTAGTATTTGTTTTTTTCATAATTAAATAAAATTTTAGTTATAATTACACTAACGCCAAGAGAAATAAATAGATTTATTGTAGCAAGGGAAAAAGTAAATATTCTAAAATCTACATTTTTACAACTAACAGAGTTATTCTGAAGACTTGCCAAGAGATCTTCAGTATTCATTAAATTCTCATTTGTATTAAAAAGACAGACTAAAGACTCATCAAAAAAACCTTGCTCAATTCCAACATGGTAAAATGAAACAATCACGCCTAAAACAAATGATACTAAAATAAAAGAGATCAATATTCTTTGAAATTTTTTTAAAGTCAAAATAATCAAACTTAAAATTAAAGTTACCCAATAAGGTATTCTCTCAATCAAGCATAAATTACAAGGTTTATACATTAAAATATGCTCGATATAATAAGCGGTGCCTAAAGTGATAACAGAAAGCATCACTAAAAAAATTGCTAACTTATGTACTGATAGATTTAACATTTATTTATTTAAAAAAAATATAAACCAAGGCAAATAAAGTTACTAAAATTAAGCCAATCAACATGGAATAAAATCCACCTTTAGTTTCAAAAAATTTAACAAAACTTTCACCAAATTTGAAGGTTAAATAAGAGACTACAAAGAAACGTAAGCCCCTAGAAATTAAACAAACTAGAAAAAAAAGATAAATATTAAAACTCAAAAAACCACTAGTTATTGTAAAGACTTTGAAAGGGATGGGTGTAAATCCTGCTAAAAAAAGACTGATCAACCATAAAAGTGATCCTTGATTATTGTTAATGTTATTTTTTATATCTACAAATTTTTCTTCATAGCCATAAAAATTAATAATAGACATAGCCAAATCTATAAAAATATAGCCCAGGAAATATCCTAACAATCCTCCCAGAGTTGACCAGATCGTAGCGATTAAAAATATTTTAAAATAACCTTTTTTATTGGCTAAAACCATTGGCGCAATCATTACATCTGGTGGTATTGGAAAAAAAGAACTCTCCGTAAACGACAAAATCCCTAGCCAGAGTTTAGCTAAACGATGACCGGCTAATTCTAGGCATTTATCGTATAGTTTTCTAAACATTTTATTATTTATAAATCTTTTAAATTTTATTACTATTGAAATATGAATATTCAATGCACAATATTAAAATTTATTTTTAGTATTATACTGTCTCCAATCGTTATTTATGCTGTTCTGTTTTCAGCTAAAATATTTGGAGCAGAATACCAATTGACACATGGTGAATCGTTTATAATTTGGCTTTTAATGGCTATTTTGATAAACCAAAGTGTTACTTGGAAAAAGTAAAAGTAAGTTATGGAAATTGTCACCAAGATTGCCCCTTTGGCTTTAGCATTAATTATGCTGGGTTTAGGCTTAGGATTATCAATAGCAGATTTTGGCAGAGTATTAAGAAGTCCTAAAGATTTTATCACAGGATTTATTGGGCAGGTAATCTTACTTCCAATTGTTGCGTTTATTTTAATTAAGGTCTTTACCTTGTCGCCTGAATTAGCCCTTGGCGTGATGATAATTGCTGCAGCACCAGGTGGGGTTACATCAAATGTTTTAACTAAATTTGCTAACGGTGATGTTGCTTTATCAGTGAGTTTAACCGCAGTAGTTAGTTTGCTTTCTATATTTACTGTTCCTTTGATAATTTACAATGCTGCGAACTTGATCGGTATTGAAATTGTTAAAGAAATTTCTATGTTAACAATATCATTTAAGATGTTTCTGGTTGTAACAGTTCCAGTTTTAATTGGTATGATTGTTAGAAGTTTTTTTACAAGTTTTATAGACACTAAAACACGTTTAATCCAAAGACTCTCAATAATTTTATTCATTATAGTATTTGCTGCTATTTGGATTGAAGAGTGGGATAACATATTAAATTATTTATCAAGTGCTGGTTTAATCACTTTAATGCTCAACATCATTATGATTTTTTTGGGTTATTATATTGCAAAATTTTTTGCTAGCGGGTTACCACAAAGAAAGTGTATTTCATTGGAGTGTGGTTTACAAAATGGAACTTTAGCTGTCTTTGTAGCTACTCAATTATTTGATGATATTGCATTCATGGTGCCCACAGCTGCCTATGCTTTAATTATGTTTGTAACAGCAATAATTTTTGTTCTCATCATCAGAAAAATCAATTAGATTAATTGAAAAAAAAGGGCGAATGGCGGAACTGGTAGACGCGTTGGACTCAAAATCCAATGGTAGCAATACTGTGAGAGTTCGAGTCTCTCTTTGCCCACCATATTATGAATGAAAGTAAATTAAATAGTTTAGTTGAATTATATTTTAAAACAGTCAAAGAGATTGATGGAAAAAAACCATTTTTACAATGGTTAAAACCTGATCAAAAAGTTTTTACTTGGAATGATGTAACTCAAAGAATATTTAAACTAACAGGAAAAATTAAATCGATTATCAATGAAGGTGATCGATGTTTAATTCTTTCAGAGAATAGACCCGAGTGGTTAATTTCAGATATTTCAATTATGAATGCGGGTGGAATCTCCGTCCCAATTTTCACCACTTATTCAGCTAGTGACTACGAATACATTCTTAACGATTGCAAGCCATCTTTAATTATTGTTTCAAACAATGATCAATTTGAAAAGATTAAGCAATTTATAAATCCTGATTTACAAAAAATTATTTCTTTCGAAAAAATTGATGCAAAAAGTCTAGTGCTTGAAAATATTTTTAAAGAGGAAAAAAGTGACCCTATTGTAAATCACAATTTACACAGATCCAGTCCTGCTTGCATAATCTATACCTCAGGTACTTCTGGCAATCCTAAAGGAGTGGTTCTCAGCCACGGTGGAATTTTAGCAAATTGCGAAGGTGCTTTTGAACTGCTACAGCCTTTAGTCAGCAAAAGAGACCCAGTATTTTTAACCTGGCTCCCACTATCACATTCTTATGAGCATACAGTTCAATTTGTACAAATCCTGTTAGGCGCAAAAATATTTTATGCAGAAAGCCTTGAAAAATTGCTGACAAATATTGCAGAAGCTAAACCAACGATTATGACAGCGGTACCAAGATTTTATCAAAATCTCTTTAATAAAATAAATGGTAATTTTTCTAAACAAACTGGTTTAAAGAAAAAACTGATAAATCAGACTACAACGTTAGGCATAAAATTGCTTAATAAACAGAATCTTAAAATATCTGAAAAGTTGATGAATTTTATTTGTGAAAAATTAGTCAGAGCCAAGGTAAAAAAACAGTTTGGAGGCAATTTACAAGCCTTTGTTTCTGGAGGAGGGCCGTTAGATAAAGGAGTGGGTGAATTTTTGAATTCCATAGGTTTACCTACTTTACAAGGTTATGGTCTAACAGAAACCTCCCCTGTGGTTAGTTGCAATTTACCAGAGAATGTGAAAGTTGAAACAGTAGGACCTCCCTTTAAAACTAATCAAGTCAAGCTAGCTGATGATGGAGAAATCCTTGTTAAGGGTGAAAATGTAATGCTAGGCTATTGGAACAAACCTGAAGAGACAAAAAAAATTATTCAAAATGGATGGTTATATACAGGTGATATTGGAGAGTTCGACAAAGATGGTAATCTTAAAATAACTGATCGAAAAAAAGATTTAATTGTTAATCATGGTGGCGACAATATTTCTCCAAGCAAAATAGAAAATATTTGTTGTTTAAATCAAGAAATTAAACAAACTTTTGTTTATGGTGACAAAAAAAATTATTTAGTTGCGTTATTTGTTGTAGACGCAAACAATCAAGATAAAAAGAAAATTAGTTCAATTCTTGAAGAAATTAATAAAAATCTTTCAAATATTGAAAAAATTAAAAAGTTTTTACTAATAACAGAGGAATTTTCTATTGCTAATGGAATGTTAACACCAACATTAAAACAAAAAAGAAAAAAAATTTTAGAAAAATATAAACAACAATTAGAGAATCTTTATAATTAAAACAATTTGTTAAAAGTGTTGGTATTATTAACTTTTAAATCAATTAAAAAAAATTTAAAAAATTTAATTTTTTAAAAAAATTTACAAATAAATTTGTGTTTGACATGAATGAAAAAAAAACTAATGATTGTAATTAATAACGAATCAAATAAAAAGATTCGAAAAAAAAGGGAGAAAACGATGGCTAAACGAAGAAAAAAAGCTAAAAAGAAAACTAAGAAAAAAGCTAAGAAAAGAAGAAGAAGAAGATAGTTTTTTTCTTAACTAAACGCCCTTTTTTTTATTTTGAAAAAAGGGCGTTTTTTTATATCTCAGTATTTTCAACTCTTCCTAAAGCTTTATTAAGTTTCTTTTTAGTTTCTTCCTGATTTAGATTAAGTGCAACCTCAAATTCTGCTTGAAGTCTTTCATAAGCTTTTTCAAATAATTGTCTTTCACTGTAGGATTGATCGGCAATAATGTCTGTATTTTTGTTTAAGTCTCTAACCACCTCAGCTAATTCATAGATATTACCTGAATTGATTTTTTGATCATACTCTTGGGCTCTTCTACTCCACATATTTCTCTTAATTTTTGGCTTACCCTTTAAAATTGTCATACATTTATTTATCTGTGAAGTAGTTGCTATGGGTCGAAGTTTCGACTGCTGATTAAGCGGCACTGACAAAGTTAGTTTATCTCTATCAACTGAAATTTTGTAAAATTGAATATCGATTTGTCCAATATTTGCTTTCTCAATAGCTAATATTTTTCCAACGCCATGTTTTGGATAAACTACATGATCTTTGACATTATATAGTTTTTTTTCAGTGGGTTGTTTTTTGATTTTAGCAATTTGTATTTTTTCTTCTTGTCCAGACTTAATAGTTTGTTGATTAATTTTCTTATTTTCTTC
>JAYPCI010000001.1:160255-163741 GCA_038124645.1 Candidatus Pelagibacteraceae bacterium
TCATCTCTAAATTTTTCATGATCTTTTAAAGGATCCTTTTTTTTATTAATATTTGGCCATAAAGTTGAATATTTTTTATTTATTAAAAGCCATTTATCCTTGTTTTCAACTTCGACTTGATCAGACACAATAGCATTTATTGGACACTCTGGCTCACACACCCCACAATCGATACATTCATCAGGATTTATAACTAGCATATTTTCACCCTCATAAAAACAATCAACTGGACAAACCTCGACACAATCAGTCAGTTTACATTTTATACATTCGTCTTTAACTATATATGTCACTGGTTTGAGATTTCTTTTTTAATTTTGTTCGACAAATATACAGGAAAATAAATTAAACTACAGATCTTTTTTATTATTGTATCCTCATATATTGATACAGAATTATCTGAAACAATAATAATCCATAAGTCTTTAATAATTGTTGCTTTTTCTTTTATGGTCATTTTTTTTAACTCCTTAGTAAAAATAAGAATATCATTAGATTTTTTTTCTAAATCTTCTGCATTGCTAAACACTTTTTCAACCTCTTTTTCGTCCAAATAAGACTTTATAAATTTTTTTATTAATGCTCTTTCTTTTTCTGAATAATGATCATCAATTTTCGCAACATGAATTAAGAGGGCCGTTATATAAAGAATTTGATCTTGACTCATAAATTTAAAGTTTAAGACCTTTTAATACAGAAAAAGCGTTTGAAATATTAGGTGCTTTATAAGGTCTTTTTTTAACACGTAACATTGGAGCATCATAAATATAGTTTTCAGTATTTTTGATTTTCTTATAATTTAACAATTCAATTAATTTTGTGAATATCTCTTTAGTACAGCCTACTAAATTTATCATATCAGAGGTTACAGAAAATTTTTTATCTTTAGTATTTTTTATTATATTTAGGAATAATTTTTCTAAAATATCAATTCTTATGTAATAATTACTTAGGTTTTCAAAACCGCAAATTAAATAAAAACTTTTATTTTTAGTTTTATCTGTAAAAAAGTTGATTCCAGGTTTAGGCGTTTCTAAATAGTTATCGAGACCATAAAAATTATTCCAAAGTATAACTCTTAAATTAACCGCAGCCGGTTTTATCATTTTTGGTAAATAGATATGGTACCTTCCTAATTTAATTCCCATCTTCCAAATTAATTTTCTGTCCTCAGTGCTGATTTTACTTAATATTTGTTTAACACTCTCTCTTTTGACAACACCATTATTTTCATACAATTGATAGGTTATTGCTCTAATATAATTATTTTCTAAGTTAGATTTTTGAAGATTTAAAAGGTCGTTTAATTCTGAGTTTATATGTTTTAAAAGCCAAGATTGGATATATTCAGAGAGATCGTATCTGCTTTTCTCTGAAATTAAGTTATCCGCAATTAAATCAATTTCAGGATTTAAGTAATCTTTACCTTTTTTTAATTTAGCAATTGGGTTATTTAACCAATAAATTTTACCATCTTCTCTAAGTTCAATCGGACCACTTTTAATAGCATCGATCCTTTTTTGGATTTCGCTCTCTACCCCTTTTCTTGCAGCTTTTTTGATGGATTTTATATCTGTATCTAACGTATTGCTTGAAACATCAATATCTAATTTTAAACCTTTCAAAACACCTATTCTTTGATTGTTTATTAAAACCTCATTTGAGTCAGAAATGTTTGTTTCAAGAACTAAATCTTGTTTAAGCCCTTTAGATAAAACACTAATTTTTTTATTAATAAAGCTTTGGGTTAATTCTTTATGGAGTCTATCTGATAGATTATCTTCAATTTGTTTAGTGACCTGGATCCAGTAGTCAGAATTTTCTACCCAATTTTTTTTATTGCTAACATAGGCCCAAGTTCTTACTTTGCTAATACGATTAGAAATAACATCTAAGTTATTATGGGTCTTATCTAGACCATCTAATTCTTTTTTTAAGAAAGTGTTAGGAATATATTTTTTACCTTCTGTTAAAAATTGAAACACAGACTTTACAATGTTTAAATGTTGTCCGTATGCCTTTTTTTCAAAATCAGGTATTTGACAACATTCCCAAAAAAGTTCTAAATTGTGTTCGATTTTATCTTTATTAAGTTCATTATTTTTTACAATATTTCTAAAAACATTTTCATCTAGCGAGTCATAGACACGAATTAAATTTGGATTTGTTGGTTTTTGTTCCAAAGAGTCAAAAAATGTTTTTAGATTTTTAAAATTAAGTTGTGAATTTCTCCAATACAGAGACTTAATTTTTGGCAAATCATGCGACTCGATTTTTTCAATTTCTTCAGCAGATATATCTTTACATTCACCTGTGGTTCCAAAGAAACCATCATTTTTATAACGACCGGCTCTACCTGCAATTTGTGAAATTTCTAAAAGATTTAATCTTCTTGTTTTTTTTCCATCAAATTTTTTAAGATTAGAAAAGTAAATTTGATCTAAGTCCATATTTAAACCCATGCCGATAGCATCTGTTGCTACTAGAAAATCAACATCACCTGATTGGTATAATCCTACTTGAGCGTTTCTAGTTTTGGGACTTAGGGCACCCATAACAATAGCAGCTCCACCTTTTTGTCTACGAATGAGTTCAGCAATGGCATAGACCTCTTCAATTGAAAAAGCTATGACCGCGGATTTTCTTTCTAATCTTGAAACTTTTTTATAACCATTGAATGAAAGTTTAGAAAACCTTTCTTGATTTTTAAATTTAATATTACTTCCAATTAGTTCCCCAATAATTTCTTGCATAACTTGAGAGCCAAGTAAAAGAGTATATAAAGACCCCCGATTATTTAATAACCTATCTGTAAATACATGCCCTCTTTCTCGATCAGCACACATTTGGATTTCGTCAATGCAAACAAATTCTGTATTTATATCTAGAGGCATGGACTCTACAGTACAGATATAATACCTAGCTGAATTAGGAATAATTTTTTCTTCGCCCGTAATCAGGGCAACATGGTCGGGGTTTACTTTTTTGATACACTTATCATAAACTTCTCTTGCTAAAAGTCTCAGGGGCAAACCAAAAACACCAGAATTAAACTCAAGCATTTTTTCAATAGCATAATACGTTTTGCCAGTATTGGTTGGACCTAGGACTGCTTCAATAATGGGACCAGGTTTTGACATAAATTTTTAGTATTTATTTTAAGTTTGAATACAATATATAGATTACCATTAGAACAAAATAAGATTAAAACATGACCGAATCATTTTGTCAAATGTTCTGATTAATAATATTAAAGCTTATGCTATTAAAAAAAAATATTAGTCATTTAAATACCTCAGCTACATTAGCAATAAATGAAAAATCAAAACAGTTAATTGCAGCAGGTAAAAAAATTGTAAAATTTGGCTTTGGACAATCTCCATTTCCAATTCCAAAAACTATCGTTAATACTTTAAAAGATAATGCATCTCGTAAAGAATATGCACCTGTGCAAGGCTTACTTGATTTGAGAAAGTCTATAGCAAC
>JAYPCI010000002.1:0-17560 GCA_038124645.1 Candidatus Pelagibacteraceae bacterium
GCAAAATCGTAAGCTTTATTTAAAATTTCTGGATTTAAATGTTTATTATAAGACTTAATCTTATTTATCAATTCTTCTTGATTAGACATTAATCTAATATAGCACTTTTAGAGAATTTTGTAATCTCGTTACGTTGAGAAACAGGTAAATCTGCAACTAATTTACTAATGTTTACACCTGTTTTTGGGTGTTGCCAGTTCGCATTTAATTCCTTTAAGGGAAATAACACAAAATTTCTTGAATGCATTCGTGGATGGGGGATCTTTAAATTTGGATCATGGATAATCTCTTTATTGAAATCCAAAATATCAATATCAATGATACGCGGTCCATTTTTGATAGTTTTTATTCTGCCCATTTTTCGCTCAATGAGTTTTAAAATTTTTATTAATGCTTGAGCTTTAGATTTAAAGTTTATTTGAATAACAAGATTTAAAAAACTTGGAAAAGTTTTATTAGGGTATGATGGTGTGACAAATATTTTAGAACATTTTAGTATTTTAATTCTGCTAAATTGAATTAATTTTAAACACCTATTAAGATTTGCATACTTTTCCTCAAGGCTTGTTCCTAAATTTGACCCTAAACCTAAATATATCATTTATTATTTTTACTTAATAATCGAGCTCGTTCTCTATTCCAATCTCTTTTCTTTTTAGTTTGTCTTTTGTCGTAGAGTTTTTTGCCTTTAGCAACTGCTAATTCAACTTTTACTTTGCCTTTGTTAAAATACATTTTGGTTGGAATTAAAGTCAAACCTTCTTGGTTAATTCGTCCAATTAATTTATTAATCTCCTTTTTATTTAACAAAAGTTTTCTCTCACCTTTTGGATCATGGTTGTTGTAACTTGATTGTCGGTAAAGCGGTATGTGGCTATTGATTAAATAAATTTCACCATTTTTATCAGAAGCATAAGCATCTGCGATATTGACTTTACCTTCTCTGATAGATTTCACTTCTGAACCTTTTAAAACAATCCCTGCTTCAATCAATTCATGAAAAAAATAATTAAATGAGGCTTTCCGATTAAGACTGATAATCTTAATACCTTTGCTTGGTGCGCCTTTCATTTAAATTAAGCCAGCAGATTGTAAAGCTTTCTTAACTTCAGTTTTAGTGCTCTCCATTACTTTTACTAAAGGCAATCTAACTTCATCACCAGCAAGTTTAAGTAACGAAGCGGCATATTTAACTGGGGCAGGATTGCTTTCGATAAATAAAGCCTTGTGTAATGGCATTAATTTATTATTAATTTCTTCTGCAATTTTTTTTGCATTGTCATCATTTTTTGTAAGCGAAGCTTGTTGAAACTCTGCACAAAGTTTAGCGGCGACATTCGCTGTCACACTGATACAACCTTTTCCACCTCGACGATTAAATTCTAAAACATTGCCATCTTCACCGGTCAATTGGAGGAATTCAGGACCCATCGCTTTTAATTGAGCATTAACACGATCAAGATCTCCAGTAGCATCTTTCACGCCAATAATATTTTTTAATTCAAAAAGTCTAGCCATTGTTTCAACGGACATATCGATCACTGATCTTGAAGGAATATTATAAATAATAATTGGGATACCAACGTTATCATTTATTTTTTTATAATGTTGATAAAGGCCTTCTTGTGTCGGTTTATTATAATACGGTGTTACAACTAGTAAAGCGCTAGCCCCGGCTTTTTCTGCATGTTTAGATAATCTTATTGCTTCAACAGTTGAATTAGAGCCTGTACCTGCAATGACTGGTATTTTACCTTTCGTTTCTTTGACTGCAAGTTCAATGACTTTATCATGTTCATCATGGGATAATGTAGGGGACTCACCTGTTGTTCCAGCAGGAACTATACCGTTTGTTCCAGATTTTAGGTGATGATGGATCAACTTTATATAATTATCCTGGTCAAATTTTTCATTTTTGAACGGTGTGATTAATGCAACAATTGATCCTTTAAACATAAGATAATATAAGATATTTAATTGAATTTATGAATAAAAAATTAAATAGTCTAGTAATATTTATCTTAACTATTTCATTTATAAACGTATTTCTTTTTTCGAGTAATATTCTAGCAGCAACAATACTACCTATGAAAAAACCTGGCAGTACGGTCGCCCCTGTTATTAAAAATCCTATAAAGGTTGAAGAGACGAGACTAAATGTTCTTTTACCACAGTCAAAACCGAATGTTGAAAGTCTTAAAGTTATTCCTCAAACAACAAAGAATTATGTATTACCGCAGACTAAACCAGCTGATAAAATAAAAAATGATATCGCGGTCGTCAAACCTGAATTTAAAAAAAATATCGATAACCGTAAAACTATTATTCCTGAACAACCCGTTGTAAAAGAAGAGGAAAAAAAACCAGAAACAGTAGCGCAATTAACAAAACCTGAAGTCAAAACTGAGATTGTAAAAAAAGAAATACCAGTTAAAACTAATCTTTCTAATTTTCTTCTTCCAGAAAAAAAACCACCTTCATTTCATTTAGCAGCTAATAAAGCACTGCCCTCTTCAAGTGTTTTATCGGATAAAGACTATAAAATTGCAGCGGAGGTCATGAATTTAATCAAAGATTACAAATGGGAAACAGCAATAAAATTAAAAGATAAAATTAAAGATCGTGAATTTAGAAACTTAATTACCTGGATGTATTTGAAAGAACCAAGAAATCAAGCATCATTCAGTGACTATATAAACTTTATTAAAACAAATGATGATTATCCAAGAATTTCAAGACTGCAATACTTAGCTGAACATAAAATAAATTTTAATCGAGATTCCACTAGACAAATTATGAAGTGGTTTGAAGATAATCCGCCACTTAGTGGCTTTGGTAAATTAAAATTAGCTGAAGCTCATGTTTATGCTAAAAATATTCCAGCAGCAG
This sequence comes from Candidatus Pelagibacteraceae bacterium, assembly GCA_038124645.1. Lineage (GTDB taxonomy): Bacteria > Pseudomonadota > Alphaproteobacteria > Pelagibacterales > Pelagibacteraceae > JAYPCI01. The sequence continues at coordinate 2,890 of JAYPCI010000002.1, forward strand.
AACCTTTGATCCGAGAAGGTTGGATTGATGCTCAATTATCAACGCAAGATATAAAATTTTTTAGAGCAAAATTTAAAGGAATATTAAAAACCAGTGATTATTTAAATAGGGCTGAGTATCTGGCTTGGGAGAGAAAATATTGGGATCTCAAAAGACTTTTAAGATATCTGCCTAAAGAAGAGCGAGCTTTATATAATGCTCGACAAATTTTGATGAGCAATTCTTACGGTGTTGATAATGCTATTAAAAAAGTTCCTGCCCAATTTGATAATGATGAAGGTTTGAAATACGATAGACTACAATGGCGACTTAGAAGAGGTCGATTAGAATCTTCACTGGAAATCATAAATGAGATCAAAGATAACTCTATTCAGTTAAAACACCCAAATATTTGGTGGTCCCAAAAAGAAAGATTAGCTAGAGATATAATGTACCGAAAGAAAAATTATGCTCTAGCTTATGAAATTGTTAGCAAACATCAAATGCAAGAAGGACCTGAATATGCTGAAGCTGAATGGTATTCAGGTTGGTTAGCTTTAAGTTTTTTAAAAAATAGTAGTTTAGCGATAAAACATTTTGAAAACTTTTATGCCAATGTTGGTTACCCTATTAGTTTAGCTCGAGGCGCTTACTGGTTAGGATTAGCACATAAAAAATCGGGAAACTCTATTGAGTCTAATCAATATTTTGCAGAAGCAGCAAAATTCTTAACCACTTTCTATGGTCAGTTAGCATTTAAAGAAATTAATCCTGAAAAAGATTTTGTTTTAAAAGATGATACTAAAATTGATAAAAAATTTGAAAAAGAGTTTAGTGAAAATAAATTAATTAAACATGTTATTGTTTTAAAAGAACTTAATTATTCGAAATATAGTAAGGATATTTTAAAACATTTAGCAGCTCTTGATATTGAAAAAGGTAGTGAAGTGTTGGCGGCTAATTTGTCTGTTGATGTGGGTCGTTATGATTTTGCTATTCAAATTGCAAAACAAGCCTCTTACGAAAAAAGATTTTATCTTAATATTAACTATCCTATTATAACGGTGCCACGAGAGGTTAATGGGGTCAACATGCCACCACCTGAATTAATTCACGCAATCATCAGACAAGAAAGTGAATTCGACACCGATGCTAATAGTCATGCCGGCGCTAAAGGTATGATGCAATTAATGACTTACACAGCTAAACTAGTAGCTAGACAAGCTAATCTACCATACAGTCGTGCTCGATTAAATGAGGATCCAGAATACAATGTGCAACTTGGATCTTTTTACTTTAATTCTTTGCTGAACGAATATACTGGGGTCTTCCCTTTTGCCATTGCCGGCTATAATGCTGGACCTAACCGAGTTAAAACTTGGAAACGAGTTAATGGTGATCCATCAGATGGTAAAATTTCCTATGTAGATTGGATCGAGATGATCAGATTTGAAGAGACAAGAAACTATGTTCAACGCGTTCTAGAAAATTATAACGTTTATAAATTTATGTTTTCTTCAGGTGAACCTGTAAGGTTAGTTAGATTTTTCCAGTAGTTAGAGTTGGCAAATATATATATGCCAACTCTCGAATTAACTTAAGTTAATTTATATTCTAAAAGGATCATGGTTCGCCAACCATTCTTCTCCTTTAGAACTTTTTTAGAAATGACTTTATAACCAGAAATGGTTGCCTCTTCTAAAATATTATCAGCGTTTAACTCATAAGATTTGACAACGCCTTTACTGTCTTCTTTATGAGTAACTTTTTCTGACTTTACTAATGAGTGCTGGGTAATATCAGCAATTTTCAATTTCGCATCCATAATTGCTTTACTTTCACTAATCGTTAAGTCTTTTGACCAACCCTGACCACACATTTTAATTATATTGTCAGTTGATTTGTTTTGATCACACCAAACATTAGTGAACTTCATTAAATCGTTCGGCGAAGAGATGGTTCTCTTATTTTTGACATAACTATTAGTGCAGTTACTCAATAGTAATCCAACTACTAGTAGATAGATTATTCGCATTTGACCTCCTTTCTTAAAGATTTTCTAAAAGGGTCATCACAACTAACGTTAATGACCTTTCGAATTCAGGTTCAGTTAAAAACTGAACAAAAAAGTTTTTCTTTTCTTTGCAGGTGTAGTGTTCTTTTTTATTAACTAAAACATCATTAACCACATCGGCTTCAGCATAATATTTACACTCGGCATAAGCTGTTTTAGTCATCAACAACAAGATAATTATAAATCTTTTGACCATAATTTCTCTTTCTGCTGTTGCGATAATGCAAAGTTAAGTTGATTTAACACTGCTTGCATTAAAGCAATAAAAGCACTTTCGATTTCTTGCTCAAATACTTGCTTTTGGCATTGGGTATTACACTCTGTTAAGACATGTAATAAAGTTTTTTGATAATACTCACTACTTTTGGCAAACGCATGGGTAGTAAATGTTAAAAGAACTACAAAGATAATACTTTTAATAAATTTCATAGTTCCTGACCTCCTTTCCTTTGTTTTTTAAATTGTAGTCATAAAAGTCTAAGTCATTAGCAACGGATCGTGCTAATCTTTTTCTTAACCAATTTAAAATTCGATCTTGCTTATCTGGTGCTAATTTTGAAAAGCGGTAATCAAAACGGTTTCTAAACTTCTTTTTTTTCATAATTTTTTGAAAAATTAGTTATCATTAAGGAATTTTAAAAAAAGATATAGTGAAATAAAATCTTTGTTTTTCACTTAATATTAACTATAGTTTAGACATGACTAAAATCAGAGAGCCTTTATCGGTCGAATTTATTTTGGGGCAGATTTTAAATAAAGTTTCTGAAGATGAAATCAAACTAATTACTGGTAAAAGTATTTCCCATTTTAGAAAATGCAGCGACCCTGATGATAAAGATCACAACTTACATTTTTTGGACGGTATTAAATTAGACGTACTCTTACAAAAAAAACAACTAGGGACACCCTTCTTAGATAATTATACGCTTATTGTAGAAAATGAATTAAAGAACATTGATGAATACGGTAACTTATCGTCAAATCTTTTAAATATTGGTGAACGAATTGGCAATCTGATGGGTGTTGCTAACCAAGCAATTGATCCAACCGGACCTTCAGGCTCAAAGATCTCTAAGAAAGAAAAAGACGATATTCATAAAGCGATCGCTGATGTTGAACAAAAAATTGCAAAATTAAAGTTATCAGTAAAATAGATTAATTACTTTGTCTTGGATAAAAAACGTTACAGAGTTTATCCTCAACCTTAATACTGTTATAAAATTTATCAAATCTCTCGTGTCCTTTAGGTAGAACCAAATAATCTCTGGTTTCTTTATTATCTACCCCTTTACCTATATCATTAATATATAATTGTAATGATTTGATCACCTGATGTTTCAATTCATTAGGTGTTTCACCATTACATAGACACCCTTCATTTTTACGATTACATTTCCATTCCATATCATCTAAAAATCTCTTCAGTCCATCTTGATGAAAGGTTGCTGGTGTATGCTTGGTAGTATGAAACCCAGGGGCAAATAACAATCCTTGTTTATAGTCTTCGGCAGACAATTGTTTATTTGTCCTTTGATTTACATATATTTCTTTGATTGCTTGATAAAATTTTTCGTCATTATAAAGATTATATTTTCCTTGCGTAAAATGATTTACCAAATCTTGAAATACAAATTTGGCAACTTCTTTTGTTAATTGAAAATAATAAGGCCATCTTATTCTTTTGTAATTTAAGTTTTTAAGCATAATCATTTTAATCCTATCTCTCTCAATATCATGCGGGTGTTGGTAATGCATATAACCATCGTATTCGAAAACTAAATTATATTTAGGAAGTGCTATGTCAGGTCTAAATACATTATACTCTGGATACATTTCTTTAAATTCAGGTAAGCCTTTATTTGTAATAATTTCAGAGTCATTTTTAATATCAAAAAATATTTTTACTGCTTTAATTAGATTCGGTTCAGTCATTTCAGCACCGTTAGGATATTGGTTTTCTTCTTTTGGGCTTTGGATATCAATTAATATCTTTTTTGACATTAAGATTTGAGATGGTCATCATAACTTTCCCAAGCTTCTTTTAAAGCTTCAGGTGTATCTTGATCTAACCATTTTAAATTCATATAACCTACTGCTGCGCTGTTTGACTTGCCAGTAGTAGAGGCATAATCCATATTGTGATCTAATTCTTTTTTATCATACCAAACTCTATCAATAAGACTGGTTAAGGTAGTCTCAACAGTGCTATAGGCAAGTTTTTTTGGATCGAAATCTTCACCATCGGTCTCTACAAAATAGTAACCAATAATACCTTTTTCACTTGGATGATAGCTTAGTACGGGTACGTAATCAGGATTATCTTTATTTGCCTCTAAAGCTTTTGCTAATTCATCCTGACTTTCAAATCTATCAAAATATGCTTCTCGGTCTTTTAAATGATAAGCTTCAATTTTTTTTTCCTCACCAGCATTATCTGAAATGCCACCATTCCAAAGTTCAAGACCTTCACCTTGAACCTCGGCGACATATACGCCACCATCTGAGTAACAATTATTTTCATGCAGAATATCATCACACTCATTCCATGCTGAAAAATTTTCAACTGGTTTTGGGATATTTGGATCAACAGGATTTTCTGGATCATTCCACTCTAAATTTTGTAAGTATTCAATCAAATCACCTTCGTCTTTATCTATAAAATATTTAACAAATTCAGGGCTTACTCTACCCACAGTTACTTCCCCACCATATCTTCCAAAATCTACTCTAAAAATTCTTTTTTTGTTTTTAGTTAAGGAAGGCGTGTCTTGTTTTGTTTTTTTGGTTTTAGGTTTAATTGATTTTTTAGTAACCTTTTTTTTCTTTTTGGATTTGGAAATTTTCTTTGTTTTAGGTTTTTTTTTAACTTTTTTCTTTTTCATAATGTTAATAACTTAAAAAAAACTAACATTTATAAGACTAGCTTGTAAATTGTTTTTTCTAAAAATCTAAATAATCTGATATGAAATATTTATGTTTAATCAACTTAGTTTATTCGAAACTGTACCAAAATCACTTAGACAATATGAAGATTATATCAAAGAAAACCAGTTAAGAGTTGATTATCGATTAATCCATGATTTAAACAACTTTAAAACGCCGCTTCGTTATCCTGGAGGTAAAGCTCACGCCATTCATAAACTTTTACCACTAATGCCTAAATTAAATACCTTCAGTGAGTATAGAGAATTATTTCTGGGCGGAGGATCTATGGCAATCGCGCTGACCAAGCAGAATCCAAAATTAAAAGTTATGGTTAATGATTATTTTGAACCTTTGTATAATTTTTGGCGAAATTTGCAAAGCAAGGGTCATGAATTACAAGAAGAAGTTTTCAAGCTTAAAAAAAATTGTGGTGTCCGACCTCGTGGTACTAAAGATAAAGATAAAGAAAAACGTTGGGATAAAACTGCTGCTTTATTTAATAAATGCAAACAAGCTATTATGACAGATAAAGGTAATTCTTTTGAAAGAGCGGTTGCTTTTTATGTGATTAATCGTGTTTCTTTTTCAGGGTTAACCGCAACCAGTTCGGTATCCAAAAGCTGTACCGATAGTCATTTTACCTTACACTCAATATTTAGATTATCAGCCTACAAAGAGTTAATTAAAAATTGGCAAATAACAAATAAATCTTATGAAGAGCTTTTAACCAATAATAAAAAAACATTTATTTATCTTGATCCTCCTTATGAATTTGAAAAGAGTAAATACACCACGAAAGGATCATTACAAGTTTATGGCAAGTCTGGAAGTGTCTCAAAAGCTTTTAAACATAATACATTTAGTGAAAATATTAAAAATATTAAATGTAAATGCATGATTAGTTATAACGATAGTAAAGAAATCAAATCCCGATTTGATAAATGGAAACCAATTACTTTTGCTCATCGCTATTCGATGAAATCGGTCGGCGATTATATGAAAAATCAAAAAAAACGAAACGAGTTAGTATTAGTTAATTATTAAATTAAAAACTACTTGAAGAAGCAAGATAAATACATTTCTCACAATGTTCTGAATACTCAGGTATCTCTTCACTATCTAATGTTTTTTTCATTTCTTTAATTTTTGCTGGTATCCACTTTGTATCAGATTTGTAAGGCACCAAAGTTGTTGTAAAATTAATTTTATTATCAAATTTATCAAAAGATTTTTCACCATTACACACCATAAAATAAGTCATATCTGAGACTTTAAATTTCATATTTCTTAAAATATGAACATAGATATCCATTTGTCTTTTGTAACCTTGATGCCACTGGTCATCTAAGTAAGCTTGAGTCTCAACAGGTGTGTTTTTAGATTGTGATTTATAATCAACGACTACTAGTTCTTTAGTTTTTAAATCAAACCAAATATCATCTATACCACCCTGTAATTGTAAGTTAACTCCTTCATCAACGTAAGCGATACCGCCTGTTCGTGGCTCTCGCCATCTATCAATGTCTTTATGGTCATAAGGAATAAAATCTAAGTTATATTTTTTAAATATTGGATGCGGAGTTTTGTTTTTACGATGATGATCAAATTCTTTTTTTAAAAGTTCATCGACCGCAGAATTTAATGCCCAGCCTGGCATCCCTGGTTCTTTTAATCCTTTGACACGATCAAGATAAAAACATCGTGGACAATCAATAAAATTACTAAACTTTGACCTGCTGATACTGAACGGTTGATTAGATCCTTTTTGGTAGAGTGATGATTTTCTTGTTCTAAAACCTTTTTCGATTAATTTTTTTTTCATGCAGTTAATGGCGGTGAGAGAGGGATTCGAACCCTCGGTACGGCTTTTCAACCGTACGGCGGTTTAGCAAACCGCTGGTTTAAACCAACTCACCCATCTCACCAGTAAGTATTTATATCTTTATATTAAAATTTTAATTATATTGCACCCACTTTCTAGTCTATGAAACCAGACCAATTACAAGGAATTTTTTTAACCGTTTCAGCTTCACTGTGGTGGGGAATACTCGGAGTTATTTATTTTAAATTCATTGGGTTTGCTAATCCCGTTGAAATCATAATTCACCGAACTATTTGGACTGCTTTTTTATTAATTATTGTAATTGCCTTTCAAGGTAAGTGGTCAGAATTTTTAATGACCTTTAAAAATTTCAAAAAGATTTCTCTACTTGCTCTCACAGGTTTTCTTGTGATGATTAACTGGTTGACCTGGGTTTACTCTTTATCAGTGGATAAATTGCTCGATGCTAGTTTAGGTTATTACATCTACCCTATTCTTTCTGTTTTTTTTGGCATTGTGTTTCTTAAAGAACAAACAAATAGAAACAAAATTATATCAGTAATCTTAGTTTTTATTGCTTTATTGTGGTTATTGATCCAGTTTGGTTCGATACCTTGGATTGGTTTAACCGTTGCAGTAACTTTTAGTCTTTATGGTCTCATTAGAAAAAAAATAAATACGCCTTCTGATATTGGTTTGCTTTGTGAAACAGTCATACTTACTCCCTTTGCTTTGCTAGCTTTTTATTATCTAACTTTAAATAATTTAAATATTTTCTCAGTCAATGAACCGCTGTTGTCATTTTATCTGTTTTGGGCAGGTTTAATGACTTTGGTGCCACTTTATCTTTATATTAGAGGTTTTGAAATCGTCGGTATTGGTTCTGCTAGCATGCTATTTTTCTTAACACCCACTGCTCAATTTTTTATGGGTTATTTAATTTACGGCGAACCTTTAGATCTTAATAAACTGATTGCTTTTATTTTTATTTGGATAGCAGTTATTATCTATCTCAACGAAATCCGTAAGGAATAAAGTAAATTAAAGACGACTGGAATTAAAAGCCCAACCATAAATGAGAAAAATAATAAATTAGTTGTAAAAAGACCTGAAAAACTGTCTGGGGTAAATAGTAAGTTAGTTAAAATACTCTTTGAAAAATCTGGAGATGGGAAGATTAAGAGTCCTCCCAAAAGACTAAATATTAAAGAGTATAAAGATAGTTGATAGTTTATTTTCTTTTTAAAAAATCCTGAAAAGATTGGTACCACAGCACAGCAACACAATAAGTCTGCTAGTAAAAATAGATAGAGAATACTTAAGCCTTTAGAGGCAATCACAAAAACAATTACAGCAATAAGCAGGATTAAATATTTAGAGGTCTTGAATAATTTATCTGATCGTTCTTTAATAATTGTTTTACCATCAATCACGACTAAACTAGAGATCGCATTGATCAGAGTATCGATCGTGCTTAATGTTAAACTAAGGGCAAAAATAATCACTAAGATACTCAGTAATGGATTATTAGGACTAATAAATAATCTAAAAAAAGATAAATCAGGATTAGTAGTATTGTCTATGGAGACTGAAACTAAACCAGAGTAACCCATAAGAAAAACAATCGGGAAGATAATTAAAGCTGAATAAATTAGAGAACGCTTTAAAACATTACTATTTTTAGCAGCATAAACCCTTTGCCAATTACCTTGATGGAACAGATTGGTCGCGGCTACTGCTACAAAAAAAGTAATCGCCCCAAAATAATTTGGTAAGTAATCCTTAGATAATAATTGTGGTGCTTTAGTCTCAATAAAATTAAGAGAAAAACCTGATGCATTAAATTTAATTGCAAAAAAATAACATATTAAAAAAACTAAAGTAAAAATAACAAATTGATATTTATCGGTCAGAATAGACAACTTTAGTCCTCCTTTTAAAACATAACTCAGACAAAGTAATAACGTTATTCCTGCTGTCAGCCATAAAGGTAAGTCTGCTAAAAAGTTAAGTAATAAAGCAATAGCAGTTACCTCTGCACATAAAAATATAATTAAATAAAATATAATTAAGACTAAGGTAAATTTAAAAAATTTATGACCAAACTTTTTTCTAACAAATTGCGTAAGGGTGACCCCCGCCGGCATTTCTTTTCTAAGTTTCGGACCAAAAAAATAAATTAATATTAACGGACAAGCGGCTCCTAAAGCATATCCAATCACTGTTCCGATCCCGCCCCAAGTAGCAGCAGAGGCTGGGCTGAATAAAATCCACGCACCCAAAGCAGATGCGGATAAACTTAAAGTTAAAGCTAATGTGCCTTCATTACGGTCTGAAACTAAATAGTTATTTAAAGAAATTTTTGCTCTAAGTTGCTTTAATGAAACATAAGCGAACACTAATCCAGTTAAGATTAAGGTTATTAACGCAATTGGTTGACTTATAAAACTTTCACTCATTCTCCCTCACTGAATTACCGGTCAGGTTCTTTGGGTCTGCTCTCAGCCCTGTGGCACCCCTCAAGTTAACTATAATGAATTTAATGAATTAATCTACTATTTCTTTTACTTCACCTTTAGTTAATTGACTTAAGCTTGTAAAATCAGTTTTAAATACGCAATTAGGATGACCTGCTGCCCCATAAATATTTTGAAAACGGTTTAAGCTTTGATCAATAAAGATTTTAAACTGTTTAAGATGACCTACAGGTGAAACCCCGCCAATAGTAAAACCGGTTTGCTCTTTAACATCGTTTGCATTCGCCATCGATACATCTTTTTCTCCCAAGATTTTTTTTACTTTATTTAGAGAACATCGTTTATCGCCAGCTACTAAGCAAAGTAAATAACTATTACCCGTTCTTAAAAATAAACTTTTAACAATCGAACCAACTTCAGTTTTAAGACTATCTGCTGCTTCTTGCGCAGTTCTCGCTGAAGTATCTAAGGCAATAACCTCTAATTTTTCATCAAAAGCTTTCAGTGCTTTAGCCACGCGTTGGACTGGTTCTTTTGCTAACAAATTTTCCATTACACTCTTATCGTTGGTAAATCATAAAAAGAAGCAGTATCAATTTTTGAGGAGTGTTGTCTACGCATTTTCCAAGATTTATTAATACCTGCTTGTGCTAAACTAATCGAATATCTACCATATTTCATATTTGTTACATCAATGGCCTGCATTAATTTTTTTAAATCTTTTTGAATAAATGGTGTTAATAAATTTCTCTCAAATTTATCAGCATCTTTTAATTTTGATAAGATGATGCCTGCTTTTTGATAAAGTTGACCTGGTTTATAAATTTTATCGAGTGCGGCTAAGGCATATTTAACAATTTCTAAACTATTATTAGTCGCTAAAGGTAATTCAGCTGTATAGGAATTTGAGTAATATTTTTTGTTTTTGTTAAAGGGACTTGTTCTAATAAATACGGTGATAGCTCTTGTAATTTGTTGATCTGTTCTTATTTTCTCAGCAGCATTTAAAGCATGGGTGGTCACGGACTCTCTTAACTCTTCTACGGTTGAAACTTTTTTACCAAATGATCTAGAAACACAACAGTTTTTCCTTTTCTCATAATTGGGCTGTAAATCAATACAGGGCATACCTCTTAATTCCATCACTGTCTTAGCAGATAAAACATTAGTGCTTTTTTTAATCCAACCATTAGAAACATTTTTTAAGTCAAGGGCTGTTGTAATATTATTTTTGAGAAAAAATTTAGTCAGTTGCCGCCCTACACCCCAAACATCTTGGATAGCAAAATGACTTAAATGTTCATCTGCAGTTTCTGCAGCTAAATACATCACGCCTGTTTTATTTTTCTTCGCAATATGATTGGCCACTTTACTTAAAGTTTTAGTATTTGAAATACCAACGCTTGTAGGAATACCAGTCCATTTTAAAACTTTAGCTCTAATTTCTTTACCATATTCTTCCAGCCTATTGGCCTCAACAAAAGATAGATCCAGGAAGGCTTCATCAATTGAATAAATTTCAATATTAGGGGCAAAAGTTTTTAAAACTTGCATTACTCTTCTGGATAAATCACCGTATAAAGCATAGTTGGAAGAAAAAACATATACCTTGTGCTTTTTCACCAAATCTTTCACCTTAAAGAAAGGCTCCCCCATCTTAATACCTAAAGCTTTTGCCTCATTAGATCTAGAAATAACACAGCCATCATTGTTAGATAATACGACTACTGGTTTGCCAATAAGTTTGGGTTTAAACAGTCTCTCGCAAGAGACATAAAAAGAATTGCAATCAATTAATGCTATTTTGCTTTTATAATTTGTGAATGACATAAGTGACCACTCCCCAGATAATAATCTCTGGATTATTACTTAATTCAATTTTTCTTGCTTTGTTTTTTGAACCAGAGGCTAAAAAAGTTTGATCTTTTTCTCTAATAAAAGTCTTAACAACTAATTCTTCATTAACATTAGCGACAACGGTTGAATAATTTTTAGGATTAATGCTGCGATCAACTATGAGTAAATCACCGTCATAAATGCCTGCGTCGGTCATTGATTTACCTTGAACCCTAATAATAAAAGTAGCCGGTGAATTTTTTATTAAATGTGTATTTAAATCTAAATCGTCTTCAACATAATCGGTTGCTGGTGAGGGAAAGCCCGCGCCTACTTTGTGCACATAAAAAGGTATTTTTAACTCCATAAAATTGTTCTTGTTTTGTTCTTTTATATGATATATGCTTTGTTAAAGTCAACAAAGTAATTGTGTTGTGTCAAAATGCGTTTGGTAAAAATAAAAAAAATAAGGTAAAACAAATTAATGAAAAAAATAGTTTCGTTAATAATTTTTCTTTTAATCTCTTCCAACGTCTTAGCAGAATCAAAATTAGATACGATTAAAAAAAATGGTGAACTGCGAGTTGGCACTACAGGTGACTGGGATCCAATGTCAGTAAAAGACCCGGCAACAAACAAGTACAAAGGGTTTGATATTGATGTCATGAAAAAATTAGCGAAAGATATGGGCGTAAAAGTTAAATTTGTCCCGACTGATTGGAAAACTATTGTGTCAGGAATTGCTGCTGACCGGTATGATATTTCAACGAGTGTAACTAAAACGCCAAAAAGAGCTGAAGTTGCAGGTTTTACTGAGACTTACTATAAATATGGAACTGTACCATTAGTTTTAAAGAAAAATTTGAAAAAATTTCCTACGTGGGACTCTTTAAATAATCCAGAAGTGACAATCGCTACTACACTGGGCACTTCACAAGAAGAAAAAGCAAAAGAATTTTTTCCAAAATCTAAATTAAAATCAATTGAAGCACCTGCTCGAGACTTTCAAGAAGTACTTGCGGGACGAGCTGATGGACATATCACAAGTTCCACAGAAGCAAATACATTAGTGATCAAATATCCTCAATTAGCCATCGTACCAGATGGTGAGAAAAATCCAGCTTATTTAGCAATGATGGTTCCAAAAGATGATAAGGTTTGGAATGATTATGTAAGCAAGTGGATCAAAGATAACCAATCATCTGGCTTTTTCAAAAAACTCCTAGCTAAATATAAACTGAAAAGTTTATAATTTAAGTTTCATTAACAGTTATTAAGAAATATATTAAGTCAGTGAGATTTTTAAAATATATCATTTTACTTTTAATCCTTCAGGGCTGTAGTTCAAATTACAATATGGGTTGGGATATTATCAATCCTAGCAATATTGATGGCCTTACGAACTTGCAGTTTCTGATAAGTGGTTTTAATACAACCATATACATTTCAGTAATATCTATTTTTTTTTCAATGTTGATTGGTTTAATTGTTGCTCTTCCTTCTTTAGCAACCAACAAAATTCTTTCTTCATTTAATATTGTTTATGTTGAAATTGTCAGAGCAATCCCGCTGTTAGTATTAATTTTATGGATTTATTACGGATTACCTATAATGTTGGGTATTAGTTTTTCTCCATTTGTTTCAGGCATTATTGCTTTAGCAATCAGTGATAGCGCTTTTCAGGCCGAAATCTTTCGTGCGGGTATTAATTCCATTCATAAAGGCCAACACGAGGCCTCCAGTTCGCTTGGTTTAGATTTTTGGAAAAAAATGCGATTTATTATATTACCGCAAGCAGTCAAAACGATTTTACCTGCTTTAGGTAATCAGTTTGTTTATGTGCTTAAAATGTCATCATTGGTTTCGATTATTGGCATTGCGGATCTTACAAGAAAAGCCAATGAGTTAGTGGTAACGACTTATCGACCCCTAGAAATATATACTTTTTTAATACTGGAATATTTAATCCTCATCTTAATTATTTCTTATTTTGTAAGGAAATTAGAGAGAAAACTTAAACGTTAATTAAGTCTCTCACTTTGATTAGCTGATTTAGTTTCAATCCAGACCCATTCACCGTCGTGGTCTCTGCAAGCAAAATTCTCAAAAACATTATATCTAGAACCATTTCTAACAATGACTTCTACATAATCTCTGCAAAAGTAACCAACTTCATTAATATAAGTTGCAAATGGTAAGATATAACCCTCGTAAGAACCTTTAACCCATTGATGTTTTCGATTATCGGGAGTTCCTTCTAAAGCAATTAATAAATTCTCTGCAGCGGCATCAACATGAATGTCATTCATTTGACTATAGAGATCTTCGTTGATTTCAACTTCTGTATTCTCTTGTTCTTTATCTTTTGAATGAAAAAAAGCGTAACTTGGATTTACGGACAATAATATAAAGAACCCGAGGAATAATATTCCTCGGATTCTTTTTAAAATTGATTGATTATAGTAAGTCGCTACCATCTACTACACCATCATTGTTAACATCAAGGTTAGCTGTTTCCCAACCTGTATCAACACCTACACCCGGTTTTACATTTTCAATTGTAGAACCTAATTCTGCAGTAGTTGTTTCAATTTGACCTTCTAAAGTTGGAATTTCATTTTCTAAATTAGCAACTTCAGTTTGAAGATTTTGTATATCTCCAGTAGTTGTTGTAATTTCATTTGAAGTTCCAGCAATTTGGTCATTCACTGTATTGATTGATGTATTAACATTTGTCAAATCTGCATTAAGACCATCGATTTGACCTTGAAGCGCTGTTACTTCCTCAGCAGTCAACTCTTCGTTCTCTAACTGAGCAGTCAACCCTTCGATTTGTCCAGTTAGATCCTGAGATTGAGTGCTCAAAGTATTTAATTGAGTGTTCAAATCAGTTAACTGTCCATTTAATGTTGTTACATTTGCTTCTAGCGTCGTAATGGTTGCCAAATTATTTTGAATTGTTTGATTATTTAAACCAATCTGATTATTCAAATTAGTAATTTGGTTTTGTAGATCAGCAATACCTGTTTCATAGATATTACCAAAGTTGGCTTGTAAAGCTCCAACATATGCTGGTAAGCCTTGTGCTTTTGCTATTTCAACATAAGTTTTTACTCTTTGACCATGATTTTCAAAATCTTTTGAATATACATCGTCTTTAACCCAACCACTATCAACTAAAGATTTGCTTTCAGTTCTATCAAGTTTTCTTGAAACTTTAGTAACATCATCAGTAAATTTATCATCTGCTTTTGCTACTCTATCTGAAAGTTTATCTTCTGCTTTTGTAATCCTTTGGTTTGGATTCTTAGCGTCTACAGCTTTTTCAGCAGCTTTTTGATATTTGTTTTGAGCTTTTGCTATTTCATTAGCGTATTTCTCAAATGCTTTATCAAATTGTTTATCAGTTTTTTGAGTAAATTTTATATTTTCACTCTCAACTTTTTCTGCTGCTTTCGCTGCTTTGTCAGCTGATTTAGATGCTTCTTTGGAAGCTTTATCTGCTGCTTTCGCTGCTTTGTCAGCTGCTTTCTCTGCTGCTTTCGCTGCTTTCTCCGC
>JAYPCI010000002.1:17660-21838 GCA_038124645.1 Candidatus Pelagibacteraceae bacterium
TCTGCTGCTTTCGCTGCTTTCTCCGCAGCCTTTTCTGCTGCTTTCTCTGCTTTAGCAGCTTCTTTTGCTGCTTTTTTCTCAGAGTCATGCTCTTTGGCATGCGCTATTGATCCAAACTCACTTAATCCAGTTATGTTGCTTAAATAAGCACTGTTTAAGAGTGAATATGAAAATAATAGAGCCGTGCTAAATATAATGACTTTGTTAAAAAAGCCCTGTTTATGCTCATTTTTCATGTTTCCTCCTGTTTTCATACTATTTAAGTCGTTTCAAAATTACTTTTATTCGAAATCGAATAAAAGTTTGTTTCATACGACTATATATAATGAAAGGATTAAATTTGCTAATATTGATTAATGAGCAAATTAAAAAAGGAGTTAATGTTTATAATGCCAAAACTAAGACGTTATTGCTATGGTTTAACCGGAAATAAAGATATGGGTGACGAACTACTTCATAACTCTATAGTTAAAATACTAGAAAAATTTAAATTTAGTTTTACTCAGATTGAGAATTTATCAGCTTATATGTACAGACTTATCTCTAATACTTGGAAAGATGAATTAAGAAAAAAATACAGATCTAAAGAGATCAATGTTGATGAAGTTACTTACAATAATATACCAGATACTAATAATCTGAGTTACGACAGTAATATAAATTCATTAAATGAGATTAAAGAGAGTATTAATTCATTAAGTGTAAAATTAAGAGAAGTATTAATGTTAATTGCTCTAGAAAATAAAAGTTACAAAGAAACAGCAGAAATATTAAATATCCCTATTGGGACTGTTATGAGCAGACTTAATGAAGCAAGAAAAAAATTAAGACTGAATAATAACACTAATCTGGCAGAGGTTGCGCATGAGTAAAATAGATGATTTAAAATTACAGATGTATGTTGATGGCGAGTTAGATGCCGCAGAAATTAAAGAAGTAGAAAATTTTATCAATTCAAATATGGAAGCAAAGAAGCTAGTAGATAGTTATAAAAAAATTAATCATTTAGTATTTTCAACTTATAACAACATTAAATCGGAAGATTTACCAAGAAAAACTTTAGATTTACTAATTGATGATAAACCTAGTTTCATTTCACAACTTTTAAATTACAAAATTAAACTGGTACCAGCATTTGCGGCAGCAGCGGCTGTCATGTTGGTGGCTATCTTTACTTTTAATGTACAAAAAGATTTTCAAAATCCTGCTGATCCTAATATTTTATTATCAGACAAAAATCAAAATATCGTATTAAATCAATTAGAAAATATAATTGGTCAAAGTCAAGATAACCTTTTAGGGGTAGTTTCGCATGGTGATCAAGACATTCAATATGAAGAAATTAAAAGTTATTCTGATAATAAAGGACGAGAATGTAAAGATTTTAAATTTAGTAAATTTCAAATTAAAGAAGTGACTGTGGAAAAAGGAACTTTTTGTAAACTTGCTAACGGTCAATGGAAAGCAACTAAACTAGAATTTTTAAAAGGAAATTTACCTGAACTCTAAATTATTTTAGTTTTAACTGAGCCAAGCTTTTGAATATTGCCTAAATAAAATCCTTTAGTATTAATGGGTACGACACCTACAGTTGAACCTGTAAAAACATAAAAGGATTTATTTAAATTAATTTTATCCTTTTTTAATTTATTTAATACAAATCTAAGTGAATTTAATGGATTGATATAAACTGTATTAGTATTTCCTGTCACTGATTGATTATTTTTTTTAGAGGTTAATTTTGTAATTAAATTTTTAACATTTTGGTTTCTGTATTTCTTTTTAGTCCCTATTACAAATTTCATATTTGCACCAAAATCACTATTAAGATCACCTAAATATTTAATTCCTTTTTTTCTTTGTCGGTAACCCACTACTTCAATACAGGGGGCAATATGGGAAATATATTTTTTTATGTTTTGTAAAGTTATTTTACCTTTTGCAGCAAAGAGTGTTTTTTTAATTAAATAACATACCTCAAGTTCAATGCCTAAAGTGTATTTATGAATTTTAATTGATTGACCGTTTTTTAAAAAATTATGTTTGAACACTGAAGCGTAAAAAGGTTCTTTCTCACCCAATTTCTTTAATACTGGAATACCAGTCCCGCCCGCTTTAAAACCAATAACAGGTTTTTTTATTTTACTTTCACAAAGCTTCCTTAATTGTTCTGAAACTTTGCTATTTTTCACAAACTTAGAAGGTATTGGTGCTATGATTTTGTTTTTTAAAAAGGCTTTTACTAAGTTATTTGAAACTTTTTCTATTTGAGATAATTTTTTCATATTGATATTTAATCTATTAAATGAATTTTTACTATAAGATTTTACTTTCTTTCTTTCTGCTTTTCAAAGCAGGTATTGCTTATTCCTTTGAAAATCCAAGGATTGATTTGGGTAATTTTTTAATCAATAAATATGAAATTACAATTTTAGAATATGAAAACTACAGCACACAAAATAACCTCAAAACCCAAGCTGAAATCACAGGTGGAGGCTATGAATGGTTTGGTGGCTGGAAAAAAAGAAAAAATTGGAACTATTTAAATCCTTATGGGGAAAAGCCTAAAACCAAACTAGAACCAGCAGTACATATTAGCCGGTACGAGGCAGAGAACTATTGTAATTATTTAAATGGAAGACTACCAACATATCAAGAATGGTCTTTAGCAGCGTACACTCAATTACTTCAAGGAAAAAATTATAAAATAAATAAAACTTACAAATTTCCAAGTGGTGATGTGCCTGAAAAATTAAATACTCAAGACTCCTTAAATTTTAACAAGCATGTTGATGTAACTACGCTTAGTGATGGCATTAATGGTTTAGTTGCTATGGGAGGCAATGTTTGGGAATGGATTGATGATCAGTCAGGTTCGGACTCTTTAACTGCTGGTGGTTCTTGGTGGTATGGTTCAGGAAAGACTACAAAAGATGGAGCACAATATAAACCCTCTGATTTCTATGCTATCTATGTTGGATTTAGATGCGTCTTTGATAAAAACTAAAAATTCAAATTGCTTTTCAATAAAAAATTTGACAGTTTTCGAGTAATGGCATTTACAAATTTCTTATTACTTTTAATTTTAAATACCTTGATTACTTATCTGTTCATTCCTTGGGAAGCTGGAATGAAAAAATTATCTTTTTTAAATATCTTGATCCGATGGTTTATTAATTTATTTATCGTTAGTACGATTGTGCTTTTTTTTAAATATTTTAATTTGATAGAAATGTTTGCTTAATGTTTCTAACGATTAAAGAAATACCTAAGCTCAAATATAGTTCTGCTAACACCTTTAACTTAAAACCAAAATTTTCAACACTTTTTTTTCTATGCTTTGGTCAAATGTTATTTGGTCTTGGCGAAGGTTTATTGATTGTCTCTGCCACAGGAGCTTCGCCTTGGAATGTTCTTCATGAAGGTATCGCCATTAATACTGGAATAACTATTGGTACCGCTACTTTTATTACAAGTTTTTTTGTTCTCTTGCTCTGGTTTTTTTTGAGGCAAAAACCAGGTATCGGTACTTTTACAAATTTTATTATCATCTCAATCATGATTGATGTTTGTGTTTTTAATTTCAATGCTCCTGAGCTGCTAATCAATAAATATATTCTAGCTGTTTGTTCTATCCTTTTAGTTGGTTTAGGTGGCGCAATTTATTTAATCGCTAATTTAGGTCCAGGTCCTCGTGACGGTTTAATGACTGGTTTACAAAAAAAAACTGGTTTTCCAATTGCTTGGGTCAGAGCATGTTTAGAAATTACGGTTGTTACTATCGGTTGGTTTTTAGGTGGCACGGCAGGAATTGGCACTGTTTTGTTTGCCTTTGGTATTGGACCTTCGCTTGCTTTGTTTTTACATTTAATAAAAGTACATATTGCAGACAATCAAATAAAAATTAATAACCAATAAAATATTAATCCAGCTAGTATGGTTATTAAAGTATTTTTACTTAGGTATCCGACAACAATAGCAAATAGGATTGCTAATATTTGAACATTATTTTCATAATATATTTGTCCCTGCTCATTAAATAATACTGCTGGAAATATCATGGCTGGGAAAACTGCTGAGGGGACATAAGTTAAAACTTTTTTGGTTGTTTCACTTAAGGTTTCTGGTTTTATAAAGGCAATCATAGAATATCTTAAACAAAAAGTAATAATTCCAGC
>JAYPCI010000002.1:21938-67166 GCA_038124645.1 Candidatus Pelagibacteraceae bacterium
CTGGTTTTATAAAGGCAATCATAGAATATCTTAAACAAAAAGTAATAATTCCAGCTGTGACAACCAAGATCCAAATCATTTTGTTTTAACCTTTAATTTTAGATTGATTAGATAAGCGGCAATTAAACCTATGATTGCTGAAATAATTATGTACGCTTTAAATGGGAAGCTAAAAGTTAATACTGAAATTAAGCCGGAAACTAACATCACAACCACATAATCTAACTTTCTAAATTCGTAAACTAATAGCGAAACAAATGTTAAAGGAATAGTAAATTCTAAACCCAATTCCTCTGGAATTATTGAACCTAAAAGTATTCCGCTTAAGGTTGAAATTTGCCAGATGAGCCATAACGTTAAACCAGAACCAAACATATGAAAATGGGAGTGCTCATGCTTGTTGTTTGCAAAATACCTATAGGACACACTAAAAGCTTGGTCCGTCATTAGATAACCTAAAGTCAGTCGCCAAGGTAAATTTAATTTATTAATAAATTGCGAAAGCACGGCACTATAAAGTAAATGTCTAGAATTAACGACACTTACTGAACCTAGGATAACTAAGGGGCTAGCACCAGCGGAAAATAAATTTACCAATACTAATTGAGAAGCTCCACCAAAAATAATAAATGAAGAGCAGAAAGTAACTAAAGGAGAAAGTCCCAATTCAATACCAAGAACACCATAAATAATTCCAAAGGGAATAACAGGAATTAATAAGGGTAAAACATCGTAGATCCCTTGAAAAAAAACTTTATCTTTTTGAAACGTCTTTATGTTTTTGGATTCGTCTAGCATAGTGCTGCGAAATCCTATCAAAAATAATAGCTAAAGCAACAATTGCTAATCCATTCATTAAACCTAAAGCAAGATATTGATTAGAAATTGATCTTAAAATAGAAGTTCCCAATCCCCCTACTCCAATCATTGCTGCAATTACTACCATCGCCAATGACATCATGATTGTTTGATTCACACCAGTCATTACTGAAGGTAAAGCCAATGGAAATTCAATTCGGTATAAAATAATTAATTTTTTTAAACCTAGAGCTCTACCAGCTTCTACTAGTTTTTGATTTACTTCACGAATACCTAAATTAGTTAACCTTACAATTGGTGGGATAGCATAAATACAAACTGCGATTAATCCAGGGACTTTACCAATACCTAAAAGCATTATAATTGGAATGAGGTAAACAAACGTTGGGATAGTTTGCATCATATCTAAAATTGGACTCAATATCATTTGAGTTTTATTTGATTTCGCCATTAAAATGCCGAGCGGAGCCCCAATCACTAAACAAATGATCGTAGCCACAGAAATTATAGCTAAAGTTGACATTGTGTCTTCCCACATTCCAAAAAAACCAATAACAAAAAAACAAAAACCTGTACCAATAGCTAAAGATATTTTTTGGGAGCTTTTCCAAGTGAGATAAATAATTATAGAAATAATTATAATCCATGGAGAATTAATAAGTAATTTTTCAAACCAGACTAAAAATTTCAGTAATGGATAAAAAAAACTCTCTATCGATTCACCATAACTTCTGGAAAAACCTTTAAAAGATAAATCGATACCTTGTTTAAAATCTCGAAGACTTTGTTGCTCCATAGTTGGAAATTTTAATAAAAATTCCATGAGCAACAAAATCCTCTAAATTAATTAGATACTTTTTTTAATTTTATCAGCTACATCAGAAGGAACCCAATTGGTCCATACTTCTTCATGTTTCTTCAAAAACTCAATCGCTGCATCTGGTCCTTCTGCTTGATTTTCATTCATATAAACCAACATGCCATTCATAACATTACCTGGATATACTCTTGTTTCAATATAATCTACAGCAGCGTCACTAGCCGTTGTTTTGAAGTTATCTGTTACAATAGTATTGACCTCAGATTTAGTCCAAGCTGATGGTTTTGGATCAGCACATTCTTGTTCAGGTTTAACAATACAGCCGTCCCAATTTTTTTTACCAGCAAATTTTACTCCCCAGTCTAACTGAACCATTTTATATTTTCCAATCATTGCTGTTGGACTCCAATAATATCCAAACCAATTTTGATCTCTATCAACTGCTTTAGCCATTGATCCATCTAAACCGGCAGCAGAACCTGGATCAACTAAAACCCAGCCTTTAGCTTCCATATCAAAAGCCCTGAATAAATTAGCGTTAGATAATTGACAGCCCCAGCCAGCTGGACAACCTACAAAAGCTCCTTTGCTAGGATCTTCTGCAGATGGAAAAAGATCTGGTCTTTCAATTACGTCCAAAACTGTTTTTAATTCAGGATGTCTTTTTGCCGTTGCTGGTGTAATCCACCAACCTTCACCCAATTCAGTAATTGGCGCTTCGTTTAATTTATGTAATTTACCTTCATCAACAGCTTTTGTTAATGGGTCAATAAACGCGTTTGCCCAAAGCTCAGGCGCAACATCTGGCTCACCTTTTTCATTCATCGAAGTAAACGTTGGCATTGTATCACCTGGTACAATTTCAACATCACAACCATAACCATTTTCTAGAATTACTTTGTCAACATTAGCCATTAAAGTAGCTGATGCCCAATTCATATTAGCAATAGAGATACTACCGCATGAACCCGAACTTGCTGTTTTAGATCCGCTATCACAACCATATAAAACTATAGGTAGTGCTAAACTTAATATTAAATTTTTTAATTTCATTATTTCCTCCAAATATTAGTAGAAATTTAACATTTCAAACCACTAAATGTAACCGTTCTTCAACTAAAAGGTGAGAGATGGAACATATGTACATTGAATGTAATTATTTTTCTTATTTGCTATTTTTTTGATGTTATGTTATAACATAACATGCAAAATAATCAGTTAGTTTTAAACATTTTAAAAAAAAATACTAAGGGTTTAACTGCTTATGAAATTTTGAGTCGTTTACAAAAAATAAAATTTGTACAACCGATGACTATTTATAGATCTTTAAAAAAATTAATTGACCAAGGATTAATTCACAAATCGAACCATAAAAAAACATTTCATTTATGTAACAGTGGAAAAAAATATAATCACAATCCTGCCCTTGCAATTTGTAAAGATTGTGGCAGTACTGAAGAATTAAATCCAAAATTATTTTCGAAAGTTCTAAAACATATAACTTCTAAGAGAAAATATAATTTTTCTCATTATGAGTTAGAAATATCAACTTTATGTAAGGAATGTGCTTAATGGAACATGCCCATAATTTACCAGAATTTTTACATTTCTTAGAAGATGCCCCTACCTACACAAGGGGATTTATTTTTGGATTTATTCATACCTTAATACCTTTAATTGGTTTTTACTCTGGTTGGAGCATCAATCGATTTTTAAAACTAATTTCGAATGGTGCTATAGCCGGAATTGTTGGAATAGTTTTAGCACATATCATAGCTGATTTTATTGCAGCATTAGCTGATCCAAATCTAAAAAGTGCAGCTGTAGGAATAGTCTTAGGAGGTTTTTTGCCTTTAATTGCAGTTCCGTTCCTAGAAAAATATGTAACTAAAAGTCGTTACCACACCGTAGTTGGTGACCATGAAGATCTAAAAAAAGATCTAAAGGAAAAGCATAAGTAATTAATCACCCAAATAATGAAGGTTGACTGTTCGTGTATGACTTTCGATCCGGTGTTCAAATAAATACAAACCTTGCCAAGTGCCTAAAACTAATTGACCTTTATTTACACTTAAAGACAAATGTGAATTAGTTAAGGCTGATTTGATATGAGCTGGCATATCATCTTTTCCTTCAGCGCTATGGATATAACTTTTACCATCCATTGGTACTAACTTATTAAAAAAGTTTTTCATATCTGTCATGACATCTGGGTCGGCATTTTCTTGTACAATTAAAGAAGCGCTGGTGTGCAGGATGCTTAGATTTAGAATTCCAGTTTTCAGATTTTTCGCTGATATCCAATTTTCAATTGTGCTCGTAAAATTATACAAATTTTGACCGTCTGTTTTGACTGTAATTGCATCAATATGCTGTTTCATAATTCTTTATTACACTTTTTATTAATTTAATGCTAAAATAATTTAATTTCAAATCATGGAAAAAAAAGCAAAAATAATCGCTACTCTAGGACCATCAATTTTTGCAGAGGAAAAATTAAAAAAAGCCATTTTAAATGGGGTTGACGCTTTTCGAATAAATTTTAGTCATAATATTTCTGGCATTGATAAAGTTGTAAAAAAAATTAGAAAGTTTGAAAGACTTTTAAATAAAAAAATATCAATTATCGCCGACTTGCAAGGTGTAAAACTTAGACTGGGCAAGGTTGAAAATAACGCAATCAAAATTAAAGCAAATCAAAAAATCATTATTGATAGTTTAAATAAAATTGGTAACCAAGAACGACTATCGTTTCCCTATCCGCAACTACTAAAAAAAGTAAAAGTAGGCAACAAAATATTAATTGATGATGGAAAATATTTATTTAAAGTAATTAAAAAAATAAAAAATGGAGTGATTGCTGTAAATCAATCAGGCAATGGTCGAATAAGTTCTAACAAAAGTCTGCATATCCCTAATTTTTTTGTTCCATTTGATAATTTAACTAAAAAAGACAAACAAGATATTAAAATAGCCAAAAGACTTGGGTGTAATTGGCTAGCACTTTCGTATATTCAAAACGCTAAACTTATCAGACAAACAAGAAATCTAATTCCTAAAGACATGGGAATTATTGCTAAAATTGAAAATAGAAATGCCTTAAAAAATATCAAAGAAATTATAAATGAGACTACCGCAATTATGATTGCTCGAGGAGATTTAGCAATGGATATTGGTCATAGCGAGGTGCCTGAAGTTCAATTAGATTTGATAAAACAATGCACAGCCGCTTCTAAACCAGTGATCGTAGCTACGCAAATGTTAGAAAGCATGATTGAAAGCATTGTGCCAACAAGAGCAGAAATTAATGATGTTGCGACAGCAATTTTTCAGGGTGCTGATACAGTTATGTTATCTGCCGAAACAGCAGCTGGCAAATATCCTCTAGAGAGCATTAAGACCATGAAAAAAACTATTCTCTCTGCAGAAAAATATAAAAAGAAACATATTGAAGATTATAAAAATACAATCGATGCTAAAAATGACCCAGTTAAATCTATAATTTTATCCGTTAAAGATTTAGCTTATAATCCTAATGTCAAAGCAGTCATTGCCTTTTCTAATTCTGGGTCTACTGCAAAATTAGTTTCTGCATTAAGACCTTCAGTAAAAATTATTACTATCTCTCCTAATATTAATGTCAGTCGTCAACTTGCTTTAATCTGGGGCGTGGAGTCTGTAAATAGCAGAGATGCTAAAAATTGGAATGATATGATGAATATTGCAAAAGAGATTGTCAAGAAAGATAAAGCGATTAAGAGAAATGATTATGTAATTATTACCGCTGGGTTACCTTTTGGTAAAGCAAAAATGACTAATATGATTAGATTCTATAAAGTTGGTTCTTAATGGAAAAAAAATACTCAGTTCAAGAAATTTTACAAGCAGTTGAAAGTTTAAATGCAATAAAAGAAGATAATATTAAAATTTCTAAGCTGACGAAAAAATCTTCTTCTAAAAATGATATTCCTCACGATACAGAGTCAATTATAGCTGAAGCTGAAAAAAATATTTAGATTAGTTTAGAAATCTGAATTGAGGTATCACACATTCGATTAGAAAAACCCCACTCATTATCATACCAAGATAAAACTCTGCTAAATTTACCTTTGACTACTTGGGTTTGTGTTACATCGAATATTGAACTTCTTGGATCATGGTTAAAATCTTTTGAAACTAACGGAGCTGAATTGATTCCTAAAATTCCTTTTAATTCAGATTGTGAGGCTTTAGTCATAGCATCATTAATGGCCTCAGCTGTAACTTCTTTGTTAGTGACTAAAGTAAAATCAATTAATGAAACATTTGGTGTCGGAACTCTGATTGCAGTCCCGTCAAGTTTTCCTTTTAAACTAGGGAGGACTAAACTCATTGCTTTGGCTGCTCCAGTTGATGTTGGGATCATCGATCCTTCCATGGCGCGAGCCCGTCTCATATCTTTATGTAAAGAGTCTAATAATCTCTGATCACCCGTGTAACTATGAATAGTAGTCATATAGCCATACTCAATACCAAAATTTTTATCTAACACCATTGCAACAGGCGCTAAACAATTTGTTGTGCAAGAACCATTTGAAATAATATTGTGGCTTTTATTTAATTCTTTACTATTCACGCCTTGAACAATCGTTAAATCAACTTCTTTGGCTGGTGCAGAGATAATCACTTTTTTAGCTCCACCCTTCATATGTTTTTCAGCTGAACTTTTATCTAAAAATAAACCTGTACACTCTAAAACGACATCAGCTCCTACTTTGCTCCAAGGAATGTTTCCAGGATCTCTTTCTGAAAAAACTTTAATATTTTGATTTAAAATTTTAAAACCATCTTTAGTGATCTCTACATCTTCTTTGAGTGTCCCATGAGAACTATCATATTTAATTAAGTGAGCATTGACATCAATCGAACCTAAGTCATTAATAGCCACAACTTGAATTTTATCTTTATAATTTTCAAGAATAGCTCTTAAAATTAATCGACCAATACGTCCAAAACCGTTTATTCCAACTTTTGTTGTCATTTAAAAATATTTGAAAACTATTACTGCATAACCCACACAAATAATAGTTGCTATCCAAAGCATACTACCAATTAATCCTAACCATGCAAGATGAATAAAGGCACTTCCCAATAAAGATATAAACAGCCTATCCCCTCTCGTTGTATCTAAACCTAATACACCTCTTCTCGGTGAACCCCCCGGAACTTTTTTTTCCCAAATAACCATAGCAGTTAAACACAGTGCTATAAAAATAAAAAAAGCAGCTGTCTGCCATGTCCAGGCCATCCAAGTAATAAATTCAAAATCAAAAAAACTTTTCTCTTGTTCTTCTTCAACTTGACCCCAAGTGGCAGCTAATAAAACTAATTTTGAAGGTTCAATAATCATACTCTACCTAATGCAAACCCTTTCGCGATATAATTTCTAACGAAGTAAATAACGATGGCTCCTGGAACAATCGTTAAACTTCCAGCGGCAGCTAATAATCCTAACTCATATCCAGAAGTACTGGCTGTTCGGGTCATAGTTGCTGCTATAGGCTTAGCGTCAACAGCAGTTAATGTTTTAGCTAGTAGTAATTCGACCCATGAAAACATAAAACAGAAAAACATTGTTATACCTATTCCTGCTGTGATCGTTGGAATAAAAATCTTGATGAAAAATTTCCAAAAAGAATATCCATCAACATAAGCGGTTTCATCTAACTCTTTTGGCACTGCCGACATAAAACCTTCAAGTATCCAAACTGCTAAAGGAATATTAAATAAACAATGTGATAACGCCACAGCTATATGTGTATCAAAAAGATTTACTGATGAATAAAATTGAAAGAATGGTAAGGCAAATACTGCTGGTGGTGCCATTCTATTAGTAAGTAACCAAAAGAATAAATGTTTATCGCCAACAAATTTATATCTTGAGAATGCATAAGCAGCTGGTAAAGCGGCAGCCACTGAAATAATTGTATTTAAAACAACATAATAAATTGAATTTAAATAACCATTATACCAAGTACTATCGGTAAATATTTTCTTATAATTCTCTAAAGTAAAATCTTGAGGCCATAAAGAATAGGTATTAATGATTTCAGTCGTTGTCTTAAAGGACATGTTTAACAGCCAGTAAATAGGCAGCATTAAAAAGATAATATAAAGTGTTGGGACTATCCACTTATGCTTGCTCATGACTGTGCCTCATTTCTCATCATTAAATTATAAAATACCCAGCAAACTAATAAGACGATTAAAAAATAGATTAATGACATAGCGGCTGCTGGTCCAAGATCGAATTGACCTAAAGCCATTTTTACTAAATCAATTGATAAAAAAGCTGTTGCATTTCCTGGTCCGCCACCTGTTAGGACGAAGGGCTCGGTGTAAATCATAAAACTATCCATAAATCTTAATAAGATTGCAATTGTTAAAACTTTTTTCATCTTAGGTAGTTCAATAAATCTAAAAATTGCCCAACGACTTGCTCCATCAATTTCCGCAGCTTGATAATAGGCTGGTTGGATTGATCGCAAGCCAGCATAAGCTAATAAAACAACTAAGGATGTCCAATGCCAAACGTCCATTAATACTGTTGTGAACCAAGCATCACCAGGTTGCTGTGTGAAATTATAATCAAAACCTAAATCGTTAAGACTATGTCCTAAAAAACCAATATCTGGTAAAGCAAAAATATTCCACATTGCGCCAACAACATTCCAAGGAATTAATAAAGGCATCGACATCAAAACTAAACAAATCGGAACACCTAGCCCTTCTTTGGGCATTGTTAAAGCAATAAAAATACCTAAAGGAATTTGAATGATTAAAATAATAAAAGTAAATAAAAATTGTCTTCCTAAGGCATCATGAAAACGGTCAGAAGTTAAAATTTGTTGAAACCATCTGGTTCCTTCCCAGGTAAAAACATTACTTCCGAAAGTTTCTTGGAACGCATAGTTTACAACTGTCATTAAAGGAATGATCGCATTAAAGGCAACCAGCGCAAAGACTGGAATAACAAATAGCCAAGCTTTTTGATTTACCGTTTTATTCATTCAATAATCCAACTATCTCCGTAAGCAAATGTTCGTTTTTTATCAAACTTCACAAAAGCAGAACCAGTAGGTATTTTGCTTGTTACAGGGGATAAAATTTTTAATTTTCCACCTTCACACTCTGTATCGACCACATTATATCTGCCTGTGTTGCTTACTTTGTTTATTTTTACTGGTAGACCTGATGAGTCAAATTTAATAAATTCGGGTCTTACTCCGATTTCTGTTTTAGTAAAATTTTTATTTTTGAAATTATTTTCTGTTTCAATGACATTTCCATTTACCATCGCTTTACCATTTTGAATTTTGCATGGCAAAATGTTCATACCTGGTGAACCAATAAAATGACCAACAAAGGTATGTTTTGGTTTTTCGAATAGTTCGACTGGAGTTCCTGTTTGCACGATTTGACCTTCATGCATCACTACAACTTGATCTGCAAACGTTAAGGCTTCAGTTTGATCGTGGGTTACATAAATCATAGTTCTTGATATCCTTTGATGCAATTCCTTAAGTTTTGACCTTAAAACCCATTTAAGGTGAGGATCGATAACAGTTAATGGTTCATCGAACATAATAACATTTACATCCGATCTTACCAAACCTCTACCTAAGGAAATTTTTTGTTTACCATCAGCAGTTAAACCAGAGGCACGGTTGTGTAAAGTTGAGGTTAATTCTAACATCTCAGCCATTTCTTCAACTTTTGATTTGATTTCAGTCTCTGAAATGCCTCTATTTTTTAAAGGAAAAGCTAAATTATCATAAACGGTCATCGTGTCATAAATGACAGGGAACTGAAAAATTTGAGCAATATTTCTTTCAACTGGATTTTTGTCTGTAACATCCTCATCATTAAATAAAACCTTACCCTTTGTTGGAGTTAACAAACCTGAAATTATATTTAACAGTGTAGTTTTGCCACAACCTGAAGGTCCAAGCAAAGCGTAGGCGCCACCATCTTTCCAATCAATATTAATATTTCTTAATGCCCAGTCAGTATCAATATTTTGTGTTTTAAGATAACTATGACTTAAATTTTCTAAAGTAATTTTAGACATTGCTTACTAACCTTTTGCTTTCATCAAAATATAAAAGTTCGTCTGTGTTCATAAATAACTTCGCACTATCACCCACTTTCATTTGGTAAGTTCCACTCGATAAAGAAACCCAATTTAATTCACCATTAGTAAAATGTATCAAGCTTTCTGAGCCACTTAATTCTGATATTAATATTTTTGCATTAATTTCAACAGAACTACCTTCTTTATAGGTAGTAATATTATGAGGTCTGACTCCAATTGTATAAGATCCATCCTTTAACTTAGATTTAGTCTCCCATTTTACACTGTTGTCAGAAAAACTTATTGTTGAACCGGTTTTTTTTACATCAGCAAAATTCATTGGTGGATCGCTAAATACTTGTGCCGATTCCAAAGAGTTAGGTTTCGTATATACATCTAATGTTTTTCCATATTGAACTACTCTACCCTCATTTAAAGTAACGGTATTACCGCCAATGAGTAAAGCATCAGATGGTTCAGTCGTAGCATAAACGACAATGCAATCTCTGTTTTCAAAAAGTTTTGGTAATTCTTCTCTTAATTCCTCTCTTAATTTAAAGTCTAAATTAGCCAAGGGTTCATCTAACAATATTAAGTCAGAGTCTTTAACTAAAGCTCTCGCTAAAGCAGTTCGCTGTTGTTGCCCACCTGATAATTCCATCGGTTTTTTATTAAGCATGTCTGATAACTTTAATAGTTCAGCAACTTTGCCAACTCGTTCTTTAATTTCCTCACTATTGACTCCAGCAATCTTTAAAGGTGAAGCTATATTTTCATAAACAGTAAAATTTGGATAATTAATAAATTGTTGATAAACCATTGAGACATTTCGGTTTTGAACTTTGGTCCCGGTTACATTTTGATCGTTAAACCAAATCTCACCACTAGTCGGTTTATCTAAGCCAGCCATAATCTGCATTAATGTCGTTTTGCCAGCTAATGTTGATCCTAGTAAAATATTGATAGTATTTTTTTCAAACTTTAAGTTAGTCGTATAGATATAGGTATCTTGACCAACTTTCTTTTCAACATTTTTCAGTTCTAAACTCATATAAATTCTATTTTGAAAAAAGGGGCGAAATACATCGCCCCTCTTTTAAACTTTGATTAACCTAAAGTATTAGTTCCAAGCTTTTTCGTAAGGAACTGTAACACCTTTTGGTTTTTCATCACGCTTAGCTTTTGGTGAACCTTTTTGATTTAACCAATAAGACGCTTCTCTTGGTTTATTCAATCTTGGTCCGCATCCACCGTATGTTTTGTTTGCTTTATCAGCAGCTTCCATACGCGACATAACTAAGTCCATCTCTTCTGCAAGACGATCCATAGCTTGTTGTGGAGTAAACGCGCCAGAGTTTACATCTCCAATTTGTTGCCACCAAATTTGTGCAAGTTTCGGATAGTCCGGAACGTTAACACCTGTCGGCGACCACAATACTCTGTTTTTAGATCTGTAGAATTCTACAAGTCCGCCAAGTTTTGGAGCTCTTTCTGTGAAAGACTTGTGGTTAATATCACTATCTCTAATGATTGTTAAACCCACATGACTTTTCTTAAGAGATACAGTTTTTGAAACTGTGAACTGAGCATACAACCATGCAGCTTTTCTTCTGTCAACTGGTGTAGACTTAAATAAAGTCCATGAACCAGCATCTTGATAACCAAGCTTCATACCTTGATCCCAGTAAGGTCCTTTTGGTGAAGGTCCCATTCTCCAAAGTGGAGTACCGCTATCATCAACAGTTTTATTTCCAGAACTTTTTGGAGCAACCATCGATGCAGTAAACGCTGTGTACCAGAAAATCTGTTGCGCAACGTTACCTGAAGAAAGAGCAGGTAAAGACTGATAGAAGTCCATACTTGCAGCTCCTGGAGGAGCGTACTTTCTTAACCATTCATCCCACTTAGCGATAGCATATACGGCAGCAGGTCCGTTAGCAGCACCACCTCTTGTTACAGATGCACCAACTGGGTTACAAGAACCTTTTTCCATTCTAATTCCCCATTCGTCAACTGGAACACCATTAGGTAATCCTACGTCACCGGCACCAGCCATAGATAACCACGCGTCAGTCATTCTCCATCCTAAGTCTGGAGCTCTCTTACCGTAGTCCATATGACCATAAATTCTTACACCATCGATATTTTTTACATCATCAGTAAAGAATTTAGCTATGTCTTCATAAGCAGACCAGTTTACCGGTACACCTAAGTCATAACCGTATTTATCTTTAAATGCTTTTTTGATTTCAGGTTTATCAAACCAATCTTTTCTAAACCAATAAAGGTTAGCAAATTGTTGGTCTGGTAACTGATATAAATCACCGTCTGGACCAGTTGTAAATGATTTACCAATGAAATCATCGATATCAAGCGTTGGTAAAGTAACATCTTTACCCTCACCTGCCATCCAGTCAGTTAAGTTTACTGCTAACTGTAATCTTGCATGCGTACCAATCAAATCAGAGTCATTGATGTATGCATCATACAAGTTTCTTCCAGTTTGCATTTGAGTTTGTACAGCTTGTACTACTTCCCCTTCTCCAAGCAATTGGTGATTTACTTTAATACCAGTAATTTCCTCAAAAGCTTTAGTTAAAGTTTTAGACTCATATTCGTGAGTTGGAATAGTTTCAGACAATACGTTTACTTCCATTCCTTTGAATGGTTTTGCAGCATTGTGAAACCAATTAAGTTCTTTTTCTCTATCTTTTGCAGAAAGAGTAGAAAGACTAAACTCACCATCTGACCACTTTTTCATAGCTCCGCCATGACCGTCAGCGAAACTGTTTGAAATAGTCACAAATGAGAATGATATAGCAACAGCTAATATAGATTTTAATGTTTTGAACATTGATATCCCCCTGTTGTGTTTATATTGGGTCGTATTAAACTCGTTAACAAAAAGAAAGTCAAATAATTATAAATTATAACTTTAAAATTTTTTCAATTTCTGATTGTATTAATTTAGTAGAGTTTTCTTGATTGCTTTTGACCAACCAGAAATTAGTTTTGTTCTTTGATTGTTTTTCATGCGTGAAGAAAATTTTTTATCTAAACTCCATTTTCTTTTTATATCATTAAGAGATTTATAGATACCAACATGTAAACCAGCCATAAACGCTGCACCTAGTGCTGTAGTTTCTTGGACCTTCGGTCTTAAAACATTGACATTGATTACATCTGATAAAAATTGTGAGAACCAGTTATTCATAACCATTCCACCATCCACTTTAACTACTCTCGGTCTTAAACCATCATGCTTCATTGCTTCAAATAAATCATAAGTTTGATAAGCAACGGACTCGATGATCGCTCTGACAATTTGTTTGGGATTAGTGTCTCTAGTTAAACCACATAAAACTCCTCGAGCATTAGCGTCCCAATAAGGTGCTCCTAAACCAGTAAAAGCCGGTACTAAATAAATATCTCCATTATCTTTCAAAGACTTAACTATTTTCTCAGTCTCTGGTGCTTTTTTAAAGAACTTCATACGATCTCTTAACCACTGCACCCCAGCTCCAGCAATAAAGATCGAGCCTTCTAAAGCATAAGTAGTTTTTCCATTAAGTCTATAACCTATAGTAGTTAACAGTCTGTTTTTTGAATAAATGATTTTATTTCCAGTATTAAGCAATACAAAAGCTCCTGTACCATAAGTACTTTTTAATGAACCTGGTTCGAAACAACATTGTCCAATGGTTGCTGCTTGTTGGTCACCCACAACACCTGTGATGGGAATAGATTTACCTGTGATTGAAGGATGAGTATAACCAAAATTATCTGAACAATCTTTAACTTTTGGTAAAATATTTTTATTAATCTTAAATAATTTTAAAATACTGTCATCCCACTTGTTATTAACAATGTTATAAATCATCGTTCTACTGGCATTTGTAGCATCCGTGGCATGAACCTCGCCTCTCGTTAACCTCCAAATAAGAAAACTATCAATCGTTCCAAATAGTAACTGATTTTTTTTCATTAGTTTTTTAGCTACAGGCACATTATCTAAAATCCATTTAATTTTTGTTCCTGAGAAATAAGGGTCAATAAGCAAGCCTGTTCTATTAAAAATCATGGTTTCTTTATTTTGGTTTCTTAGTTTTTTACAGTAATCCTCTGTTCTTCGGTCTTGCCAAACAATTGCTTTATATACTGCTTTACCGGTTTTCTTATCCCACAATACTGTTGTTTCTCTTTGATTAGTTATTCCAATTGCAGCGATTTTGCCTTTAAACGATTTTGCTTTTTTTACAACATCAATTAAAGTTTTTTTGGTTGTTGTCCAAATTTCTTCAGGATCATGTTCGACCCAACCGCTTTTAGGAAAATATTGGGTAAATTCCTTTTGCGATGAAAAAACTGGTTTACCATTTGTATTAAATAAAATGGATCGACTAGATGTTGTCCCTTGATCAATAGAAATTATAAATTTTTTATCAGCCATTATTTAAAATTACTCCAATCAATATTTAACTTTTGATCATTGATAATAGCATTAATCATGCTTAACATTAAAGGTAATTGCTTTTTAGAAAAATCTTTATTTACTTTTTTTCCAATCTTTATGGCTAGTTCTGCACCTTCGACAGTAACTTTTTCCATTTTCGTTTTTTTGGCTTCGGAATATGTTAGCCCATCACCAATATAAGAACCCATTTTTGCATTACGTCCTCCACTAGCACTTACATAAAGATCACCTAAACCCGCAAGCTCAATGACAGTGTTTTTATTACCTTTCATTTTGGTTACAAAAATCATCATTTCAGCAATTGATTGTTTAACTAAAGCTGCAGCAGTATTAAGATAATTTTTTTCTTTAATTTCATCTGAAGCTTCTTTGCTGCTGATCCCTTTAGCTGCACCAATTGCCATTGAAAAAATATTTTTCAAAGCTGCGCAGACTTCGACACCAACAACATCTTTTGACGTATAGACATGATAATAGTTGTTATTAAGCATACTAGCAATTTGTTGTGCCTGTTTAAGTTGGTCATTAGCAATTACAACAGAACTATGAATTCTATTAGCTAGTCCTGTAGCTAAACAAGGTCCGCCCACTGCTGAAATATTAACTTTTTTTATGCCTTTTATTTTTAAAATTCTTTTCAATTTATCAATCAAAAGTTCAAATTTGTTTTGATGGATGCTTAATCCTTTAGTTAACATTAGTATTGGCGGAATTTTATTTTTTCCAAATAAATTATAAATTTGCTCAGCAACCCAATCTATTCCTTTAGAGCTTATACCTAGAACTAGTAAATCAATATTATTATTTAAATACGCTTTACCCTCGGTAAATTTATGAAAATTTATTTTTGAGGAAATATTGGTATTAAGTCCGGGGTGAAAATTGTTATTTGATTTAAGATTCTCAATAAAATCATCTTCTAAATGAGTACCAACAATATTGACCTGGTGCCCATTATCTGCACAAGGTACAGCAAAAGCTGTTCCCATAGCACCCGCACCAAGTATTGTAATTTTTTTCATTTATGATTTAAAAAATTTTCTTAATATAACTAAAAATGATATTAATTCAATCTTTCCAATTATCATAAATATAATTAATGAAAATTTTGTAATCTCATTAAAATTAAAAAAATTGATTTGATCTAAACCATATAAATTTGAATTCACAGTGTTTGTGATAGTTAGAATGCTTAATTTAAATGAGTCTTCAAAAGCTAAATTACCTGTTGCCACTAAAAGACTTGATAAAATAAATAAACTGAAAAAAAATAATATAAAAACTAAAAATGAATTTTTAATCAAATCATTGTTAATTTTTTTTTCTGAAATAAAGATGTTTAAATTAATAATATTATTAGGTTTAACCAAGCGAAAAATTTCAATGAATGTCGCTTTTAGCAGAATATAGAATCTTAAGACTTTTAATCCTGATGAACTAGATAAAATTGAACCTCCAATCAATGTCAAAAATAAAAAGTAGAGGTAAAGTTCATCAAAAGTTGGGTTAGTTGATAATCCGATATTTGAAATACTACTTAAGACCGCTTCAATAATATTTAATATTCCAGCATTTTGATAAAAAAATAATAAGAAGACGACAAAAAACAGTACTGTAATTGCTATTAAGATATCTTCGTAAAAATTTTTTAGTTTTTCTTTTTTAATGGTTAAACCATATAAAAAATAAATATTCTTAATCACTAAAGCAAAACAAATAATTAAAGCTATTTGTTGTACGGGACTTTTTATAATGTTGCCTAAATTATCTGTAGGCAAAAATCCACCAGCTGAGATTAATGTCATAGCTAAATTAAAAGCATCAAAAACTCTTAAACCGCTAATATTTAAAATTAAAAATATTAAAACTGATAAAAAAAGATAAATTGATAAGATTTTAAAAAAGACTGGATTAAAATTTTTATTTATTTGTGAACTACGATCGGGATTATAAATAATGTTGGTTAACTTATAATCTAACTTGAAATTAGAAAAAATAATTATCACCGCACAAATAAAATATAATCCTCCTAACCATTGGGTTGAAGAACGCCATATAAGTAAAATAGGATCAAAATTTTTAACGTTCGCAATTAAGGAAAATCCTGTTCCAGTAAATCCTGAAATACTTTCAAAATAAGAATTAATAATACTAAAATTATAATTACTTAGGTAATAGGGTAAGGCTAATAATAAAGGAACCAATAAATAAATTAAAAATATTAGGACGAGCTGTTCATAGAAATCTAATTCTTTATTTTCATTTTTAAAACTATAATAAAGTAATGATGCTAAGCTACCAGTCACAAACAAAGTAATGATATAGTCCTCAAAGTGAATAAAAAATTGAAAATAAGAGGAATAAATTAAACTAAAGAATGCTAAAAAAGTAATTGGAAAGATTGATAGACCTAAATAATAAAAAATTGATTTAATTTTCATTTAAAAAATTAAATTGAACTAACCGCAAAAATACTTTCAACATCATTTAATAATTCTCTTTTTGCTAAGAATACTACTAAATCCTTTTTTTCAAATTTAAAACTTGATCTTGGTATAATCACTTTTTTATCTCTTAAGACCGCCCCTATTCTTATATGTTCTGCTAGATTTGCCTCTTTAATTGTTTTATTAACTAAATCAGATTTTTCTAAAATTTCGGCTTCGATAAATTCGTACTCTCCGTTAAAAATAGAATAAACTGTTTCAATCGCACCTTTATGCACTTGCTCAAGAATTTTGGAAACAGTGGTCATTCGAGGATCAACTAGATCATCAATAT
The DNA here is from genome assembly GCA_038124645.1 of Candidatus Pelagibacteraceae bacterium. Lineage (GTDB taxonomy): Bacteria > Pseudomonadota > Alphaproteobacteria > Pelagibacterales > Pelagibacteraceae > JAYPCI01. Next base: position 38,946 of record JAYPCI010000002.1, read on the forward strand.
TAAGAGATTTCTGTAATAAGCTGTAATTAGATTTATTAACTATAGCGATCGTTCTTTTTGATGGTGAATATTTTTCAGCCAATACACAAGCCATAATATTGTTTTCATCATCATTAGTTAAAGCAAGAACAGTCTCGACTTCTTCGATGTTTGCTTCTTTTAAAATTTCCTCATCTAGGGCATCTCCGTTAATTACAATTGAGGAGTTTAAATCTGAGGCAATTTTTTCAGCTCTGGATTTATCTTTTTCTATAATTTTGACTCTTGCTCCTTCCATGCCTTTTTCTAAAAACATAGCTAAGTTATAACCAATGTTACCTCCACCGATGATTAATATCTTACTAGCAAGTTTTTCTTCATGACCAAACGCTTTTAAAATTTGATTCAATTGAGCACTACTCACCACGACATAAGCGGTATCTCCTTCAATCAGATAATCTTGTTTTTTCATGAAAATAATTTTATCTTTTCGTTTGACCGCTATAATGTTGGCTAAAAAATCTGGAAACTTAGCTGTGCAATCTTTTAGAGGTATATTTTTAATCGGACAATTTTTATCAACCGAAACCTCAATAACATTTATTAATCCGTCAGCAAAAGGAACATTGTCTAGTGCACCTGGTGCTTCTAATTTTCGATATAGAGTTTTTGCAACCTCAATTTCTGGTGAAATTATAACGTCTATGGGCAGGTTACTTTTATTATAAAGTTTACTCCATTTTCCCTCTAAAAATTCATTAGATCTTATCCGGGCTATTTTCTTCTGAACATTAAATAAAGAGTGAGCCAGCTGACAAATAATCATATTCGTTTCATCATTTCTTGTAACCGCTATAATCATATCTGCATCTTTAGCCCCCGCTCCCTCTAAAACCGATGGGAAGCTAGCTTTACCAACGATACCCTTCGCATCTAAATTATCATTGATTTTTTTAATATCTTTGGATTCTTGGTCAATGACTGTTATTGAGTGTCCTTGAGCAGACAATTGCTTCGCAATTGAATATCCGACCGTGCCGGCTCCACAAATTATAATGTTCATTAGATTAATTAATTCCTTTAATTCCTAAAGACTTAAGTTTTCTATGCAGAGCTGATCTTTCCATCCCGATCAAATCAGCTGTTTTAGATATATTCCCGCTATTTCTTTTGAGTTGTGCTAATAAGTAGTTTTTTTCAAAACTATCCCTTGCTTCTTTTAATGATGATGACATTGTTTTTTCAAGATCAATTTGATTACTAATTTGGTTTTCATTTTTGCTCATTATATCTTTTATAATTTTATTGATGTTCTCGGTGCTTTCGCTTGATCCTAAAATTGTAACTCTTTCAATCATATTTCTTAGTTCTCGTATGTTTCCTGGCCATTCATAGTCGTAAAATAGTTGATTGTCTGGTTCAATATTTGCTTCTTTTAAATTATTAATTTCTGCAATCTTTTTCTTAAAGTATGTAATTAATAAAGGTATGTCTTCGTACCTGTTTACTAAAGATGGTAGTTCAATTGGCACAACGTTTAATCGATGATAAAGGTCTTCTCTAAATTCACCTAATTTAATCATTTCATTTAAATTTTTTGATGATGAAGCAATTATTCTAATATTAGCTCTATTATAATCTTTACCATTTACTCTTCTATATTTTTGATCAATCAACACTCTTAGAATGTGTGACTGTATTTCTAAAGGTATTTCAGAAATTTCATCCAATAAAAGCGTACCATTGTTTGATCTATCTAAAACACCATAAGATATTTTACCATTATCAAATTCTTCTCCAAAAAGTTCTTTTTCATATTTATTTGGTTGCAATAGAGCAGCATTTAAAACTATGAAAGGTTTATTAGCTCTTTGTGAATTTTTATGTATTTTTCTAGCGACTAATTCTTTTCCTGACCCGGTTGGTCCTGTAATTAAAATTCTACTTTCTGAGTTTTTAAGTTTTTCAATAAGCTTTTGAATTTTTACAATTTCACCACTGTTACCAACTAAATCAAAAGAATGAAATAATTTCTGTTCTAAATTTTGCTTTTCATCTTTTAACTCGAACGTCTCAAATGCACGTTTTACGTAATTTAAAATTTTTTCTACAGAAAAAGGTTTTTCAATAAATTCATAAGCGCCCAATCTAATAGCTTCCACAGCTAATTGAACTGTTGCATGCCCTGAAATCATTAAGACTGGTAATTCTGAATTAAGTTTCATTAAATGTTTCAATAAATCTATTCCATCTTTATCACCCTTATCTAATTTAATATCCACGATAGCTAAGTCTGGAAGTTTTTTATCAATCTCATATAGCGCTTGATCATAATTGGCAGCGGCACGAATTGAAAAACCATTATCTTTCAATAAATTACAGATCAAAAATCTGATATCTGCATTATCATCTATGACTAGTATTTCTTTTTTCATTATTTACTTTTTGGAAATTCTAAAATTACAGCAGCACCTTTGTTTTTACCTAAATCTTTAAGTTTAATAGTGCCGTTATGTTCACTCATTATTTTGTTTGCTATAGCTAAACCTAAACCTGAGCCCTTCTCCTTAGTTGTGTAATAAGGGTTTAATGATCTTTTTAAATTTACAAATCCCATACCATTATCTTCAACAGTGATTGTTATATAGTCATTATTAGGTTCAATTACTATACCTATTTTACCTTTAAAATTAGGATCTTTTTGCATTTTTGTCCCAACAGACTCTTCAGAATTTTTAATAAGATTCAATATTAGGCGATTGATTTGATCCTCATCAGCTTCGATCGTTGCTTTTGATAATTTTGTTTTTACCTGGACACTACTCTTATAAGACATTGCAACAAATTTTACTGTTTTTTGAATTAAAGAAATTATTTCAATCTTTTTGAATTGTGGTTTAGGCATTCTAGCAAAATTAGAAAATTCATTTACTAAATTTTCGATCTGTTTAATTTGCCGATTAATTGTATCTAAGTATTCTTGAAAATTATTTTTTTCATTACCTGTCAAATGTAAATATTTTTCTTTAATTCTATCTAACGATAATTGAATAGGTGTTAACGGATTTTTAATTTCATGAGCCATTTTTCTAGCTATGGTTTCCCAAGCTTCAAATCTTTCTGTAGCTATAAGTTTTTCCTGTTGTGATTTAAGAGTTGTAATCATTTTATTAAAATTTTTATTTAATTTAATAATTTCATCATCCGCTTCAATACTTGGAACTTTGGTATCAAGTTTGCCTTTCGAAATATCCTCTGATGCGGTGATCAAATTTATGATGGGCACGGTTAAACCGGATGCGAAAGAAATGGCAAAAGTTATAGATAAAAAAACAAGTAAACTTACTATAATAATATAAATTAACGCAAATGTAACTTTGATACCAAATTCACCTGCTTGAACAGAGTAATAAAAATTTACAGCTTCTTCTGTTTCATTTAGATAATTTATAATTTTGGGTTCAATATTTCTTGAAATATATAAGTAAGTATCAATCAGATTTTCAAGTTTTAACATAACCGACGTTTTATCTGAAACTTCGCTAGAAATGACGACCGGTTTACCCTCTAAGGCTAAGTTAAACTCATCATCTGTTGGAGTTTTAAAACTTAAGTTTTGATCAATTGTTTCTGATAAAATGATGGTACCTAAACTATCAATTAAATAAACATCATCTACTCTTCTGATGTAACGCTGACTTTTTACAATATTAAAAAATTGATTTTCATTAGCATAAAATAAATTTGCAACTCTATTTAAATCTAATCCCATCAAAACTATATCAGACTCTAAAGTTTTCTTGCTCTCAGCTAGATAATCTTTTGCAACTGAATTAGAATTAGTTACTGCTTTATTAACTTGGTTATTAAAAAAATTTTCAAGACCAAAATTAAATAAAAAAAGTGAAAAAACGGCAATAATTAAAGAAGGCAAGAAAGTAAAAAGGCAGAAGATGGAAACGTACCTTTTTCGGGTTTGTTTTCCAACCCCTTTAAATTTATCATCTTTAAGAAGGTTGAGGGAATTTTTAATAATTAAAAAGAAAAAAAATAGCAAAAGACAAAAATCTGCAATTAATAAAAATTGAATATTTTTTGAATTTAATTCGATAAAGCTCTGATTAATAAAAGTTAAAAATGTGACTATTCCTAAAACAATGGTGATAAATGTTGTGACAAGTATTAACTTAAAATTTTGTACATTTTTGAACATATCTTTACTAAACTTATTTTATATGATTATTAATAAATATAAACAATGAGATTTGCATTTATCATTCTTGCTGCGGGTCAAAGTTCACGTTTTAAAGCAGTAATACCCAAGCAATACTTAAATATTGCTGGCAAGTCTTTATTAGAAATATCAATTTTAAAAGCAAAAAAAATAAAAGAAATTAACGATATAATTGTTGTTTATAATAAAAAACAGAAAAGATTTTTAGATAAAATAAATCTTCATAAGGTCATAAAAATTCAAGGTGGCAAAACTAGACAAGCTTCCACCTATAATGCCCTACGCTATTTGAAGAAGAAAAAAATTGATCAAGTATTAATTCACGATGCTTCAAGACCTAATATTTCGATAAACTTAATTAAAAAAATCATAAAAGAATCTAAAAAAAATAGAACAGTAATCCCTTATTTAAAAGTAGAGGATTCGTTAAAATTTAAAAAAAATAGTTATTATATTAACCAAAAACGTGAAAAATTTATTTTAACGCAAACTCCACAATCATTTAGATTTAAAGATATTTACAAAATTCATCACTCTAACAGATCTAATAGTTTAAGTGATGACATGAGCTTGCTTGAAAAAAGTACAAAAATAAAATTAATTTTAGCTGATAAAAGTAATTTTAAGATTACAACCAAAGAAGATTTTTATAATTTTAAAAAATTTTTTATAAGTAAAAGTTATGTTGGCATTGGATTTGATATCCATCCTTTAGTCAAAAATAGAAAATTAATTCTGGGTGGTATTTCAATCCCGTTTGGTATGGGGTTAGCTGGGCACTCCGATGGTGATGTCGTATTGCATGCAGTAACAGATGCAATCTTGGGTGCTAGTGGTTTAGGTAGTATTGGAGAGTACTTTTCTGACAAAAGTAAAAAATATAAAAACATTGACTCAAAAATATTATTAAAAAATATTATAAATTTAATTATTAAAAATAATTATTATTTAAATAATCTGGATATAAATATTATTTGTGAGCAACCAAAAATATCTAAAATCAAAAATAAAATTATAGACAAAATATCGAGCATCACCGAATTAGACAAAAATAGAATTAATGTTAAAGGAAAAACTGCTGAAAAATTGGGTATCATTGGCAATCAAAAAGCTATAGCCTCAGAAGTAATAGTTTCTTTAATTAAATATGATTGAAAAATTCCATTTTTTTTTAATTTCTCTCTTTGGTCTTGGTAAAATTTCACGTTTTCCAGGTTCTCTTGGTTCTTTAGCGACTTGTTTATTGTTTTATTTAATTGTTACCTTTATCCCAACTTTTTTTATTACTTTTAAATTTGCTTTATTTATAGTTTTAATAATATTATTTTTTGTTTCTCTCTATTCAATTGAACGCTATACAAGGTTTTCACATCATAAAGATCAGAGAGAAATTATTATTGATGAATTCTTTGGACAATTAATTCCTCTTATATTTTTTTACTATTATATATTTTCTAGTTTTGCAGACAAATTTCCTCTGGTTATGAAATTTGACTTTTATATAATACTTTCATTTTTTGTATTTAGATTTTTTGACATCGTAAAACCTTTTCCCATAGGATGGATAGATAAAAAAATTAACAATAGTTTAGGTGTCATGTTTGATGATTTGGTTGCTGGGTTATTTACTGCAATACTATTACTTTTACCTTCTTTTCTATTTTAATGAAGATATATAAAACTATTGTTAAAAAACTAATAAAAAAAAATTATACTTTATCAATTGTTGAATCTTGCACAGGTGGACAGTTTTCTTCTGCTGTTACCTCTGTTAGTGGATCATCAAAAATATTTGACTTAGGTATTGTTTCTTACTCGAATCAAGCAAAAATTAAAATTATAAAGATTAAACCTTTGCTTTTAAAAAGATACGGAGCTGTAAGTAGCCAGGTCTGCACTGCAATGTTAAGCGGGCTTTCAAAACTTTCTAGATCTAAAATTAAAATTGCAATTACAGGAATAGCTGGTCCTAAAGGTGGCACTAAAAAGAAACCTGTTGGCTTAGTATATGTGGGTATAAAAATTAATAATAAAATTTCAATCTTTAAACACAATTTTAAAAATTTAGGTAGACACTATATTCAAAAACAAGCCATTAAAAAAACAATAATAATGTTGAATAAATTAATTTAAGTTTTTGATAAGTGTAGTGCTCTCTCCACAAAAGCATCAGTAATTTTTTTTAATCCAAGTTGAAATGACCTGTTAACAATCATATTAAAAATTGGGTTTTTTAACTTAAATTCTATAAAAAAATCCACTTCAGTGGCTGTATTCAATGTTTTAAATTTCCATTCATTTTTAAGATATTTTAGTGGTCCATCTAAATTGTTTACTAAAATGATATTTTTTTGTTTATCAAATAACACGTGACTAACATAATTTTCATTCAAAAAATTCTTACCTACTTTTAATTCGGCTTCTAACTCTATTAGATCATTTGATTCATTTTTTTTATGTATTTTCGCACTAAGACACCAAGGAACAAATTCTGGATATCTTTCAATATCCAAAACCATATTTATCAGTTTTTCTTTTTCGCAATGAATTATTTTTTTAAAAGATGTTTTAGACACTAATTAATGTTCTAAATTTAATTCTTTTACTCTTTGATTTTTCAAAAGAATAAAATCATCATCAGCATGATAAGAAGATCTAGTTAAAGGTGAAGATGATACAAGTAAAAATCCTTTAGCCAGTGCTCTATTTTTAAGTTCATCAAACTCTTTTGGTTCTACATACCGATGCAATGGAAAGTGCTTTGAGCTTGGCTGCAAATATTGTCCAATAGTTAGAAAATCAACATTAGCTGCTCTTAAGTCATCCATTACTTGCAAGATTTCTTCTAAAGATTCTCCCATACCTACCATAATCCCAGATTTGGTAAATAACGATGGATTAATTTGTTTTACCTGTTCTAGCAATTTAACTGATGCATAGTATCTTGATCCTGGTCTAACTTTTAAATAAAGACTTGGTACTGTCTCAACGTTGTGATTAAAAACATCTGGTTCCGCCTCAATAACTTTTTTATAAGCTTCACCTTTTTTCAAAAAATCTGGGGTCAAAACTTCAATGGTTGTTTTAGGATTAATTTTTTTAATTGCTAAGATTACATTTTTAAAATGAGTAGCGCCACCATCATCTAGATCATCTCTGTCTACTGAAGTGATGACAACATGTTTTAATTCTAAATCTTTTACAGCAGTAGCAACTCTTTGGGGTTCAAGTGGATCAACAATTTTTGGTATACCTGTTTTAACATCACAAAAAGCACAGGCTCTGGTACAAGTATCTCCCAATATCATAAAGGTAGCATGTTTTTTACTCCAACATTCTGTAATGTTAGGACAGTTTGCTTCCTGACAAACAGTATGTAAGTTATTTTTAAGAACAATATTTTTTGTTTTATGAAATGTAGCGCTATCTATTATTTTAGACCTAATCCATGAAGGTTTTTTTTTAATTGGAGAGTCTATATTTTTTTGTTTTTCAGGGTGCCTAAAATCTGTTTTCATTTTAAATCAATTACAATCTCATTTTTTTTTCCGACATTAAATTTTTCTCTATATAATGTCTCTAAGTAATCCTGATCAGGAGATCCAGATAGCAGTTCAATCCTTTTATCGTAGTAATCTAATTCTTTGTTCTTTTTATTGAGTTCAGTTTGTAAAAGTTGTAATTGTTCTTTTTTTTTAAAATAAGAAATTAAACCTCTTTCACCCCCTATAAAGTTAGAGACGAGATAAATGATAAGAAATAAATTGACTAAAATAATTTTATTATGCAAAAAAAATCTAATCAGATTCATACTTAAATTTTAGCCATTTTGGATCTTTTGCCAAGCTCTTCTTCAATTCTTAGTAAACGGTTATATTTTGCCACTCTTTCAGAACGAGCTAAAGATCCTGTTTTAATTTGATTAGCGTTAGTAGCAACGGCGATATCAGCAATAAAAGTATCTTCGGTATCACCTGATCTATGTGAAATAATATATTTAATTTTGTTCTTTTTAGCTAATTCAATTACATCCATAGTTTCTTGCAATGAACCGATCTGGTTAACTTTGATTAAAATACAGTTTGCAGCTTGTTGTTCTATTCCCCTTTTAAGTCTTTTATAATTAGTAACGAAAAGATCATCTCCGACAATTTGGACTTTTTTGCCTATAAGAGAAGTAATCTTTATCCACGACTCCCAATCATCTTCAGCAAAAGGATCTTCAATTGATTTTATGGGGTATTTATCTACTAAGTATTGATAGTATTTAAGTGTTTCCTCAATGCTTTCGTAACGATCGTCTCTAATAGAATATTTGCCATCTTGATATAATTCATTGGCAGCAACATCTAAACAAATAACTATATCTTTACCTGGAATTAAACTGGAGGCATTGATTGCCTCTATAATATAATTTAAAGCATCTTCATTAGATTTAAGATTGGGTGCAAAACCGCCTTCATCACCTACATTAACAGAGTATCCATTGGTTTTTAATATTTTCTTTAAATTATTAATCACCAAGTAACAGTGATTAATTGCTTCAGTAAAATTTTTTGCAGAGTCTGGTCTAATCATAAATTCTTGAATTCTTAACTCGTTATCAGCATGTGCTCCTCCATTAATAATATTCATTAATGGACGGGGTAATGAAGTACCCTTGCCAAGGTATCTGAATAAACTCTTTTTTTTATCATTTGCTGCAGCTTGGGCGACAGCTAAAGATACAGCTAAAATGCAATTGGCACCTAGTTTTTTTTTGTTATCACTGCCGTCCTCTTTAATAAGAATGTTATCAATTTTTTTTTGCTCATTTATATTTTTATTTTTTAATATTTTGGATAATTGATTAATATTTCTCACTGCTTTTAAAACACCTTTACCAAGAAATTGTTTTTTATCTCCATCTCTAAGTTCGTAAGCTTCAAAAGCTCCCGTGGAAGCGCCTGAAGGTACAATTGCAGTTCCTTTTACTCCATTGAACAATAAAATCTCAGCTTCGGTGGTAGGATTACCTCTGCTATCAAAAACTTGTCTTCCTTTTACAGATTTAATTTTAGACATTAGTAATTTTTAACAATCTTATCAATCTCAACTAATTTTTTTAAAAGTTTAGGTAACTCTTTTAGTGGAACCATATTAGGACCATCGGAGGGTGCGTTGTCGGGATCTTCATGTGTTTCAATAAAGATAGCTCCAATGCCTACGGCTGTTGCAGCTCGAGCTAAAAATGGAACAAACTCTCTTTGTCCGCCACTTTTTTCACCCATGCCACCTGGTTGCTGAACTGAGTGTGTCGCATCGTATACTATTGGAAATCCAAATTTTGACATTATGGGTAAAGCTCTCATATCAGAAACAAGAGTATTATATCCAAAACTTGCTCCACGTTCAGTAATCAAAATACTTTTGTTTCCGCTATCTTCGATTTTTTTGATGACATTAGACATATCCCAAGGAGCTAAAAATTGACCTTTTTTAACATTTATTATTTTCCCTGTTTTAGCCGCTGCAATTAAAAGATCAGTCTGTCGACAAAGAAAAGCTGGAATTTGTAAAACATCAACATGTTTTGCAATAACTGAACATTGTTCTGCTGTATGCACATCTGTCAATACTGGAAGTCCTACCTCATTTCTTATTTTATCAAATATTGGTAGAGATTTTTCTAAACCTAATCCCCTTTTCCCTTTTAAACTGGTTCGATTAGCTTTATCAAAAGAGGTTTTATAGATTAGATTAATTTTTAAACTTGCGGCAATGTTTTTTAATTCTGTAGAAATTTTAATTGCATGGCTTTCATTCTCTAATTGGCAAGGACCTGCAATAAGGGTGAAAGGTTTATCGTTAGATATTTCAAAATTTTTACAATTTACTTTATGTGTCATTAGTTTTTCTTTGAATAATATTTAGCAGCTTTTATAAATGATGAGAATAAAGGATGCGGTGATAAAGGTCTAGATTTAAATTCTGGATGAAATTGCACTCCAATAAACCAAGGATGTCCTTTTAATTCAATAATTTCTGGTAATTTTCCATCTGGTGACAATCCTGAAAAGATTAAACCTTTTTTTTCAAATAAATCTTTAAAGTTGATATTAACTTCATATCGATGTCTGTGCCGCTCATGAATCTTATCAGCTTTATAAATTTTACTGATCTGTGAATTCTTAATTAATTTGGCTTCATAACTACCTAAGCGCATCGTACCACCTAACTCTTTAACAGTTCCTTTGATTAGTTTGCCATCTTTCACCCATTCATTCATGAGTCCAACAACAGATCCTTTTTTAGAGCCAAATTCACTCGATGTTGCATTTTTTATATTTAATTGATTTCTTGCAAATTCAATAATTGCCATTTGCATACCAAAACAAATACCAAGAAATGGAATTTTATTTTTTCTGGCATGATGAATTGCTGCAATTTTACCCTCGGTCCCTCTTTTACCAAAACCCCCGGGAATTAAGATACCTGATACATCTTTCAATTTTCTTTTAATATCTTGAGGTTTTAAAAAGTCTGACTCAACTCTAATTAAATTAACTTTTAGATGATTAGCTATACCGCCATGTGTTAAAGCTTCATCTAAGGATTTATAGGCATCTTTTAAATTTACATATTTGCCAATAATGCCGATATTGACACTTTGTTTAGTATTCAACACTAAGTTGGTAATTCTTTTCCAAGGTTTTAGATTTACTTTTTTGCGATTTTTTAATTTAAAATAATTTAAAACTCTTTCATCTAATTTTTCTTTATTAAAGCTGATGGGCGCCTCATAAATTGTTTTAACATCAACAGTTTCGATTACATCTTTAATATCAACATTACAAAATAATGAAATTTTCTTTCTTTGATCTAATGGGATAGTTTGTTCAGATCGACAGATAATAATATCTGGCTGAATACCTATGCTTCTTAACTCTTTAACAGAATGCTGTGTAGGTTTAGTTTTAATTTCATCAGAAGCTTTCATGTAGGGAACTAAAGTAAGATGAATAAATAAAGTATTTTTTTTACCCGCTTCATTTGAAAATTGTCTTATGGCTTCTAAAAATGGTAAACTCTCAATGTCTCCAACAGTGCCACCAATTTCACATATGACAAAATCTTCTGTTCGCACATCATGCTTTATAAATTCTTTAATTCTATCGGTTACATGTGGAATGACTTGGACAGTTTTACCTAAGTATTGACCTTTACGTTCTTTCCTTAAGACATCGCTGTACACTTGACCAGTAGTAATATTATCTGATTTTTTTGCTGAGACGCCTGAGAACCTTTCATAATGTCCTAAGTCTAAATCAGTTTCAGCACCATCATTGGTTACATAAACCTCACCATGTTGAAAGGGACTCATGGTTCCTGGATCTACATTTAAATATGGATCTAATTTTCTTATTCTAACTTTATAGCCACGAGACTGGAGTAAATAAGCTAGAGAAGCTGAAGACAATCCTTTTCCGAGAGAGGATACCACGCCGCCGGTAATAAATATATACTGCGCCATGGAAGAATATTATAGATAATTTTAATCTAAAAACAAACTTATTTATTAGTTTCTGGGATCTGTGGAAGATTTAATTCGTCAGACGTATTTTGGTCCAAAACAGATTGCGTTTCACTTAACTCGCCTCGTGAAATAATAACTAATATAATACTAGAAACTATAAAAAGAGTTGCGATCACTGCAGTCATTTTTGTTAAAAAATTTGCAGCTGACCTTGCCGATGTGAAATTATCTTGTGAAACTCCAAGTCCAAGTGCACCACCTTCTGATCTTTGTAAAAGTATAAAGATTATAAGCAATGCAGCTAAAAATACATTTATACCTATGACAATATTTTCCATGAGTACTATCTAAAGTATTTATTGATTATATCAATAAAATTTTTCTCTTTTCTGGATGCTCCGCCAATTAAGAAACCATCTATTTCACTAATAATTTTTAAATCATTGATGTTTGAACTATCAACGGACCCACCATATAAAACTTTAATATTAGAAGTCTTCCCAAAAATTTCATTTAAGACTTCTTTGATATATTTGATTGTTTTAGTGAGTTCCTCGCTTGATGGTATCATGCCAGTTCCAATAGACCAGATTGGTTCATAAGCAACTATTAAACTATCTTCTATTTTATTGAACTCAGAATTTAAAACAGAAGTCAATTGTGATTTTAGAAAAGGAAAAGTATTACCTTTAACTTTCTCTTCTTTTGACTCTCCTATACAGAACGTCACTTGCATATCATTATTTAGAGCACTCTGTATTTTTTGTTTGAGCATTTCATTGGTGTCTCCTTCGGCACGATTATCTGAATGACCAACTAATACAAGATCGCTGCCCACAGCTCTCAACATTTGAGCACTCACAGAGCCAGTATTAGAGCCAAAATTATCTTTATGATATAAATTTTGAGCGCCTATTTTAATTGTCTTATTTTTAAAAAAAGATGAGTAACTTTCAATAAGCGTGAAAGGCGGTGTTATATAAACTTTATACTTCGAATTAAACTTAGTATCCGCTTTAATAAAATCATCAATTTGAGTTAAAATATTTTTAGACTCTGGGAGCCCAAACATTTTCCAATTTCCAATAAAATATTTAAAGTTATTTGCCATTGATTGATTTTTGAAATATAAATTATTTAATTCTATAGATTAAAACAATGATCACAGCAACAAAAAAATTGATTGGTTCTTTGCTAGGAAAAATATTGATTATAATAATTATTTTACCTTTTTTATTTTGGGGAATGGGAGATGTATTTAGAGGTGGAAATCAGAATATTTTAGTCAAAATAGATAATCAAAACATTAGTACTCAAGAATTTCTTAATTCTCTTAATCGAAGAAACATTGATCGAACACAAATTAAGAATGATAAAATTTTTAATGATCTGCTTTCAGAACTGATTACTTCCAAGATAGTTTCTCTTGAAATTGAAAATTTTGGCATAAAAATTTCTCCAAATGCCTTAAAAAACTTAATCTTGAATGATAAACAATTTAAAGACAACGATCAGTTTTCAAGGACGAGTTACGAAAAGTTTTTAATTGAAAGTGGACTACAAGCAGCAACTTTTGAAAAGATTATTGCTGAACAAGAGAAAAAGAGACAATTGCTTGACAATCTATCTGAGGGCCTTGTTGTACCAGATTTTTTAGTACAAACAGAATATAGAAAAGAAAATCAAACAAAAGAATTAGAATTTATTGATTTGAATGAAATTTATAACAAATTTGTACTAGCTGAAAATGACAGAAAAGAATTGTTTGAAAAAAACAAAGATCTATTTTTAGAAGAATATAAAACAATCAATTATGCGGAACTTTCACCTGTAAAAATTACTTCTAAAAATGAATATGATGAAGTTTTTTTTAAAAAGATAGAAGAGATAGAGAATAAATTATTTGATACTAATCAAATTACTCAAATAGTAAAAGATTTTAACTTAGATTTAAAAAAATTAACTCAAGTCAATGCTTCAAAAAAAGATGTTCAAGGAAATCAAATAGATTTAGATGATCAAATTTTTAAGAATATGTTTAATTTTAAAGAAAATGAGCCTGGTGTAACTAAAATAGGAGATAAATATTACTTAATTCAAATTAATAATGTTGAAAAAATAAATAAAAATTTAAATGATAAGGCGGTTGCTGCAGCAATCGATAGACAATTAAAACTTAAAAATATTCTTGAAGTAAATTCTGAAATCGTCGGTAAATTTTCAAATGATCGCTTTAATGCAAAAAAATACACAGAATATGCTGTAGATAAAAATGTTAGAATTCAGAATACAATAATTAAAAATTTAAAAGATAATCAGTATTTTTCAGACGATATGATCAGGAGAGTGTTTTCATTTAAAAACAATGAGATTAACTTAATTACAAACAATGATTTTAGTAAAAGTTATTTAGTTAAGATAAATAATACTGTTTTTAATAATTTAAGTGAGAATTCAGATAAATATGATGAGTTTAAAGTAAAAGCTTTAATTAGTTTATCTCAAGAAATATATAAATCATATGATTTGGGAGTAAATAAGAAGTACGATATTGAAATAAATGATAGAGTCATTCAAAGATTTAAAAACTCGTTGTAATGATTTTAAGTACGAACTATAAGCAATTTAAAAAATCACTTAAAACCAAAAACCAAGTAATTTACACAGAATTAAAATGCAACAACTACTCTAAAATTGTTAATTTATTCAATTTTATTTTAGCAGAAAAAAACAGTTTTATTTTTGAGTCTGTTGAAAAAGGCACAATTAGATCAAGATATACGATTATTGGTTTAAATCCTGATAAAATTTGGAACTTTCATAAAAATAAAGTTATAGAAACAGGAGCAAAAAATAAAATTTATAATAAAGTAAATACTTTAAATTTTATTAATAGGTTAATAAAAAATTTTAGTTTTAAAACCCCTAAAAGTATTCCTAATTTGTGTTCGATGTTGGTAGGTTATTTTTCTTATGATGTAATACGTTATATTGAAAAAATTCCAGATAAAAATAAAGATAATCTCAATATTCCTGACATTAGAGTTTTTAGACCTAATAATTTAATAATATATGATGATTTAAAAAAGAAGGTATTTTTTATTGAGAATATCTTTAAAGATCAATCTGTGCATGATGCTTTCCAGCATTATGAAAATATCAAAAATAAATTTAAAATATATAATTTTTATTTAAATTTTAATTTGCCAAAAATATTTACTCGCCAAAAAAATACAAATAAAGTTAAATCTAATATAACTAAAAAAGAGTTTACAAAGATTGTTCTTAAAGCAAAAGAATATATAAAAAAAGGTGATATTTTTCAGGTTGTGTTAAGTCAAAGATTTGAGAGAAAAATTAATAAATATCCACTAGAAATTTACAATAATTTACGGGTACGCAACCCTTCGCCTTTTATGTTTTATTTTAATTTTGAAGATTTTAAAATAATTGGAAGCAGTCCTGAAATATTAGTTAGACTTCGTAATAATAATATCACTATTCGACCAATTGCAGGCACCAGACCTCGAGGAAAAAACAAGTTACAAGACCTCAAGCTTGAAAAAGAATTATTAAAAGATCAAAAAGAACTTGCTGAACATTTAATGCTTTTGGATCTTGGGCGGAATGATGTTGGCAAAATATCTAAGTCTAACAGTGTAAAGGTTACAGAAAAATTTATAATTGAACGATATTCGCATGTTATGCACATTGTTTCTAACGTCGAAGGTAAATTTAATAAAAAAGTTTCAAACTTTGAGGCTATGTTATCAGGGTTTCCAGCAGGAACAGTCAGCGGTGCTCCAAAAATCAGAGCGATGGAAATCATTGATGAACTTGAAAAAAATAAAAGAAAACTTTACGCTGGATCTATTGGCTATTTTTCAGCTAATGGAGATTTTGATACCTGTATTGCTCTTAGAACAGCACTAATTAAAAATAAAAAAATATATGTTCAGGCTGGCGCTGGTATAGTTGCTGATAGTAATCCTGGGAAGGAATATTTAGAGACAATAAATAAAGCTAAGGCTTTATTAAGTGTAACTGATTAATATGAAAATACTTTTAATAGATAATTATGATAGTTTTACTTATAATCTTTATCATTATATCTCTAAATTTAAAAAAAATGTGGATGTTATCAGAAATGATAAAATAGACGGGAAAACTATCTTAAAAAAAAAATATAATAAAATTGTAATCTCCCCAGGACCTGGCAACCCAAACCAAGCAGGTAATTGTTTAAAAATTGTAAAAGAAGTTTATAAAAAAATACCTATTTTAGGGGTTTGCTTAGGACATCAAATTATCGGACAAGTGTTTGGAGGCAAAATAATCCGCGCAAAAAATTTAATGCACGGTAAAACAAGCAAAATCAAACATAAAAAAAAAGGATTATTCAAAAATATCGAGGATAATTTTGAGGCAACTAGATATCATAGTTTGATTGTAGATCGTAAAAGTTTTCCAAAAGAGCTCATAATTACTGCAGAAACAAAAAATAAAACAATCATGGGTTTGATGCATAAAAGCTATGATATACATGGCTTTCAATTTCATCCTGAAAGTATTAGTACAAAGGTAGGAATTAGATTAATAAAAAACTTTATAACTAGCTAATATGTCTAAAATTATTGAAAATTTAAAAAAAGGAAAAAATCTTTCTTTCGATGAAAGTAAAATACTCTTTAATGAACTCATGGAAGGTAAACACAATGAAAATTCTATAATTGAGATACTAGAGTCATTCCTAAAAAAAGGTGAAACTAAAGATGAGTTAGCTGGAGGAATTCATGTTTTAAGAGATAAGGCAAACAAAGTGATGACTGATGACACTACTATCGACACATGTGGAACTGGTGGAGATGGCCAGAATTCTTTAAACATTTCTACAGCAGCAGCAATTGTACTAGCTAGTATGGGTGTAAAAGTAGCTAAACATGGCAATAAAGCTGTATCATCAAATTGCGGTTCAGCTGATGTATTGGAAGCACTTAAAATTAGTATAAACCTTAGACCGCATGAAGTAGAGGAAAATATTAAAAAATTTAATTTTGCTTTCATGTTTGCTCCTAATTATCATTCCGCAATGAAATACGTGGGACCTGCTAGAAAAAAAATGGGAAAAAAAACAATCTTTAATTTAATTGGGCCTTTAAGTAGCCCTGCTCAAGTTAAAAGGCAAGTTGTTGGTGTATTTGATAGAAAATGGATGAAACCATTTGCTGAAGCATTAAAAGAAAATAATGTTGTGCACGCTTATATAGTTCATAGTGATGATGGCATGGATGAAATTTCACCTTTCGCTAAAACAAATATAATAGAACTCAAAGATGGAAATATCGATCAGTTTATAGTTGATCCAAAAAAACTTGGTCTCAGTTCAACTAATATAGAAAATTTAAAAGGAAAAAATGCAGAATATAATTCAAATAAAATAATTGAAATATATAAAGGTAAAACAAACGAATTTTCTGAAGCGGTTGCATTAAATACAGCGGCAGGATTAATTGTTTCAGGTAAAGAAAATGATTTTAAAGTAGCTTTTGATAAGGCGTCAAAACAATTAAGTTCTGGTAAAACTTTTGAACACTTAATAAAAATTCAATCAATTTAATAGTGAACATTTTAAAAAAGATTATAGATGATAAGAAAAAGTCTTTAGACTTAATAAAAAAAAATAAAACTTTAAATTTCTTAGATAATAAAATTAAAAATCTTGATTGTTTTTATGATTTTAAAGATACATTAAAAAAAAATGAAAAGATTTCTTTAATTACTGAAATTAAAAAAGCAAGCCCCTCTGCTGGTGTTTTAGTTAATAATTTTAAGCACTTAGATATAGCAAAAATGTATGTCGACAGTGGCGCTACTTGCCTATCGGTTTTAACAGAAGAAGAACATTTTTTAGGAAAATTTGAATATATAGAAGATATTAAAAAAAATTATCAAATCCCTATTCTAGCAAAAGATTTCTTTATTGACCCTTATCAGGTCCCTTTATCAAAAAGTTTTGGATCAGATTGTATTTTGATTATTCTTGCTGCTCTAAATGGTAAGCAGGCTGACGAAATATATACGGAAGCCAAAAAATATAACTTATCTGTAATTGTTGAGGTTCATGACGAAAAAGAAGCTGAAACAGCCTTAAAGTACGATGACGCTATTATTGGAATTAATAATAGAAACCTAAAAACACTAGAGGTTTCAATAAATAATACTATTTCAATTTTTGAGGTGGTTAAAAATCATAAGGGTCCCCTAATATCAGAGAGCGGTATTAAGAATGAAATTGATGCCAAATATATCTTTGAAAAAACCGGAATTAAAAATTTCCTTATCGGTGAATCACTTTTAAAATCAGACAATCCTAAAGAATTAATTGGAAGATTTAATCAAATAAGCTAATAAAATTAACCTTTATTTTAAGTTGTAATTTAAAAAGAACTTTTGTAGAACATAAATGTACAAGGTTTGTTCTATGCTTACAAAAAAACAAAAAAACTTATTATTATTTATTAATAAAAAAATTAGATCCTCAGGTGTTTCACCCTCATATGAGGAAATGAAGAATTCACTCAACTTAAAGTCGAAATCAGGAATTCACAGATTGATATCAGCTCTTGAAGAGAGAGGGTTTATAAAAAGACTAGCTCATAAAGCAAGAGCTTTAGAAGTTTTAAAATTGCCAGAAAGTGTAAGCGCTAATGATATATTTAATTCTTTTACACCAAGCATCATCAAAGGTGGTTTGGACAAAACTAAAGGAGAAACTGCTAAAGTTTCAGTATTAGGTTCAATTGCAGCGGGTACTCCTATTGAAGCTATTCAAAATGAAATAGATACCGTTTCATTACCACCTGAGTTATCAAGTAAAGGTGAATTTTTTGGGTTAAAAGTAAAAGGAGACTCAATGATTGATGCGGGCATCAGTGATGGGGATACCGTAATCATTAAAAAAACAAGCCAAGTTGAAAATGGTCAAATCGCAGTGGCTCTTATTGATAACCAGGAAGCAACTTTAAAAAGAATCAGAAAAAAAGGTAATACAATTGCTCTTGAAAGTGCAAATAAAAATTATGAAACTAAATTCTATGCAGCTTCAAGAGTAAAATTTCAAGGAAAACTAGTTTCTTTATATAGAAACTTTCACTAAAATAGTTTAATTATATTTCAATGTCTTTCAAATGTAGGTTCGCACCCTCACCCACTGGGCCATTGCATATTGGTGGTGTACGAACTGCATTATTCAATTGGTTATTAGCCAAAAAAAATAAAGGTAAATTTTTTTTACGTATAGAAGATACCGATAAAGAAAGGTCAGAAGAAAGATATAAAGAACAAATCATAAAATCTCTTGAGTGGTTAGGTTTAACTTATGATGATAAAGTTTTTATTCAATCAAAAAATATTAACAAACATCAGGAAATCGCCAAAACTTTATTAAAAACTGGATTTGCTTATTATTGTAATTGTTCAACTGAAGAATTAGAACAACACAAAAAAGACTGTATTAAAAAAGGATTGCCCTATACTTACAGTAGAAAATGCAGAGAGTTAAATATTAACAAAAATGAAAAATCAGTTTTAAGATTTAAAAGTAATATCACAGGAAATTCAACAATAGAAGATTTAGTCCAAGGCAAAATTATAATTGAGAATTCAACTGTAGAAGATTTTGTTATTTTAAGAAATGATGAAACTCCTACTTATCAACTTTCTGCTGCAGTTGATGATCATGAGATGCAAATAACACACATTATCAGAGGAGATGATCATAAAATTAATTCATTTAAACAAAAGCAAATCCACGAAGCTATGAAATGGCAAACGCCATCTTTTGCTCATGTTCCACTAATTCATAGTTTTGAAGGAAAAAAAATGTCAAAACGTGATAAAGCAGCAACTATAGATGAGTATATTGAAATGGGTATAATACCAGATGCTCTTAGAAATTATTTATTAAGATTAGGTTGGTCATACAAAGATAAAGAAATTTTTAGTCTAGAAGAGAGTATAAACTTATTCAATTTTGATGGCATTGGTAAATCTCCTTCAAAGTTCGATTTAACAAGAGTTTTGTCCATTAATGAAACATATATTAAAAACACTAGTGAAGATGTTCTCTTTAAATATTTAAATGATTATATAAAATTATTTAAAAAAGATTATAAATTAGACAAATTAAAAAGCATTGAGGTCTCTTTATATTTTTTAAAAAATAAAGCAAAGACACTAAATGATATTTATAATAACGCTTTATATCTTCTAAAAGAAACCTTGGACTATAAAAAAGAAGATATTGAATTAATTAGCAAAGGAAAAAAAATAATAAATAATTTTATAGATCAATTCAGTAAGTCTAAAGATATAAATAAAGATACTCTTAAAGTAATTATAGAAAAAATTATTACAGAGAATAAAATAGATTTTAAAACTGTGGGTCAACCACTAAGAATAGCTTTAACAGGATCGAAATTTGGTCCAGGTATCTATGATATTTTGCTTTCTCTAGAAAAGTCTGAAGTTATAAAAAGACTAGATAAATTTAAGTAACTCTTCACAAACATTTAATGATGAAGATTGATTGTTTTTAGTAAAGTTTTTAAGTTGATCTTGAACTTTCAAGACCTGTAATTTTATCTTATCTGGATTATTTAAATAATCACTTACAACTTCAAATATTTTTTGAGAATTACAGTTAGATTGGATAAGTTCTGGAATAATCTCATCTTCAGCTGCAATATTTATAATATTTGCATATTTTACTTTAACTAAAAGTTTTACAATAAAATAATTTAATAAACCCATTTTATAAATAACTACTGACGGAATTTTTTCTTTTGCAATTTCTAAAGATACCGTGCCTGATTTGTTAATTGCAAAAATAGACTTTTTTAGAATATATTTTTTAATCTTAGGGTCGCTAATAACCTCACAATTTTTTAAATCATTTACTGATTTAATTTTGTCTACTATTTGTGTTCTAGTATTTGAAGTTGCATGAAAGACAAATTTAAAATCTGAATATCTTTCATTCATGCATTTTATAAAATCTACTAATACCGGTAATAAGAATTTAAGTTCGGTTTGTCTGCTACCTGGAAAAATCGAGATGAGTGCTTGATTTTTACCAAGCACTGAAGTCATTGAAATTTTTTCTTCTGCAGTATTATCTAAAAGTGGATGTCCCACAAAATTATAATTAACTTTATATTTACTAAAATACTTTTCTTCAAATTTAAATAATAAAAGCAAACGATCAACTATCTTACCAATTTTTTTTGCTCTCTTTTCTCGCCAGACCCAAACTTGAGGAGCTACCAGATGCACAACTTTAATATTTGGATTTTTTCTTTTTACTTTACCTGCTACTCTTAATGTAAAATCCGGACTATCAACTGAAAATAATATATCAGGTTGAAATTTTAAAATGGCAGCAACCGTTCTATTAATAGTTTTATTAATTTTAAATATATTTAAAAAAACATCAGTAAAACCAATATAGGTAATCTCTTTTAAATCATAAATAGATTTAATTCCTAGTGCTTTTAATTTTTCGCCTCCCACACAAAGATATTCAATATCTTTTCTGTTGTTTTTAAGTTTTGATATTGCAGAAGATGCTAAAGCATCGCCGGAGTCTTCGCCCGTTAAAACAAATATTTTCTTCATATCGCTTTAATAAAAATTTTATGTTTGTTTGCAAAATTGATACTTTTTATTTGATCTAAAAATATATTTTGTTTGGATTTAAGAACAATGCCTTTAATTTTTTTTAATTTGCAATATTTTAAAGTCTTGAAACCAATTGTTGGTAGATCAATTCTTAAATCCTGTTTCGGTTTAGGCAATTTAATTAATATTGAATTTTCATGTTTGTTTTTAATTTTTTTTAACATCATTTCAGTTCCTGACTGACTCTCAGTTTGCAAAACTTTTTTATTTTTTACTATTATTGCTTGTACAAAAGAGTAAGGATTAGTTTTTTTTAGAAATTTTACACCATAGTTTATATCGATATTGTCAATTTTTTTTGGCTTAATTTTAGTGTGAACACCCTTTTTTAAGGTTAGATGTTTACTAAATTTGATTGAGTTTAATACTGAAATTTTTTTTGATTTTAAAATATTAATTATAGTTTTTAAAATTGCTGCATCTCCTCTCCTGGCTGCTTTGATTATTTTAGGCAAATAAATCAATCCTTTTAAGTCTAATTTAATATCCTTAATATTTGGTTTCTGAACTTTGCCAGCAAAAATAACTTGTTTGCAGTTATTGCTTTTTAAAAAATCTATAATTGATCCAAATTGTCCTATAAAAAACTTTTTTGAATTTTTATCTTTTTTAAAAAATCGAGACTTTGTCAAATCAGCAATTTTGTATTTTAATTTTTTTTTTTTAATATCTTTTAAAATTAATTTGGGTAAATCTGTTTCGCCAAATATTAATCCAATCATTATTCTGGTGTACAAATAGGTCTTTTTTTATCTCTTTCAATAAAGTTCAAGATTTCTATAACTAGTTCATTATCGTTATATTTTTTTCTTATTTCAGATAAATTTGTGCTAATTTTATTGTTATTAAATATTTGTTTATAAGCCTCATTCAATGAAATGATTTTTTTGTTATCATAATTTTTTCTTCGTAAACCGATCAAATTTAATCCATTTAAGACATTTCTATTTCCAGTAGATAGGCCAAAAGGAATTACATCTTTTAAAACTCCTGTCATTCCACCAATCATCGCTGACCTACCAATTCTTGTAAATTGTTGCACAGCAGAATTTCCACCGATCACAACGTAGTCCTCAATTGTTACATGCCCTCCTAATGGCACATTGTTTGCAATAATTACATTGTTACCAACTTTACAGTCATGCGCTATATGAGATGAGATCATAAATAGGCAATTATCTCCTATAATTGTTTTGCCGCCACCACCCTCGGTTCCTGGATTAATAGTAACGTATTCTCGAATTTTGTTATTTTTTCCTATTTCAACACTGTTCATCTCACCTTTAAATTTTAAATCTTGGGGATCGGTTCCAATACAAGCAAAAGGGAAAATTTTTGTACCCTCTCCAATTCTTGTGTTTCCTTCAATATGGACATGAGAGATAAGTTCTACATTTTTTTCTAGAGTGACATTTGGACCAACATAACAAAAAGGACCAATTTTTACATTTTCAGCAATTTTAGAATTTTTATCGATGATACTTGTATTATGAGACATGACTATTTTCTATCAACTATAGTCGCTGACCATTCAGCGTTAGCCATTCTATTACCATCTACTTTTGCAACACCTTTATATTTCCAAACTCTTCCATGCGATCTAACTGCCTCAATTTCTAAATGTAATTCACAGTCAGGTACAACAGGTTTTCTAAATTGAGCTTTTTCAACACTCATTAAAAAAACTAATTTATTTTCATATTCTTTTTTATCAATTCCAGATGCAGTTAAAGCAGCAGCAGCTTGACCAAAGGCTTCGACAATTAAAACTCCTGGCATAACAGGTTGTCCTGGAAAATGACCTTGAACAAAAAAAGAGTCTTTTTTTACATTCATGATTGCTGTAGCTGATTTTAAATGCACAATATTAACCAAGCGCTCAATTAAAAGCATAGGTTCTCTATGCGGCAAAAGATTTTTAATATCTTCTTTTGATAATGATTTTTTTTCCATTTTATTTTCTCCAACTTTTTATAAATTCTTTAAAATTAATAGCAGGATATCCCATCACTACTGAATTATCCTCAATATCTTTTATAACTCCACTTCCGCCACCTATCTTTACATTGTTCCCAATTGTAAGATGTCCTGAAATTCCTGCTTGTCCACCTATTGAAACATTGTTGCCAACTTTCGTGCTACCAGCAAATCCGACTTGCCCGGCAATCATACAATTTTTTCCAATTTTGACATTGTGTGCAACATGAACTTGATTATCTAAATAAGTATTATCACCAATGACTGTGTGATCTAAAGATCCTCTATCAATAGTACAGTTAGCAGCTATCTCTACATTTGATCCAATTTGTACTGATCCTATATGAGGAAATTTAAAATTTTGATTTTGAATTGGAATAAATCCAAAACCCTTTAACCCTATTTTGCATCCGCTTTGTATCACTACATTATCTCCTAAAACAGAATTCTTTAAATGAACACCTGAACCAATAATACAATTTTTTCCGATATAAACATTGCTTTCTATTATAGTATTATTGCCCACTTGAGATTTTTTACCAATTTTTACACCCTTGCCAACTAAAACATTGTTACCAAAATTTACAGAAGGATAATTTTTATTTATTGGTTTTTTTAAGGTTTTATCTAAATAGTCTATATCTGCTTCTGGATAAAATAATTTTGCAACCTTTGCTACTTCAAACAAGACTTTATCTGTCAGAATTAGAATGCACTGGTCAGGTAAATATTGAGCAAGTTTTTTAGTAGTAATGCATGCTTTAGCTTTAGTTTTTTTTGATATTTCTAGATAATTTCTTGAGTCTAAAAATGTAATATCTTGATTGGTTGCTTCAAAAATGTTTTTTATATTATTAATAGAAACATCTTTTGCTACTTTAATTTTAGGAAATATTTTATGTAATTTAAAAGGACCTTTATTTTTAAAAAATAAAGTTTTGCTCATTTCTATTTTAAATTTAATGATTTCAAATTCTTGTTTAAAACTTCTATAATTTGATCTGTAATATCCAGCTCTTTTTTGCTAACTAAAATGGAACTTTTATCTAAAATTAAATTAACATTATTTTTTTCCATATATTCTTCTAAAATTGGATTCAGAGCTGAAAGTAATTTTGTTCTAGCTTCAGCTCTTGTTTTAGCTACATTATTTAACGAAGTATTTCTATCAGATTGCAATTTGGAAACTTTGTTTCTTAAGTCATCAACTTTTTTTTGATACTCTTCTTGAGAAATCACTTTTTTTTGACTGATTAATTTTTTTTCCTCTTCCCTTAAGTTGTTTTCTATATCTGAAAATCTTTTAATGTCTTTATTTAATTTATTTTTTAAAAATTCTTGAGCCTCTTTACCTGCTTTGCTCTCATTAAGCACTTTTGTGAAGTCAATAATATGACTTTCCCCAGAATACGCAGATAGTGTTACGAAACACCAGCTAATTAGAATCCAAACAAATATTTTTCTCATATTTAGAAAGTAGCTCCCAACCTGAAGTTAAAAGACTCTGTTTTATCAGTATCAGCTTTGCTTAAATCTTGCGCAAATATAAAACTCATAGGACCAATAGGTGATCTAAAATCGATAGCTATACCAGTCGAAGATCTTAATTCATTACTTTCATCAATACTTGAGTCATAGTCTACGCCCCAAACATTTGCAAAATCTAAAAATAAATTTAAATCTAAATTGCTGCTTTCAGGAAAAAGATTTGGTAACGATGTTTCAAAATTAAGTGCAGCTGCATAGTTTCCACCTATAAAATCTCCCCCATCTTTTGGACCTATTTTTCCACTTTCAAAACCTCTAATTCTTGAAGATGGAATATCCGCTCTTTTACTTAATCTCACATCTTCTCCAATACCATTTACTGCTTGCGCGTAAAATTTAACTGCAGTGATAACATTATCCGTAAAAGAATAATAATTATTACGGTAAATTGTATTTTTAATGTATGGAGCATCTGCATACAATGGTAGAGATTGTTCGAAACCTGCAATATAACCATCCGTTGTTGCATAAGCTCTGTCTCTTTCATCAGATGTTAAACTATAATTAAATGTCAGATCATTAAAAGTCCCTTCTTGTTTTTTTAAATTAGAAGATGCTGATGACTCCACGTCTAGTTTATCTGAAGTCAAATATATAGCAGGTGCAAAATATAAATTTTTATATTGTTCATACCTAGTTCCTATTCCAAGCGTCACAAGAGAATTTTTATAACCTGAGTCTGCAGCATTATTTGTGATACTAGATATATTATAAAATCTACTATTCCCTGAAAATTTATAATTAGGATCGTTAAGCTCAATTGATCCTTTTAAAGACTTTTCTCTTAAAGATAAAAATGATGAAAGTTGCATTCCTTTACCCATCCAATTATTTTCTTTGATTGAAAAGTCAAATGCTCCACCATCGGTACCAACTCCCGCCCCGGCGCTAATTTCTCCAGTGGCTTGTTCTTCAACATTAATGGTAATTATTTTTAAATCATCACTTGAACCGTTTTCAACAGTTTCCTCAACTTTTCCAAAAATATTTCTAGCTTTTAATCTTGAAATAGATTTAGCAAGATTTGTTTTATTAAACGGATCTCCTTCATCAATTATTAATTCTGATCTGATTACATCCTCGTTGGTTATTCTATTACCATTTATATCTATTCTCTCTACTAGTACTTTTTCTCCCTCAAAAATATTAAATGTAATCTCCACTGAATTAGTTGATAATTTTTCTGATACTGAGTGTTCAACAAACTGAAGATCGTTATCTACAATAACTTCATCAATTTCTTCTAAGATTTTACTTATCGAGAATGGTGAATAATATTTGCCAATATAATCTTGGTAAACATTTTGCATTTCGGAAAAGACATTTTTGCTTATAGACGGATCTAAATCTGTAGAAATTTTTGAAATTTTATAGCGATCTCCAGAACTGATATTATAATTTAAGATTGTATATCCCTCTTTATTAACTTCGGTGTAACTTGAAATAACTTGAGCCTCGTAGTAACCAATAGACCTTAAATAGTTTGTTAGTAATCTTTTATCTAATTCTATATTATCTAAATTAAGATAAACATTATTAGAAATAAATTTCCAAAACTTATGTTCTTCTGAGACAATGATATCTCTTAGTTTAGTATCTCTGACTTTTTTATCCCCGATAAAATTAATTTTTGATATTTTTGTTTTATTATTCTTTGTAATTAGAAAATATAAATTTACTCTATCTTTATCAAAATTTTCGATTTTAGTTGAAATTTCAGCAAAATTAAATCCGAGGTTTTGGTAAAATTTTTTAATTATTACTTCATCTTCTATAACAAGATTTTCTATAAAAGAATTTTTATTTTTGGAATTAATTAATCGTAATATTTCTGTTTTAAATTTATTTGTCTCTTCACCCTCTATAATGATCTCATTAATAACCTGATATTCTTTTAAATCAATTCGTAATATGCCATTATCTAACGATAAATTAATACTTTCAAAAAAATTTGTTGCATATAATTTTTTAAGAATCTCATCTAAATCATTTTTCGTATAATCTTTATTAATATCAATATCACCATAAACTTTAACGGTTTCAGAACTAACACGCACATTACCGTTAATTGTAATTTCTTTAACAACTTCGGCATGTAAATTGTTTGAAAAAAATATCATTAAGAATGTAAAAACTATTCTTATCATTTTAGAATCTTCTTAAATTTACTTTTGATATAATTTCGTGTCCAATCATTTAAAAAATATATTTGATTTAGGTTATTTGCAGGATGTATAGCATATTTTTTAAATTTTTTATCTTTTATTAAGTTCAAAATGCTACTAATTATTGAGTTATATTGAATTTTTCCTCTTAAAAACATATTTACTAATTCCTCATTTGCAGAATTAATTAGAATGCCTGCAGAGGGGTATTTTTTTATAAAATTAAGAGTTTCTAAAATTTTATATTTACTAATTTTAGGTTCAAAAAATTCAAGATTTTTAATTTTTGTATTCTTTATATTTTTTGACACAACTTTATTAATTTTTATAGAAGAACCATAGATCGAATTTGCAATTGGAATTCTCATATCTGGTTCATGATATAGAAAAAAAGTTAACCCATTGTTAAATTTTACAATTGCATGGACTAATGACTCGGGATGAATTAAAATTTTTAATTTATCAAGACCTATAGAAAAAATTTTTTGCGCTTCTATAATTTCTAAAATTTTGTTCATTAAAGTAGCAGAGTCGACAGATATTTTTTTGCCCATTTTCCATCTGGGGTGTTTTATTGCATCGCTTGGTGAAATTTCTTTTAATTCATTTTTTTTATAATTTAGAAAAGGTCCACCAGAAGCAGTTAGATAGATTGTATCAATGTCTGTTTTATCTTTAAAATTATTTAAAATTGTACCAATAGAAAAGTGCTCGGAGTCTATAGAACTAACTTTGGTTCCGTATTTTTTAGAATCTTTTTTTAATAAATGCCATCCGTAAATAATTGACTCCTTATTTGCAATTAATAGTTTTTTTGATTTTTTTACTGAATTGATTGTTGGTTCTAGTCCCTCAATTCCAGGAATGGCTGAAATGGTGAAATCAACTAAAGAGATTTTTTTTAGCACGTCAAAATTATTGACGATTTTTGTTTTTTTACTTTTAATTTTTTTTTTTATTTTTTCATAAATTTTTTTATTTGAAATTACAAAATATTTTGGTTGTAACTCTTTAATTTGTGAAATTATTGATTTATAGTTTTTTGATGCTGCTAATAAAATAAA
>JAYPCI010000002.1:67266-82906 GCA_038124645.1 Candidatus Pelagibacteraceae bacterium
CTTTAATTTGTGAAATTATTGATTTATAGTTTTTTGATGCTGCTAATAAAATAAATTCAAAATCTTTTTTATTTTTTAATATTACATTTATAGTTGACTCTCCGATTGAACCAGTGGATCCAAGAATGATAATCTTTTTTTTTGACATAATATTTATATTATATTTAATAATTTTAATACTAATGAAAAAATGAAAACAAAAATCATACCATCAATTCGATCTAAGATACCACCATGCCCTGGTAACAATTTTCCTGTATCCTTGACGGAGAATTTTCTCTTTAGAAAAGAAAAATACAGATCACCTACTTGGCAAAAAATTGAAAATGACATTACTAATAATAAGTTTACTAAACTTAAGTCGAATATTATTTGTGAATTTAAAAAATTTATTGATATTTGATTTACAATAGGAATTGATAGAAAACTTAAAATTAAACTGCCAATAGAACCGGAGTAAGTTTTGTTTGGACTAATTTTAGTAAGTTTTTTTCCTTTAAAGATTTTTCCAAAAATATAACCTCCGATATCTGATAGAAATATAGAAATTGTTATCCATAAAAAAATAATAAATTCTTGATCAGTAGTTCCCCTTACGTAATTTAAAGAAAACAAGAATAATAATATTATTAAATAATTTTTAAATTTATCTATGTGCGATTTTCCAAGTTTATTTAATTCAATGATTGAAGAAACAAAAAGTATAATTAATAAAAAATATAAAAAACTACCGCCTAAATAGGAAAAAAATAAGAATAGAGGAGCAATGACAACTGCCGTAAGAATTCTTTGTGATAATTCATTTAGTTTCATATTGAACCATAATTTCTTTTAATCATTTTAAATTTATTAATTATTTTATTTAAATCCTTTTCATTAAAATCAGGCCACAACTTATCTAAAAAAAATAATTCAGTATATGATAGCTGCCAAAGCATAAAATTACTAAGTCTTCGCATTCCGCCTGTTCTAATTAAGATATCTGGTTCTGGTTGACTTAAATATAAATTCTTTTCAATTTTTTTTTCTGAAATCTTAAATTTGTTATTACTTTTAAATGATTTATTAACCGATCTAACTATTTCTTTTTTTGAACCATAATTAATACATAAATTAACAGTAATTTTTTTATTTCTTTTTGTAGATTTAATAGCGGATTTTAAAATCTTTCGAGTTTCCAATGGTAATTTTGAAATATCACCAAAAATTTGAATTCTGACGCCATTTTTAATTAGATTTAAAATTTCGTTTTCAAAATATGATTTTATTAGTGTAAATAGATATCTAATTTCTTTTATTGGTCGGCTCCAATTTTCAGTTGAAAAAACATAAAACGTTAATATCGGTAACTTTTTTTTTAAAGAATATTTAACTATTTTTTCAATAACTTTTACACCATTTAAATGACCAAAATTCCTACCTTGTTTTTTAGACTGCCCCCATCTACCATTGCCATCCATTATAAAAGCAATGTGTTTAGGTAAACTCATAATTATATTTGGATTATTTCTTTTTCTTTTGAAGAAAGTAAGTCATCAATATTTTTAATATAGTCATCAGTAGTTTTTTGAATATTTTTTTCAATAGATTTACTTTCATCCTGGCTAAGGGTTTTTTCTTTTTCAAGATTTTTTATTTCCTCATTGCAATCTCTTCTTATGTTTCTAATCGAAACTTTAGCTTTTTCTCCAATAGTTTTTAAAACTTTAATCATTTCTTTTCTTCTCTCTTCTGTGAGATCAGGTATTCTTATTCGGATAATCTGTCCATCTATTTGCGGGTTAATACCTAAATCTGATTTTTTTAAAGCTGAATCAATTATGTTAACATTGGTAGCATCCCAAACCTGTATCGAAAGCATTCTAGGTTCCGGAGTAGTTATTGTAGCTAGTTGGTTTAAAGGCATCAACTGACCATAAACATCTGCTTTGATATTATCTAACATTGCCGAATTAGCTCTACCAGTTCTTAAAGTTCCAATCTCCTTTTTGAATGACATAATTGTTTTTTCCATTCTGTCTTTTACTTTTTTTTGATCAAACATATTTTAGTTAAATTCCTTCACCGAGTTTAAATCTAGCAAATTCAATTATATTAACTGGATTAGAGGAATTAGCCTCATTTAAAAATTTTTTGACAGATATTTTTGGATCCATGAACCAGGGTTGATTAAGCAATGTGTTGTCTGATATAAATTTATTAATTTTTCCTTTTGCTATTTTATCAGCAATCTCCGGTTTTTTTTCAGAGTTATCTAGTTCTGCTTTAATTATTTCTAATTCTTTATTAATAATATTTTTATCCAATTTTTTTTCATCAATAGCTAAAGGTCCAGAAGCAGCAATATGCATAGCCAATTTAAAACCTATATCGGTATTCTCATTAATATTGCTTACTTTAACAGCTGCAATGATTTTGCCTGCTAAGTCTTTTTCAATTGTGTTATGAATATAATAATAAATTTGTCCGTCTGATGAGTCAAAAAACTTTGCACGACGAACTATAATTTTTTCTCCAATTTTTGATATTAAATCAATTAAACTTTCGTCTACAGTGGAAGAGTTTTTCATTTTTGCATTTTTTAAAGTGTCTAAATCACCTTTGTATTTAAAGTTTAAAACAGATAATTCTTTACAAAAATTTATAAAATCTTTATTTTTTGCAACAAAATCGGTTTCACTATTTACTTCTAACAAAGATACACTGTTATTCTCTTTGTGCACTAAGACAAGTCCTTCGTTGGCTGTCCTTGACATTTTTTTAGATGCTTTAGCTATTCCTTTTTTTCTGAGAAACTCAACCGCTTTGTCGATATCACCTCCAGTTTCGTCTATTGCACTTTTGCAATCTGAAAAACCAACACCTGTCATTTCTCTAAGCTTTTTGATAGTTTCTAATTTTTCTTTTTGGTCGCTCATTATAATTTAATTAAGATTGTTTAGCTTCTAATTCAGTCTTTTTCGACTTAGGATCATTACTAATAAATTTTGAAGCATCATCGATCGTATTTTTTAATAACTCACAATATAAGTTAATTGATCTTCTGGCATCATCATTTCCTGGTACAGGAAAAGTTATATCTGTTGGGTCAGAGTTTGAGTCTAAAATAGCTACAATTGGTATATTCAATTTAATTGCTTCTTTAATTGCTAAAGATTCAATATTGGTATCTATTACAAATAGCATATTTGGAATTTTTTTCATCTCTGCAATTCCACCTAAAGATTTTTTTAATTTTTCTTTTTCTTTCTCTAATTTGATAATTTCCTTTTTTGTAAAACCTATATCCTCTTTAGATAACTCAGTTTCTAAAAATTTCATTCTCTTAATAGAATTTTGTATAGTAGTCCAATTAGTCAGCATTCCACCCAGCCATCTAAAATTTACAAAATATTGATTGGTCTCTTCTGCTAGCTTGCTAATTTGTTCGGCAGCTTGTTTTTTTGTTGAGACTATAAGTATTTTTCCACCACTAGATATACACTTATGAATTTCTTTTAGAGCATTATTTAGATAAACAACTGTCTTGGTTAAATCTATAATGTGTATTGAATTCTTCTCCCCAAAAATAAATTTTTTCATTTTCGGGTTCCATCTTAAAGTTTTGTGTCCAAGGTGGACGCCAGCTTCAAGTAACTGCTTAATATTTACATCAGGTAAGTTCATTTTTTTCTCCGGTTAAACCACCATAGACTTGTTCTCTCTTAGAGACCGGAAGCCGTTTGGCTTATAGTCTATGTGCGTATTTTTTTTTGAAATATTTATAATATTAGATCTTTAAAATCAATATTTTAAATAACTATTTTCTTTACGTATTCTTTGTTTTTAATAGTCTTATAAGTATTAAAATCAAATTTTCTTGAACCATTTAATTTAAATTCAATAAACTTGTCGTTTTTCATAAAACCTAACAGTATTTCTGTATTCCCATTATTTTTTAATAAAGAATTTAATTCTGCATAATTTTGATTTGGATCAATCTCAATTAAAACCTTTTCATAGGATGAGTTAATGTAATAATCTAAAGTCTTTATATCTTTTACAGTAAGTCTCCTTAAATTTTCTCCATTTTCTGAAGTGTCTTTGATCAATGTAATAATAAAAGAATTTGAGTCTTTAAGATTTTCTCTGTTTAAATTTAATATTTCAGAAAAAATAAACAATTCGTAATCGCCTGACAAATCAGAAAATTTAGCTATTGCAAAGTTTGTGCCTTTACTGCTCTTTTTCTCATTCAAAGATAACAATGTTCCTGCAATCTTGCCTTCTTTATTATTTGAATTAATAAATTTATCAAAATCTAATATCTTATTTTGATCCAAAAATTCCTTGAAAGAGTTTAATGGGTGATCTGAAAGAAAAAAACCTAAAGACTCAAATTCTTTTTTAAGTAATTCATTTTTTGTCCATTGATCTTTTTTTATATTTGCAAATAAGGTCTTAGAATAATCTTCGGCAATATTCTCATTGAATAAATTTTTTTGATTTGAGGATTTATTCTCGTTGGATACTTTAACTTGATTTATGATTGAAGGAATGCTCTCATAGAGTTTAGCTCTGTTTTTATCTAAATCATCAAATGCCCCACCTTTTACCAAACCCTCTAATTGTAGTTTATTAATATCTTTACTATCAATTCTTGATATAAAGTTACTTAATGATGTATATTTTCCATTTTCACTTCTTTCTTTAATGATATTTGAAATAGCCTCATAACCAACATTCTTAATTGCTGCTAAGGCATAATAAATTTTTTTATCTATTACTTTAAATTCGGAGAAACACTTGTTAATGCTGGGATTAATTATTTCAACTTTAATTTTTTTTAACTCATTTACATATTCTCTCAATTTAGTCATGCTGTTTATGTCGGCAGACATTGAG
Source organism: Candidatus Pelagibacteraceae bacterium (assembly GCA_038124645.1). Taxonomy (GTDB): domain Bacteria; phylum Pseudomonadota; class Alphaproteobacteria; order Pelagibacterales; family Pelagibacteraceae; genus JAYPCI01. The sequence continues at coordinate 72,151 of JAYPCI010000002.1, forward strand.
GCAGCAAAAAATTCTTCTTTGTAATAAGTTTTTAAAAAAGCAGTTTGGTATGAGATGGTTGCGTAAGCGGCAGCATGACTTTTATTAAAACCATATTCTGCAAATGGCTCAATTTTTTGAAAAATAAAACTAGCTAAGTCTTTTTTTATTCCATTTTTAACTGCGCCACTAATAAATCTTTCCCTTTGTTTCTCAAGTTCTGCTCTCTTTTTTTTACCCATAGCTCGCCTTAAAATATCTGCCTCACCAGCAGTAAATCCTGCAAGCGTTTGGGCAATTTGCATAACCTGTTCTTGATAAATTATGATTCCATAAGTGGGTTTTAATATCTCTTCAAGCAGTGGATGAATAAAATCTGGTTTTCTTAAATTATTTTTACATTGATTATAAATTGAAATATTGCTCATGGGTCCTGGTCGATAAAGTGCAACTAAAGCAACTATATCTTCAAGTTTTGTTGGTTTCATTTCTTTTAGTGAGTCCCTCATACCTGCACTTTCTAATTGGAATATGCCTGTTGTTTCTCCTGAAGTTAAAAGTTTAAAAACCTTTGGATCATTATAATTTATGTCATTGATATTTATATTTATGTCTTTGTCTTTAAGTTGTTTAATTGTTTTATCAATTATAGTTAGAGTCTTTAATCCTAAAAGATCAAATTTAACTAGTCCCGCATTTTCAGATGAATACATATCAAACTGCGTAGTCGGTAATAGTAAATTAGAAGTTTTATCAATATATAAAGGAACTTGGTTTGATAAATTATCTTTAGAAATAACCACGCCTGCAGCGTGTGTAGCCATATTTCGATTTAAACCTTCTAATTTTAAAGATAAATCAACTAACTTTTTAATTTGATAATTATCTTTAATCTCTTTTTGAAGTCGTGGTTCTCTATTAATAGACTCTTGTAATGTTAAAGGTCTTGATGGCTCAAAGGGTATCATTTTACAAATTTTGTCAACATATCCATAAGGCAATCCCATAACTCGTCCTACATCTCTCAAAACCATCCGTGCCTTTAATTTTCCAAATGTAATGATGTGCGCAACAGCACCGGGGTATTTTTTGCTCAAATATTCAAAAACTAAATCTCTTTTTTCCTCACAAAAGTCGATATCAAAATCTGGCATAGAAATTCTGTCTGGATTAAGAAATCTTTCAAATATTAAACCAAATTCAATGGGATCTATGTTGGTAATATCTAAACAATAAGCCACTAACGACCCGGCACCTGAGCCTCTGCCAGGGCCAACGGGGATGTTATTTGATTTAGACCATTTTATATAATCAGCAACGATTAAAAAATATCCGCTATAGTCCATATCTTGGATTATTTTTAATTCATGATTTAATCTTTCTTTATACTTTGTCTCTATGTTAGTTTTTTCCTCTTGGGATTTATAGTTTTTGAGAATATAAGTAAGTCTGTCCTCTAAACCTTTTTTGCTTATCTCCTCCAAATATTTTCTATTATTTTCTTTTTCAGCTTGAATGTTAGGGAGATTAGGTTTTTTCTTTTCTGGTTTAAAACTTATTCTCTTTGGAAATTGAAAATTATTTTCTAATGCTTCAGGAAGATCTCTGAATAAATTGGTAAGTTCCTCATCTGATTTAAGATAATGCTCTTGGCTATAACGTTTTCTATTTTCATCATTAATATAATTTTTTTCTCCTATACAGATTAGAGCATCATGAGCTTCATACATATCCTTGTTCAAATAAAAAACTTCTTGGGTAGCTATTAAAGGTATATTTAACTTTCCAGAAAGAGACAAAACAAAACTTTCAAAATTTTGGTCTGCTGGATCTTTGTGTCTTTGAATTTCAATATAAAATCTGTCTTTAAATATGTCTCTAAGTTCTATTAAAAAATTTTCTAGAATTTTTAATTTATTTTGCTTAAATAGTTTACCAATTAAGTCATTGTGGGTTCCACTAAACAAAAATAAATCTTTATTGAATTTTAATAAATCAGCAAAACTGACATAAGATTCAATCTCACTATTTTTATTTAATAGATAGCTTTTAGAGGAAAGTTCGACTAAGTTTTTGTAACCATTTTCATTTTTAGCTATTAGCGGCAGCTTACCAACAAAACCATTAATCTCTATATTTATTTGTGAACCAATAATGGGCTGGGTACCGTTTTTGCTTATTTTTTCTGCAAACTCTAAAGCCCCGCACAAATTATAACTATCACAAAGTCCTATAGATTTTATTTTTTGCTTTTTGCAAAATTCAGCTAAATCGTCAATTTTGATAGCTCCTTCACATATAGAATATTGAGAATGTATTTTTAGTTGATTAAACTGACTTCCATTAGTCATGCATCACTAATAATACTACCTTCGGAAATCTTCAACTTATAATCAGCCATGTCAGCAAGTTCTCTATTGTGAGTTGCAAAAATAATGCTCTTACCTAATTTTTTTAACTCAATAAAATACTTAAAAATTTCTAAACTAGTTTTGTGATCTAAACTACCAGTAGGTTCATCTGCTAATAAAACTTCTGTATTTGAGACAACTGATCTAGCGATTGCAACTCTCTGTTGTTCACCACCAGATAATTGATTTGGATAATTGTTCAATCTATCGCCTAAACCAAATTTTTTTAAAATATTTCTTGCCCCATTAATAGAATCTTTAGTATTGCTCCCTCTAATCATTAAAGGAATTATTACATTTTCTTCAGCACTAAACTCTTCAAGTAAATTATTATTTTGAAAAATTATTGAAATTAAATTCTTTTTTATATTTTCTTGCTCTTTAGAATTTGTAGTCGAATATTTAATTTTATTATCTAGAACAATCTCACCATTATCAAATTTCTCAATCAATGCTAATATATGTAATAAAGTAGACTTTCCAGAGCCAGAAGGGCCAACAATTGCTGTTATAGAATTTTTAATAATTGAGAAATTTAAGTCCTTAAAAATTTGAATTTTGCCTGCCTTATTGAAGTAGTTTTTTTTTATATTGCTAAATCTAAAAATTTCTTCATTCATACTTCAAAGCCTTGGCGGTTGACATTTTTAATATTCTAATAGCAGGTAATAATGATGCTAATGAACACACTGCTAAAGAGCAAATTAATATCAAACTAATTGAACCTAAATCTATTTGACTGGGAATTTGATCTATAAAATAAACATCTTGTGGAAAAACTTCTATACCAAAAATATTGAATAAGAAAATTCTGATTTTTTCAATATTAATTGAAAATAGTACTCCAGCAACAGTTCCAGCAATTACTGCGGACAGACCAATTAAAAAACCTGTAAAAAAATAAATTCTTATCAGGGATGTTTTTTTCATACCTAATGTTTCAAGTATGGCAATTTCTCTAGTCTTATTTTTTATTAATATTGTTAAACCTGAAATAATATTAAAAGCAGCAACAATTATAATTAAAGATAAAATAATAAACATCACATTTCTTTCAACTTTTAAAGCATTGAAAAATGTTTTGTTAAGATCAGCCCATGAATAAACTTCTATCTCTGTACTTAAATTTTGTATTTGATTTCTTACTAAATTTGCTTTTGTTGGTTCTTCTAAAAAAATTTCTAAATTTATGTCTTTATTAGTTTTATTAAAAAAGTTTAAAGTATTGTCTAAATCTAAAAAAATTACGTTGCTATCATATTCGTAAAAACCACTATCGAAAACACCTGTGATTTTAAACTTTTGTTGATTAGGAAAACCACCGAAAGGAGTATTTATAAAAGATGAAGACATAATTGATATTTCATCTCCAACTACAACATTAAGATTAATTGCTAAATTCTTTCCTATAATAACCTCTTCTTCATTATAATTTATTGAGCCATCTATTAATTTATCTTTAATAAAATTACTTTCATCATTAGTAAAATTAATTCCCTTAATTAAAATTCCCTTTAAATTATCATTATTGAGTATTACTGCTTCACCAGAGTAAACCTCGTTTAAATTAGATTTGTTAGTAATTTTTTTAATTTCTGATTTAAGATTTTCGTCAATTGTATTGCTATAAGGCTTAATTACAATATGAGAATTAAATCCTAGAATTTTATTAGTTAAATCGGTTTTAAATCCATTCATCACAGACATAACAATAATAAGAACTGCAACGCCTAAAAATATTCCAAAAAAAGAGAAAACAGAAATGACTTTTAAAAAACCCTCTTTTTTTTGGGGTCTTAAATTTCTGTATGAAATCAATCTCTCAATTTTGCTAAACAAGTCAACCTTCGAGTTTTTTTATAATTTGTGGGAGTGATAATTGCTCCGTTTTACTATTGACTTCCTTAAATTCTAATTTATCGCCATCAGATTTAGATCCAATAATGATTTGAAAAGGTATGCCAATTAAATCATGTTTTTTAAATTTTGCAGAAAAGTTTTCATCAATATCGTCAAGTAATACATCAAATTTCTTTTTTAATTCCTGATAGACTTTTACGGCTTTTTCCATGCCGGCAGGATTGTTTTTATTGTTATTAGCTATAATCACAATATCAAATGGTGCAACAGACTTAGGCCATTTCATGACATCCTTTTGATATTTTGCCTCTATTATAGCTCCAACTAATCTTGATACACCAATTCCGTATGATCCCATCATGACAGGAGTTTTTTTTCCTGCTGGACTATCTACAAAGCAATTCATTGGTTTTGAATATTTATCTGCGAAATAAAAAATATGTCCTACTTCAATTCCTTTAGTTTTAAGTTGGTTTTCCTTTTTAACTTTTTTGTCAAATTCATTGCTTTTAAATTTTTCATCTGTAACTGCATAAAAATTTGAGAATTCATTTCTCATAGAAGCTAAAGATTTTTCATCAAGATTGAACTTATCAATTTTTATATTTAAAATATTTTTATCAGCATATATTTGACTTTCACCGGTGTCTGCAAGTATGACAAATTCGTGAGATAAATCACCACCGATTGGTCCAGTATCTGCAGCCATTGGTATTGCCTTTAAATCCATTCTTTCAAAAGTTTTTAAATAAGCATAAAACATTTTATTATAAGATTTTTTTGCTTCTTCATCTGTTAAATCAAAAGAATATGCATCTTTCATATAAAATTCTCTTCCCCGCATAACACCAAATCGTGGCCTTAACTCATCTCTAAATTTCCATTGAATATGATAAAGTAACTGAGGTAGTGATTTATAAGATTTAATACTCGATCTAAAAATTTCGGTAATTAGTTCCTCGTTGGTCGGTCCGTAAAGCATTTCTCTATTTTGTCTATCTTTAATTCGTAACATCTCCTCACCATAATCATCATATCTACCACTTTCTTTCCATATTTCAGCTGATTGAATAGTTGGCATTAAAAGTTCTTGCGCGCCTATTGCATTTTGTTCCTCGCGAACAATTTGTTCTATCTTTTTCATTACTTTAAAACCTAAAGGTAGCCAAGAATATATTCCTGCAGAAGATTGTTTGATCATTCCTGCTCTTAACATAAGCTGATGTGATTTTATTTGTGCTTCTGCTGGGGTTTCTTTCAAGATTGGTAAAAATAATTTAGATGCAAACATATTAATTAAGATATTCTCTTAAATTTAAATAATTATAATTAACTAAAATATATATTATTAAAAATAAAAGTGTTGTAATAATAGTTGTTATCAAGAATTTTTTTACAATTTTCGGGTTTTTTGGTGCACCTGCATCCTCACCTCTTACTCTTTCTTTAAAATTCTCATTTTTTGACACAATGCCGAAAGGAAGAGTACAAAAAAAAATCACCCACCAAATTATAACATAAATAATTATAGAACCTGTAATACTCATGATTAATTAAATTCTAGCAATGTTAATATTTGTAAGTGGTTTTTTGCCTGTTTTTTCTTTTACAATTTTACGACAATTTACTTTGAGCACTTCTATCAAGTTTTGTTCTTGTTTTTTATTATGGATTGCAAAAGTTCTGCAGATATTTAAAATTTCATCTTGAATATCAAAAATGCAATTATCTTCTAATGAGTTAGAAGGTATACCCTTTAAAGAGACAACAGGTTTTTTTATTTGACCAGAATTATTTAAAATTAAAGTTATTTCTAAATAGCCATTAATTGAAAGATTTCTTCTTTCTTTAATTGATAAAGAATCTTGATTTACTCCAATATTTCCATCTAAATAAAGTTTTCCTGAGGGAGCTTTGTCTATAATATTGGGTGATTTGTCTGCTTGAATACTTACTATATCTCCATTTTCAATTAATAAACTATAAGGCACTTGCATTTCTTTGGCAAAGCGAATGTGTTCCAACATGTGCCGATGTTCTCCGTGAACTGGGATAACACATTTTGGTCGAACCCAGTTATACATATCTTTAAGTTCATCTCTATTCGGGTGACCAGAGACATGCACAAATGCATTTTCTTCGGAAATAACTTCCACTCCTTGTTTCACTATATCGTTATGTAGTTGATAAAGTTTTTTTTCATTTCCTGGAATAATTTTTGAGGAGAATATAACTACATCATCTTTTTCTATACTAACATCAGGATGAGTACCAGAAATAATTCTTTTCATAGCACCTAAAGGCTCACCCTGACTACCAGTACATAAATAAATTATCTTATTTTTAGAAATATTTTTAGCATCCCTAGGATCAATTGGTTCTTCAACATTATGCAAATATCCGCACTGCTTTGCAGCGTTATAAATTCTGTGCATGGATCTACCAACCAGAGATACTTTTCTACCGGTCTTTTGGGCACAATAAAAAATACTTTCCATTCGAGCAACATTAGAAGCAAATGATGTAACAATTATTTTATTTTTTTTACCTGCTATTATTTGTAATAAACTTTCTCTAACTTCTTGCTCTGAACCTGATCTGCCTTGGTTAAATATATTAGTGGAATCGCAAATCATCGCTAATACTCCTTCGTTTCCTATCGCAGTTAATTTCTCTTTATCGATTTCACTTCCAATTAATGGATTTGGATCACATTTCCAGTCACCCGTATGTAAAATAGTTCCCACGGGTGTTTTAATGCTCAAGCCATTGGGCTCAAGAATAGAGTGTGTCAAAGTTACAAAATCAATTTCAAATGGCCCTAAATTAATTTTAGAATTTAATGGCACGACATGTAAATACTTACTAATATCTATTTTTTTTTCTTTAAATTTTTCTTTAATAAGCACACTGGTAAATGGCGTAGCATATATTTTGCATTCTAATTTTGGCCAGATATGTGCGATTGCTCCGATATGATCTTCATGCGCATGTGTTAATACGATACCTAGCAGATCATTTTTTTTATCTTCGATGAATCCTGTTTCAGGATAAATTAAATCTACCCCAGGAATACTATCATCGGCGAATGTCACTCCAATATCAATAATAATCCAAGATTTATTATCTTCATCGCCATAAGCATAAAGATTCATATTCATGCCAATTTCTCCAGATCCACCCAAGGGACAAAAAATTAATTCTTCATTTTTTTTCATAGTTTTTTAAAATTTGTATTAAGCCTTTAATTGTAATAAATCTATCAATAATTATCTGAGATTTAATATACTTCTTAAAGAAACTTGAGTGCCCACCAGTAAAAATCAATTTAAATTTTGTTTTGGTATGTCTCTGAATTTTTAAGATTATATTATTGATTAATCCTTGGTATCCCCAAATAAAACCTGTATTTAATGCTTCAATAGTATTTTTCCCATAAGGAAGCTTCATTGATTTTAAGTTAAATTTTGGTAAAGCAGCAGTTGCTTCACTAAGATTTTTAATAGAAGTTTCGATACCAGGAGTAATTATTCCACCAATGTAGGATTTTTCTCTCTTAATGATATCAAAGGTAGTAGCAGTTCCAAAATCAACCACTATACAATTTGATTTATAGTAATTTAAACAACCAATAGCATTCGCAATACGATCAGATCCAAGTTTTTTTGGGTTTTTTACCTTAATCTTCACTAGGGAATTGAGTTTTAATGATTTTATCTCAATCGCTATATTTTTAGGAGCTAAATTTTTTTTTATACTTTTAAAGACACTTGGTACTACGCTTGAAATAAAAATTTTTTTATTCGTTTTCAATTTATCAAATTTAAAATTTTCAATAACTTTTTTTTTTGATAATAATTGAATAGTTCTGCAACTTCTTACCTTCGAAATTTTAAAATTTTTATTAATTAATGCTATTTTAGTAAGCGTATTTCCGATATCAGCTACAATATAATTCATTTAATTTTAGTTATCAGTTGAAAAAAATTTAATTTATTAATATTTCTTATAAGAATTTCATATTCTTTTTTTATTTCTTCAATTAATCTTTCGTTTGATACCATTTTATTTGATATTTTTTTTAAAGAAATAGATCTAAAATTATTATTATAGGCATATCTTAAAGAATTTAAACCAATACCAATAATCAAATAACTCTTATTTTTATGATTAATTACCTCTTGAAGAATACCACAAATTTTTGAATTTCTGACTAATAAATCATTTGGATGTTTAATAATAATTTTTTCCAGTGTGTACTTCCCTAAAATCTTTTTTAAAATTTTTGGATTTAAAAGAGATAATTTGTCTGTATTCACTAGTTCTCTATTTATTCGAAAAAAAATTGATATGAAAAGATTATGCTTCAGTGACACCCAGGTTCTTCCTTTGGTGCCGCGACCATTAGTTTGAATTTGGGAAACAACTATTCCTGCTTTAGATTTCTCCTGATTAATTATTTCTGAAGCAATATTATTTGTACTATCAACCTTAATAAAATTAAATGTCTTTAAAAGCATTAATTAAACTAAAAAAATAATTCAGTTACTTGGTTTAGAATTGATGGATAAAGAAAAAAGGTTACCAACACTAAACAAGAAGTAAATAATAAAAATTTAATTTTGAAATCATTAACTTGATCAAAAGTTATTTTCTCTTGATCAAAATAAATGATTTTAATAACTCTCAAATAATAAAATGCTGAGATAACTGTACTTAATAATCCAATTATCGCTAAAAAATACATTTCATTTTGAATAACAGCTAAGAAAACATAAAACTTTGCAAAAAATCCTGCGAGTGGTGGAATACCTGCTAAAGAAAAGAATATTATCAATAAAGCAAAAGATAATACTGGATGTTTGTTTGATATACCTGATAGATCTGAAATATTTTCTAAATATTTTTTATCTTTCTTCATTGATAAAACGCATGCAAAAGCGCCTACGTTCATAATTAAATATATAATTAAATAAACGATCGTAGACTTATAACCCTCTAAAGTACCAGTAGCTATTCCAGCTAGAACAAATCCGATATGACCGATTGAACTATATGCTAACAGTCGCTTAATATTTGTTTGTCCGATTGCGGCAACCGAACCTAATATCATTGATGCGATTGCTAAAAAAACTAATATTGTTTGCCACTGGTCTATTGCATTAGAAAAAGGCACAAGCATAAACCTTATTAAAACTGCTGAACCTACTAATTTTGGAACAATAGCAAAAAAAGTGGTCACAGAAGTCGGTGATCCCTCATAGACATCAGGAGTCCACATATGAAAAGGAACTGCAGATACTTTAAAGGCTAAACCAATTAATATAAAGACCATAGCAAAAGTGGCGCCATAATTTTCGTTATCAAAATTTTGTGCGATAATTTCAAAGTTAGTGCTACCTGTAAATCCATACATTATTGAACATCCATAAAGCAATAGACCTGAAGCTAAAGCACTCAATATAAAATATTTTAGTCCTGCTTCATTAGACTTGGCATTATCTCGATCAATTGAAGCTAAAATATATAAAGCAAGAGATTGTAATTCCAAACCTAAATAAAAAACGATTAAATCGTTAGCACTTAACATTATAAACATACCTAAAATTGAAAGAAGGATAATAATTGGATATTCAAAATGCTTGAGGTTTAGATCTGAAATATATGTTTGAGTTAGAATTAAAACAGAGATTGCGGATCCTAAAGTAATTAATTTAATTACTGTACTAAACGGATCGAACACAAAACTATTTGAAAATAATTTTATCTCAATAAAATCTAAATTAAGTATTAAAAAAAATACAACAATTAAAGTTATAATTGTAAAAGTGTTTATGATTTTATAGCTATTTTTTAAGAATACACCAAAGAGCAAAAGGCAAAAAGATGCTAGAGACAAAAATATTTCAGGAAAAATAAATATTAAATTTGGCATATTATTTTTGGATCAAATGAAATAACAAATCTTTTTGATAATTGTTTATAACTAAATTTACTGAATTACTCATTGTATCAAATAAAAAAGAAGGAAAAAAACCTAAAAAGATAACAATTAGTGCCAATGAAAATAGAAAAACGCCCTCGCTAAGATTAAGATCTTTTAATTGATTTATATTTTCATTTTTTACATTGCCCAGAATTACTCTTTTATATAACCATAACATATAAGCTGCAGAGAGGATGACCCCTGAACTAGCTAATATTGCTGCTAAGTAATTAACCTTAAATGTTCCTATTAAAACCAAGAATTCACCAACAAAACCGCTAGTTCCTGGCAATCCAACAGCTCCTAAAACAAAAACCATTAATAAAAAAGAGTATTTAGGTAGAACTTTTACCACTCCACCATAATCTTTAATCATCCGAGAGTGTAATCGATCGTACAACACACCAACACTTAAAAATAAAGCAGCAGACACTAATCCATGACTAAGCATTTGAAAAATACTGCCTTCTAAACCTTGTTTATTAAAAGTAAAAATACCTAAAGTTACAAATCCCATATG
>JAYPCI010000003.1:0-2116 GCA_038124645.1 Candidatus Pelagibacteraceae bacterium
AAATTTTTTAAAATAAAACCTACTATAGTTGTCTTGGGTTTAAACCCCCATAATAATGAATTTTCAAAATTTTCAAAAGAAACTAAAGTTATACTTCCAGCAGTAAATCATTTAAAAAAAATTGGGATTAAGTTAGATGGTCCTTTTCCTGCAGACACAATTTTATTAAATAAAAAGAAATTTAATATTATAGTTGGTATGTATCATGATCAGGTATTACCAATATTTAAAGCTATACATGGATTTAATGCTGTAAATATAACTCTTGGATTAAATTATTTAAGAATGTCACCAGATCATGGAACAGCTGCGAAGTTAATGTATAAAAATAAAGGAAATACTAGCAGTTTAAAAAAATGCATAAATTTATTCAATTCAATTAATGCAAAAATATAAAAGATCTTTAGGTCAGAATTTTTTACAAGATAAAAATATTATAAAAAAAATAATTAATTTAGACTCAGTTAAGGATAAATCCATACTTGAAATTGGACCTGGAAATGGAGCATTAACTTTTGAAATAATAAAAAAAAATCCTAAAAACTTAACTCTTATTGAAAAAGATAAAGACCTGTTTAAAAATCTAAATGAAAAAATAAAATATACAAAATATAAAATTTTGAATGAAGATATAATGAATTTAAACGTTGAGTCAATTTTAGAAAAAGATAGTATAATATTTGGAAATCTGCCATACAATATTTCTACTCAAATTTTAGTAAAATTTATAAAATTTAACTTGTGGCCACCCAATTATTCAAAATTAATATTTATGTTTCAAAAAGAAGTGGCAGAAAAAATTATTTCATCGAGTAACAAATCTGATTATGGTCGATTAAATATAATTTCAAATTACAGATTAAAAATAAAAGACTACTTTTTAGTTAAAAAAAATTGTTTTATCCCTAAGCCAAAAGTGGAGTCAATGGTTTTATTGCTGGAACCAAAAATACCTGAAATCAAAATCAAAGATCTTTCTAATTTAGAATTTATAACAAATATTTTTTTTTCACAAAAAAGAAAAATAATTAAAAAAACATTTCAAAAACTATTTAAGGACTATAAATTATATGCTGAAAAACTAGGACTTTCCTTGCGTGAAAGACCAAGCGAATTAACACCAAACAAATATTATCAAATAACAGAAATGTTTGAAAATATTAAATAACTATTTTAAATAATTGAGTTTAGTAATTTTCTAATCTGCGAAAAACAAACTTCTAAATCATTATTTAAAAAAATATAATCATATTCTTTCCAATGAGTAATGTCTTTTTCATAAAAAGAAATTCTTTCTTTAATACTTTTTTCCTTATCTTTTTTTCTTAAGTTTAATCTTTTAATTAGTTCACTTTTGCTTGGTGGTAAAATAAATATTTTTATAAGATTTAAATCTTTATTTTTTGTTAATTGTCTTGCTCCCTGCCAATCAATATCAAATACTATAAATTTATCTTGTTCTTGGATATTTTTAACAGTATTTTTTGAACTTCCATACAAATTACCAAATATATTTGCATGTTCGTAAAATTCTTTTTTTTCTATTTTTTCTAAAAATTCTTTTTTAGTTATAAAGAAATAATCTATTCCATTTTTCTCTCCAGGCCTTTTTGTTCTTGTGGTGTGAGAGATTGAGATTTCAAAACTAGAAAAGTTTTCTTTGATTTTTTTAGCTAGGGTAGTTTTGCCTGCACCAGACGGCGATGAAAGTATAATCGAGACTTTCCTCTCATTTTTTAGCATTTACCTTCAATAATAAATTATTAAGAAGATTTGCTTGAAATAAATTTAATTGCATCACCCACAGTAAGTATTTTTTCAGCTTCGCTATCAGAGATCTCTGAACCAAACTCTTCCTCGAAAGCCATAACCAACTCTACAGTATCAAGACTGTCAGCACCTAAATCATCAATAAAACTCGATTGTTCAGTTACTTTCTCAACCTCAATACCTAAATGGTCTGCAACTATTTTTTTTACTTTATCTGTTATTTCTTTTGACATGGATAAACTCACTTAATAGTTATTTATAAAATTTTGTCAAGCCATATACATGCCACCATTAACATGAATTGTTTCGCCGTGTATATAATCCGATAAATCAGATGCTAAAAATA
>JAYPCI010000003.1:2216-24737 GCA_038124645.1 Candidatus Pelagibacteraceae bacterium
TTAAGAAATTTTTTTATAGAAAACTTACAAATTAAAAAAGTTGAGGTTAAATTTAGATCTATTACTCTTTTCCATTCTTCGTCTTTCATACGAATAGATAAATTGTCTTTTGTAATGCCGGCATTATTAATGACTATATCTAATCCATTGAATTGATCGTGTACATTTTCAATAAAATTTTCTATTTCACTATGTTTATCTAAACTAAAGTTTATTGTTTTTAATTTTGGAAATTTATTTTTAAGATTATCGAGCTTCTCATTATTGGTTCCTGTTGCAATAACTAAAGATTTCTCTGAATAAAACTTTTCTACCAGACTATTACCTATTCCACCAGTAGCTCCAGTAATTAAAACTTTTTTTTCAGTCAAATTAAACATTTTTGATATTCTTAATTTCCTCAATACTATTAATTGAAAATGTATTAATGTTTTTAATAGTTCTTTTTAGCATCCCCGATAATGCTTTACCAGGACCTATTTCAATAAATACTTTAACACCTTGATTGTTCATGTAAATTAAGCTTTCTCGCCAACGAACCCTTGAGCTAATTTGCTTTAATAACAAATTTTTTATAAGATCTTTTTTTTGATTTCCTTGAGCATTTACATTATGAACTATAGGAATTAATGGTTCATTGATTTGTATATTATCTAGGACTTGTTTCATTTTCATTTCAGCTGGATTCATTAATGAACAATGAAATGGGGCGCTTACAGGTAGTTGGATAGATTTTTTATTAGATAATTTTAATTTTTCTTTAAGAGAATTTATTGAATTTACACTTCCGCTAACAATAATTTGACCTATGGCATTATCATTAGCTATTTCACATACATCAGTATTTGATTTTTTTATTTCATTTATAAAATTTTCAACTTCATTAATACTAGAACCTAAAACAGCCAACATTGAACCTTGGCCTAATGGAACTGCTTCCTGCATATACTCCCCTCTATGGTACACTGCTTTGATTGCTTCTTTGAATAACAATGATTCTGATGAAACTAAAGCAGTATATTCTCCTAAAGAATGACCTGCACAAAATTTGAAATCTGAGAGAGTTATTCCAAATTCATCTCTCATAATACTAAATATTGAATAGCTGGTTAATAATATTGCTGGTTGAGTGTGCTTAGTTAACGTAAGTTCATTGTTAGGCCCGTTTAAAATAATTTTAGATAATTTTATTTTTAAAGTATCATCGGCTAACTGAAAGTACTCTTTAACTTTTGGGAAGTTATCATAAAACTCTTTACCCATGCCCACTATTTGTGATCCTTGTCCAGGGAACAATAAAGCTTTCATAAATGTGGTATTTATACCATTTTTAAATATTGAAATGAATATTTTAAAATAGTATAAAACGCCAACTTTTTAAATATGAATTTTTACGAACATACTTTAATTGCAAGGCAAGATTTATCAAAACCTCAGTTTGACAAAATTAGAGATAAATATAAAAAATTAATTAATGAAACTGACGGAAAAGTTCTCAAAACAGAGGAATGGGGAATATTAAATTTTTCCAGAAAGATAAAAAAATTTAATAAAGGTTATTACATTCACTTTAAATTTGAAGGAAACCCGAAAACAATTGAAACTATTAAAAAATCCATAAATATAGATAGAGAAGTTATAAGATATTTAATTGTAAAATATAAACAACTTGATTTAAAAACAGAATTTTTCAAAAATCAATAAATTCGACATGAAAAGAAAAAAAGGTAAAAAAAATAGATCTCAAAGTTCTTCACTAGGTAAATTAAGTTTATTTCAAAAAAGTGATTTGAAATTTAAAAGAAATTGCCCTTTATCAAAAAAAGATGCTCCTGTTGTTGACTATAAAAATATCAAGTTGCTTAAAAGATACGTATCTGAATTTAATAAAATTCTTCCAACAAGAATTACATCTGTGTCGCAAAATAAACAAAGAAAATTAAGTTTAGAAATAAAAAAAGCTAGATCCTTAGCTTTAATATAAAAAAATATGCAAGTTATTTTGTTAGAAAATATAATTAATTTAGGAAAAATTGGAGATCAAGTTGAAGTTAAAGATGGTTTTGGTCGTAATTTTTTACTTAAATTAGGTAAAGCTTTAAGGGCTAATAAAGAAAATATTGAATATGTTAAACAAAAAAAGGATGAATTAAATAAAAAAAATCAGGAAATTAAAAAAGAATTTACAGTTTTAGCAGAAAAAATTAATAATAAAAAAATTTCAATATCTAAAGAGACTAAGGAAAATGGTGACTTATATGCAAACGTAAAACCAAAAGAAATTTCTTTATTGATTGAAAAAGATTTAAAAACTAAAATTAATCCATCCAATATTCAACTTAAGAAGGAAATTAATACTATTGGCAGTTATGTTGTCGAAATTAATCTTCATTCTGAGGTATCAGCTAAACTTTCAATAGTTGTTAAAAAGATTGAAAGCGAAAAGAAATAATTTTCCACAGGTTGAATTTTTAGTGTGTAACTTTTTTATTTAATATTCCACACCTTACCTCTATCTATTTATCAAATGGATAATACTAAAATTAAACTTTCAAATATTAATGCAACCTATGCTCCCTCTAATTTAGAGGCAGAACAAGTAGTAATTGGCAGTTTGTTAGTTAACAATGACTTAATTGATGAAGTGTCAAGTATAATTTCTGAGGAAAAATTTTATGACCCCATTCATCAAAAAATATATTCTGTAATCAATAACTTGCACAACAAAGGCATGGTTGCTAACCCGATTACTCTAAAGAATTATTTTGAGAATAATAATAGCCTGAATGAGATTGGTGGCAATGAGTATATATCAAAAATAACAAAGTTATCTGCTTCAAGTAGGCAAACTATTGATTATGCAAAAATTATTCATGATACATTTATTAGAAGAGAGTTAATTAAAGTATCAGATGAGTTAGAATATAATGCAAAAGATGACAATCAAGAAATTTCAAGTGAAAAAATTATTGAAAATACGGAAAGAGTTTTATTTGATTTGGCTGAAAGAGGAAATTTTACTAAATCCATTTTAAGTTTTAATCAAGCATTAGATCAGTCAATTGAAATGGCTAAACAAGCCATGAAAAGTGAAAATGCTATCGTTGGTGTTCCTACAGGTTTAAAAGACTTAGATGAAAAATTAGGTGGATTACATAAATCTGATTTGATTATAATCGCTGGAAGACCCTCAATGGGAAAAACAGCACTTGCAACAAATATTGCTTACCATGCTTCGAAAAAATTATTGGATGATAAAAAAAATTCTTCTATAGCTTTTTTTTCTTTGGAAATGTCATCAGAACAACTTTCTACAAGAATTTTATCAGAGCAAGCGAGAGTAACTTCAAATAATATTCGAAGAGGTAAAGCAACTCAAGACGAGATAAATAAGTATATAGAGGTTTCAAGAAATATTTATGATATTCCATTATTTATAGATGAAACACCAGCTATTACAATCTCTACGCTTAGTAACAGGGCACGTAGAATCAAGAGATTGCATGGCTTAGATTTAATAGTTGTAGATTATATTCAATTAATGCGGACTAATAATCTTAAATATGATGGTAACAGAGTTCAAGAAATATCAGAAATTACTCAAGGCTTAAAAGCTCTAGCAAAAGAGTTATCAGTACCTGTATTAGCTTTATCTCAACTCTCAAGAGCTGTAGAGCAAAGAGATGATAAAAAACCTCAGCTTTCGGATCTCCGTGAGTCTGGTTCTATTGAACAAGATGCAGATGTTGTTTTATTTGTATTCAGGGAAGAATATTATCTCGAAAAAAAGGAACCAAAACCAGGATCTATTGAACATGCTGAATGGCAATCAAAAATGAGTGAAATAAGCGGTCTGGCAGAAATCTTGATTGGAAAACAAAGGCACGGACCAACAGGCAATATTAAAGTCGAATTTGAGGGAATGTTCACTAAATTTAAAGATTTAACCACAAATTAGTTTTAAACATCTTTTCAATCTTAGAAAATAATATAAATATAGATTAAGCCCAAATGCAAAGCATTTATCATAATACTATATTAAAATTTCCTAAAATTGTTTTATCGCTTAGTCTTTTAGTTTTAATTTATTTGAGCGTCCATATTAAAAACTTTAATTTAGATGCTTCTTCTGATGCTCTTTTATTGGAAAATGATACCGATTTAAAATATCTCAGAGAAGTAAACAATAGATACGGTGCTAGAGACTTTCTTGTTTTAACTTATACACCTATAAAAGACTTTGTAGATGATGATACCATACTAGACTTAAAAAATTTAAAACAAGATATATTAAACTTAAATTGGGTTGAAAATGTCATAACAATTTTAGATGTTCCTTTATTTAAAAGTTCAGATGATCCATTAATGGAAAGGATAAAAAGTTTTAAGACTCTTGCAAATCCTGAAATTGACAAAGAACAAGCTATAAAAGAACTTACTCAAAGTATTATTTTTAAAAATTATATTATTAGTGAAGATGCTAAAACTTCAGGTATCATTGTATATCTAGAAAAAGATACAAAATTAGATAACTTTATAAAAATAAGAAATAGTTTTATTGAGAGGCAATATTCAACAGGACTTAACAATGAGGAAAAGCAATCATTTAAAAATTTTAATAAGGAATATAACGATTATAGAAATCTTTATAACAAGAGAAATCATCAAAACATTAGTGAAATTAGAAGCTTAATAAACAAATATCAAAAATCTTCAAAAATTCATCTGGGCGGAATCCCAATGATTGCGGATGATATGATGAGTTTTATTAAGAGTGATATAATAGTGTTTGGTATAGGTGTCTTACTGTTTATAGTAATTATTCTCTGGTTAATTTTTCGGGAAATTAAATGGATTGTAATTCCCTTGTGTTGTTGTGTTACTTCAGTTTTATCTATGATGGGTATTTTAGGTTTAGTTGGGTGGAAAGTAACAGTTATCTCGTCAAACTTTATTGCATTAATGTTAATACTCAATATGGCAATGAATATTCATTTAACAGTAAGATACTTACAAATAAGTAAAGAAAAACCTGAACTTGCAATTCTCGAAAGAATAAATGAAGCCGTTAAAAAAATGTTCTTACCAATTTTATATACTGTCTTAACAACTGTTTGTGCATTTTTATCTCTTATCTTTAGTAACATTAGACCTATAATTGATTTTGGCTGGATGATGACTATGGGATTAATAGTTTCATTGCTTGTCACTTTTTTAATTTTGCCATCTTTATTAAATATTCTTACATTCAAAAGTACAGATATAAATAAAGTAGATAATAATTCTCATTCAAAAATAAATCAGTTTTTATCTTATATCGCTACAAATAATTTTAAATTTATAAAAAATTTTTCAATTCTTTTATTAATTATAAGTATTTTTGGAATTACGAAATTAAAAGTCGAAAATAGTTTTATAAATTATTTTGATAAAGATACTGAAATTTATAGTGGTATGAAACTTATCGATGAAAAATTAGGTGGAACAACACCGTTTGATATAATAATAAAATTTCCTTCACTTAAAGTTAAAAAGAATAATACTAATGATGAATTTGAAGAGTGGGATAATGAAAATGATAATGATGCTTATTGGTTTACAAGGGATAAAATTGATAAAATAAATAATGTTCATGACTATTTAGAGAGTTTACCTGAAGTTGGTAAAGTTATGTCATTTGCTTCAATTATAAGGGTAGCAGAAGACTTGAATGGAAAACAGCTAGGAACTTTAGAAATGTCAGTATTAAATAGCAAACTTCCAGAAAATGTAAAAAAAGAGATAATCTCGCCTTATATATCGGTTGCATCAAATGAAGCGAGGATTAGTGCTAGAATCAAAGACTCACTGGAAGATCTAGAAAGAAATAAATTAATTAATATGATTGAGACTGATCTTGAAAATAAGATTAATCTCAATAAAGATGAATATCGATTATCCGGTGTACTAATAATTTTTAATAATTTGCTCCAAAGTTTATTTAAATCTCAAATTCTAACTTTAGGATTTGTTATGCTTGGCATACTTCTAATGTTCATAATTCTTTTCAGGGATATAAAATTATCAATAATAGGAGTAATTCCAAACTTTTTAGCAGCACTAATGATCTTAGGTATTATTGGAATTTTAAATATTCCTTTAGACATGATGACTATTACTATTGCGGCAATTACAATAGGAATAGCTGTCGATAACAGTATTCATTATATTTATCGATTTAAAGAAGAATTTAATGTTTCAAAGGATTATGAAAGATGTATAAATAAATGCCACCAGTCTGTAGGTGTAGCAATTTTAAATACCTCTATCACAATAATTTTTGGTTTTTCTATATTAATTTTGTCTAAATTTATTCCAACAATTTATTTTGGATTATTTACTGGACTTGCAATGTTTTTAGCAATGTTATTGGTATTAACTTTACTCCCTAGTTTGCTAATTTTATTTAAGCCCTTAAAAAATAATTAGCAATAATGTTTGAAATATTTTTTGAAAATCTAAAAAGTTTTGGTTGGTTCGATGGAGTTTTTTTGTTTTTAATTTTATACAACACATTTCAAAGCTTATCTAAAGGATTTGTTTTGAGCTTGTTGTCTTTTTTGAAGTGGGTGTTTGCACTAATTTTAACAATAATTTTTTTACCGCAGCTTCAGCCATGGGTGTCAGATTATGTTGACTCCCCTTTTTTAAATCAAATCGGTTTAGGAATAATTTTATATGTTTTATTTTTATTTATAATTATTCTAAGTGGGAAAACACTAAGTCGATCAATCAAATGGACAGGTATGGGTTCTTTAGATAAAACTTTTGGTTTATTTTTTGGTATTTTTAAAGGATATGTAGTTTCAGTTTGTTTATTTTCAATAATTAATTGGGTGTATCCTTTTAATAATTGGAAATATGATGTTGATAATTCAATTGCTTACAATTTTGTTGAAAAAGGAAGTATGTTATTAATCAAAGAGTTTCCTACTAGAGAGGATTTAATTGATACTAAAGATAATGTGCAAAACTTATAAATATTATGCTTAAAGAAAAATGTGGTGTTTTTGGTATTTCAAACCATGGTAATGCTTCAACTATTGTGGCTTTGGGTCTTCATGCTTTACAACATAGAGGTCAGGAAGGCTGTGGAATTGTTTCTTTTGATGGAAAAGACTTTCATTCTGAAAAAAGATTTGGTCTTGTGGGTGATGCTTTTACTAAGAAAGAAACATTAAATAGATTACCTGGCTTTTCAGCAATTGGGCATAATCGTTATTCTACATCGGGTGGAGGTACTTTAAAAAATATTCAACCATTTTTTGCAGATTTGTATGGTGGAGCGGTAAGTATTTGTCACAATGGAAATCTAACTAATGCAAGGGAACTGAGAAAAAAACTTGTTAAAAATGGTTCTATTTTTTCTTCTACGTCTGATACCGAAACTATTGTTCAATTGATTGCAAAATCACAAAAAATAAATATCGTTGATAAAATCATTGACTCATTAAATCAAATAGAAGGTGCCTACTCGCTTTTAGTTATGACAAATTCTAAATTAATTGGCATAAGAGATAGTTTAGGAATTAGACCTTTAGTAATAGGTAAGTTAAAGAATTCCTATATTTTATGTTCAGAGACTTGTGCGCTGGATATTGTTGGGGCAAAATTTGTTAGAGAAGTAGAAAATGGTGAGATGGTAATAATTGAAAATGACAGTCTTAAATCAATTAAACCTTTTCCGCATAAACCTGAGAGACCATGCGTTTTTGAATATATATATTTTTCTAGACCAGATAGTATTATTAAAGGAAAAACAGCGTATGAATTTCGAAAACAATTAGGTTCAGAATTAGCAAAAGAGTCAGATATACTAGATAAAAATGCAATTATCGTTCCTGTACCTGACTCAGGTGTTCCTGCCGCAATTGGTTATAGTCAAGAAACAAATAAAAAATTTGAATTAGGTTTAATAAGAAATCACTATGTTGGCAGAACTTTTATTGAGCCCACTCAACACATAAGAGACTTTGGAGTAAAATTAAAATTAAATCCCACTAAATCTCAATTAAGAAATAAAGTGGTCATACTGATAGATGACTCAATAGTCAGAGGGACAACATGCTCAAAAATTATCAAAATGTTATTTGATGCTGAAGTAAAAGAGATACATGTTAGAATATCATGTCCTGAGATAAGATTTCCTGATTTTTATGGTATTGATATGCCTACAAAAGAGGAGTTGTTAGCAAATAATAAAACAACTCAAGAGATATGTGACATGCTTGGAGCAACTTCTCTTAAATTTCTTAGTTTGGAAGGTTTATACAGAGGATTAGGGTATGCAAAAAGAGATAAGGCAAGTCCCCAACTATCTGATCATTATTTTACCGGTGATTACCCTATAGAACCAAAAGATAATTTAGAAAATAAACTGATAAAATTGTCTGAATTAAGTGCGAAATCAACTAACTAAGTTTAATTAACCTAATATTTTTATCCAAAAAAAACAAATTTCCATCTACAACAATAATATTAGAAAAAATATTTTTTACTATTTTACTCAATTTTTTAATATTTCCTTTAGTACCGTATTCAATCATGTAGCCATTATTTGAAAACATAATTATTGAACCATTTAAGATTAAAATATCATTAATCTCACCTACTTTTTTTTGGGTAATATTAAATTCATCATTAATGTCATCAAATATTTTTTTTGACCATATTACGTTGCCATTATTATAATCCAACGAAACAAGATTGCCTGAGTCGGTATAAATATTTACAGTTTGATTAGTAAATTTTGGAACTATTTTTGCTTTAATGTTTTTAGACCATAAAACTCTTCCTGTATCATTTTCAACGCTAATAAAATTATTATCTTTGCTCAAAAATAATTGATTTTTAAATACTACGGGATCAGTAGAGTAAAAAATATCTAATTTATTGCTAGGATTTTTAAAGTTTATAACCCATTTTATTTGTTTAATTTCATAATTCAATGCATAGAATTCTCCACTAGTAGTTAAAAAGAAAAGAGTATTTGTATCTGAATTAATTGTAAGGCTATTTTTAAATTCAGAGGATAGTGATGATGAAGTAGTGGCAAGTTTCCAATTGTTTTCACCATTAATAGCACTTATTGAATATAAGTTATTATTTTCGTCTGAGAAGAAAATCTGAGATTTTTCAATTAAAACATTTGATCTTAATGGTATGCCAATATTTTTTGCCCATATAATCTGATATTTATTTAAATCGATAGCATAAACAAATCCTAAATTATCTGTTACAACTAAAATATTATCTTCTGAAATAGTAAAGTTTAAAATCTTAAAATATTTTTTATAAGATTTATGATAAAAATTATATTTAAATATTTTTTTCTTTTCATTTAGAGAATAAATAAAAATGGTCCCTTTGTTATCATAAGAAACCAATTTATCATCATTCAGCAATAAAAATGGTATTTTATAGTTTAATCTCAACATTTCTGTCTTACTTAAACTACTTAATTTTTTACTTTTAGATAAAATAGTTTGACCAGAATTGTAGAACAAATTCGGTATATGATTAGATGAATTCAAATATTGATTTATCCATTTAATATTTTTTTGAGATTCTAAATTATTAATTTGAATTTGATCTTTAAATTCAATCTTTTGATCAAAATTGTCATCCGAAGGATTTAAATCAATTAGTTGTTTTACTCTATCATTAGAGATTGAAAATTGATTATCATTTGCAGCATTTTTCCAAATTTTGGTTTTGGTATCAAAAGAACATTGTGATAAAATTAAAACTGAGACTAGAATTGTTAAATATACTTTCAGTTTTATCATTCAGATTTTATAATATTATTATATTCTTCTGCCTTATGTTCTTCACCTAAAATTGAATAATAATTTGAGACAGTTTGTGCAGCTAACTTTTTCCAAATTGTATTGTCATTTATAATTGTGTTCATAACTTGTAAAGCAATCTCATTTTGTTTTTGAGAAAATAAATAAATACCTTTTTTGTACATGATTAGATTTTTTTCTTCCTGATCAAGACTTTTTGAGGTTAAAGCGGTATCAAATAATTCAATAACAGTTTTTTGATTTTCTATTAAATTATTAGAAATAACATAATTTAAAGATAAAGAAGAATAAAATTTATTTTTTGATAAAATAATACTTCTAAATAGATTTAATGCTTCATCATTTTTATTTTGAGATAACAATATTTTAGCATTGTTGAATTGATTTGAAATAGCAAGTTGTTTTTTTTCACTAAAATAATCAAAAGTTAACTTTGAGAATACCGAGAGTATTATTATTAAGATAGCTGCTATAATTTTTTTTTTATTATTAACAAAAAAATTCATAGTTTTATCTAATAAACTTATATTTTCTGCATCACTCATAATTTTTAAAATTCATGTTTTTTATTAGGAAAACGTTTTTTTATAACATCTTCTGAAAATTTTTTGATATTTTTTTTTATCCTTTGATTTAAATTATTATATTTTTTCACGAATTTTGGTTTAAATCCACTAAGCCCCAAAAGATCTTCAGTTACTAAAACTTGTCCGTCACAATATTTGGAAGAACCTATACCTATAGTTGGTATTTTTAATTCCTCTGTAATTTGTTTGGCAGTTTTGGTTGAAACGCATTCTAATACAATAGAAAAAGCACCAGCTTGTTCAATTTTTTTTGACTCATTTAATAATTTCAATTGCTCTCTGGTTGTAATTCCTTCTGGTTTAAATTTTTTTTTATTTTGTGGTGTATAACCTATATGCCCCATTACCGGAATTTTATTCTTAACTAGATTTTTAATAATTGAATAGTTTTTCCCATTACTTTCTAGTTTTACAGCATCACACTTTGTTTGTTTCATAATTAACTTTGCGTTTTTTAAAGCTTGCTTAGCATTTCCATATGTTTTGAATGGCATATCAACAACAAGTGCCGACTTTGAAGTTCCCAGTCTTACACTTTTGGCATGATTTATAATCATGGACATATTAACTGAATGGGTATTTTTCATTCCATATAATGCAGTTCCCATTGAGTCACCTACTAAAATTAAATCACAAAATTGATCTACATTTTGCGCCATCGATTTAGTATATGCAGTTAAGCAAACTATTTTTCGTTTCTGTTTAAGTTGTTGCAATTTTCTAATCTTCATTAATTTATTCTAATTCTATTGTACCAGGTGGTTTTGAAGTAATATCATATACTACTCTATTAATGCCTGGAACACTGTTAATAATCTCATTTGAGATTTCTTCAAGATATGAATTTTCAAATTGATAAAAACTAGCTGTCATACCATCTTCAGAAGTAACAGCTCTAAGTAAACAAATATTCTCATAAGTCCTACTATCGCCCATGACGCCGACGGATTTAACCGGTAATAATGCACAATAAGCTTGCCATATCTTATGATACAAACCTTTTTTCTTTAAACTATTAATAAAAATATCATCAGCTTCTTGAAGAATATGAATTTTTTTTAAAGTAATATTTCCTGGAATCCTTATTGCTAAGCCAGGTCCAGGAAAAGGATGCCTATTTAAAATAAATTTATCTAATTTTAATTGTTTGCCAAGTTTTCTAACTTCATCTTTAAAAAAACTTGATAAAGGTTCAAGTAAATTTAAACTCATCTTTTTTGGTATACCACCAACATTATGGTGCGATTTAATTGTAGAAGAGCTTCCGTACGTAGACTTGCTTTCTATCATATCAGGATAAAGTGTACCCTGAGCTAAAAATTTTGCATTTGAGTTTTGCTTTGCAAATTTTTCAAATAATCTAATAAAAATTTTTCCAATTATTTTTCTTTTTCTCTCAGGATCTTTTATATTTTTGAGTGCATTTAAAAAAATTCTTTGTGCGTTTATCTTTTTGATATTTAATTTATGTTTTTTCTTTAAAATACTATAAACTTTACTAAACTCATTTTTTCGCAAAAAACCCGTATCTACCATAATACATGTTAGGTTTTTTCCTATAGCTTTTTGAATTAAAACAGCTGTCACAGCACTATCAACACCACCAGATAAAGCACATATCACTTTTTGATTTGTAGTGGTAATTTTAATTTGTCTGATTAATTTTTTGGACTCAATTTCTAATTTCCAATTTCTTTTACACAAACATATACTAAAGATAAAATTTTCTAAAATCTTCTTTCCAATTGCTGTATGAGTAACCTCAGGATGAAACTGAACCCCAAATATTTTTTTATTTTTATGTTCAATAATAGTATTTTTTGAGTTTTCAGTTGATGCTATTGTTTTAAAATTTTTGGGTTTTTTAATGACTTTATCTTGGTGACTCATCCAAACTATATTTTGTGTGTTTAAATTTATAGAGGACAAAATTTCTGAATTCATTTTCTTTTTTAGAATAGCTTTGCCAAACTCTCTTAAATTAGTTTGTTTTTTGATTATGCCCCCAAAAATTTTTGCAATTATTTGCAATCCATAGCAAATCCCTAAAACCGGAATGTTATTTTTAAAAACGTCTGTAGAAATATTTGGAAATTTTCTAGAAGTTACTGAAGATGGCCCACCTGATAAAATTATACCTTTTATATTTGTGAATTCTTTTATTTTATTGAATTCCTTAAAACTAAGAATTTCAGAATATACATTGCTTTCTCTTATTCTTCGGGCAATTAACTTTGTAACCTGAGAGCCAAAATCTACAATAATAATTTTTTCCTTATTGATAAGGCTTTGCATCAAATTATTTTGAAATAGTTGATAGTTCTTTTAGAAGTGACTCGTGCTGTTTACAAAAGTTTTGACACACTCTCTTAAGTGTAGATAAGTGCTCTTTGGCTAATGAAAAATTAGATTTTTTTATATCTAGTTCTGCTAAAAAATAAAGCGCCTCTTCATTTTTAGGATTTAATAAGATAACTGTTTTTAAATTATTTTCCTCTAAATTATCTTCCCCTTGCTCTTTAAATATTTTAGCTAAATACAAATATGATTTTTCATTTTTAGGGTTAAAAACAATATCTTGTTCAAATTTTATTTTTGATTGATCAAATTTTTTTGAATCAAAAAGCTTAACACCCTCATCAAAAAAATTTTTTTCTGCATATAAATTGTTAAATGATAAACATAATACAATTATAAATAGTAATAAATTTAGATTGGTTTGCTTCATATTTTCTCTACACTATGTACCATACTTTCATAAAATCCTGCTTTAGTTATTTTAATAAATTCACCTTTTTTCTTAAGCTCATTAATATTTTTGGCACCTATATATCCCATGGATGATCTTAATCCTCCTACTAACTGATATATAATATTTTTTATTGAACCTTTATAAGGCACTCTGGCTTCAACTCCTTCTGGAACAAATTTTTTTATATCTTTTTCATCTTTTTGAAAATATCTATCAAATGAACCAGCCATCATTGCCCCCGCTGAACCCATACCTCTGTATGATTTATATAATTTACCTTTTAACTTAAATTTTTTTCCAGGTGCTTCATCAGTGCCTGAGAATATAGATCCCATCATAATGGCATCCGCTCCAGCTGCTAAACCCTTAGCAATATCACCTGAGAATTTTACTCCGCCATCGGCGATCAGTTTAATTTTTCTTTTTTTTAAACTTTTCTTGATATTAATTATTGCACTTAACTGCGGAAAACCAACTCCAGACACTATTCTAGTAGTACATATTGATCCAGGACCTATTCCTATTTTTAGTATGTCAGCGCCTTCGTTATAAAGTCTTACTGCTGCCTCACCGGTTGCTATATTGCCTACACAAATTGGAATTTTCATATTTATTTTTTTTAATTCTCGTAGAGTAGCAATAACTCTTTGACTAAATCCATGTGCGGTATCAATCACTATAAGATCTGCACCCGAGTCAAAAAGCATTCGCGATCTCAATAAATCTTGTTTCGTTGTACCAATAGCTGCTCCAACAATTAATTTTTTATTTTTTACTTTTTTTACTTCATTAGAGTGTTTTTTTAGAGAAAGATTTCTATGTATAATACCCAAACCTCCTTCCTTTGCTATTGCGATTGCCATTTTTGACTCTGTCACAGTATCCATAGCTGATGAAATAAATGGAATTCTTAACCTTAAATTTTTACTTAATTCAGTGCTTAATTGTGTTGAAGATGGAAGAACAGACGAATACTTTGGAATTAGAAGTACATCATCATAAGTTAAAGCTTCTTTAATAGAATCCATATACATTTATATATTATTCTACTAATTTATAAAGTCTTCACTTCAAACAAACAATGTATGTCTCTTTAGATTCCCTTTTGCTAGCTTCAGGGTTAAAAAAATGTATTTTTTTAAAGTTTTTCTTGGCATTTTGTTGCACCAAATCAAAATCTGTTCCCATGAATAGTTTAGCTACTAAATGCCCACCTGGCTTTAGATACTTTTTACCAAAAGAAAGAACATCTAAGGTTAGCCCATTGGTCCTGATACAATCTAAATCTTTATTTCCTGTAGTATCTGCAGCCATATCAGATACGATTATATCTAATTTATTATCAAAAAATCTTGCTATCTCTTCCTGGGTTTCTGCCAAATTAAAATCTTTCTTGATAAATTTTACATTTTTTATTGGTTGGATATCTTTAATGTCAACTGCAAGGATTTTTCCATTTCTAATCTTTTCAGATGCTAATTGTGACCAACCACCAGGAGATGCTCCGAGATCAACAAAATTTGAATTTGGTTTTAATATCTTAAACCTATTGTGAATTTCTAATAATTTATATACAGCTCTTGATCTATATCCTGTAACTTTTGCCTGTTTAAAAAAAGGATCTCGATGTTTTTTGATTATCCATGATTTTGACTTTTTATTAACCATTTAAAGAATATTTTCATGTTCTTCATCATCAAACTTTTTTTGTAAATTATTTTTTCTTATATATGTAATTAAACTTATAGGAATATGTAAAATATATAGTATGCCAAAAACAAGAAGGGCTTCAAATGTATAAAAAATTAAACCGATTAATGCTAATCCTATTATTAAAAAAATAAAAGGAGTGTGACTAGATTTAAAACTAATTTTTTTAAAAGAAAAAGTTGGAAGTTTGCTAATCAACATTATTGCAACGATTAATGTTAGTATTGGAGAAATAAATCTTAAATTTAATCCTGTATTAAAATCTGACATTTCATAAATAAGAGGTAATAATATCAAAATTGCACCAGCTGGTGATGGTATCCCCTCAAAATAATTTAATTTCCATTCCTCATTGTTTTGTGCTGAAGTTAAATTAAATCTCGCCAGTCTTAAAACGCAACAAATTGAAAAAATTAATACTATAGCCCATCCAATTTTACCGTAACTATTAAGTTCCCAAAAATAAATAATAAATGCTGGAGCAATACCAAAACTCACAAAGTCTGTTAGAGAATCTAATTCTTTACCAAAATCAGATGTGCCTTTAATTAATCTTGCTACACGACCATCTAGAGCATCTAACAATGAGGCGATTAAAATAAATATTACAGCCATTGTAAAATTTCCGTCTAAAGAATACTTGATAGAGGTGATCCCTAGTGAAACGCCAATCAAAGTAATTATATTTGGAAGCATATATCTAGTTTTTTTTGCAGATACTAATTTGATCTGTTGTTTATTCTGCTCCATATTATAATTCTGCTATTAGACTTTCGCCGGCAATTACATTTTGACCTAATTTTACAAATATCTGTTTAGAACTTTCAAATATAACATCCACTCTACTACCAAATCTGATCATACCTATTCTATCACCTTGAGACAAATTTTGTCCCTCTTGAACTTCACAAACTATTCTTCTAGCTATCAATCCAGCAATTTGCACAATAATTATTGTTTTGTTAGTTTTATCTTTTAATTGATAGTAATGCCTTTCATTTTCCTCGCTTGCTTTATTTAAGGTTGCATTCAAAAATTTTCCTGGTTTATAAAACAATTTTTCAATTTGACCTGACGTAGGAATACGGTTTACGTGACAGTTAAAAACATTCATAAAAATACTTACTCTAGTAAATTTTTTATTTTCAAGTCCAAGTTCACTGGGTCCTTGAATCTCATTTATTTCTGAGACAACGCCATCTGCTGGACTGACCAAAAAGTTATCATTCCCGATTGATATTCTTTCTGGATCTCTAAAGAAAAAATATACCCAAATAGTTAGCAAAATTGCTAACAGCCCTAAAAAATTATTAAAATTTATCAAGATCAAAGAAAGAATTATCCCGATAGCAAGGAATTTATATCCCTCTTTATGAATTTTTGGAAAAATTGTATCAAACATTTTAATTTACTATTTTAACGTAATATGTATAAAAAGCGCTTAAAATCAATTTCTAATTTATGGCGAAAATTAAAGTTAAAAACCCTGTAGTAGAATTAGACGGTGATGAAATGACTAGAATTATCTGGTCTTTTATCAAAGATAAATTAATCAAACCTTATTTAGACATCGAATTGAAGTATTACGACCTAGGTATGGAAAGCCGTGACAAAACTTCTGACCAAATCACTGTTGATGCTGCCAATGCTATAAAAAAACATGGCGTAGGTGTTAAGTGCGCAACTATTACTCCTGACGAAGCTAGAGTTAAAGAGTTTAGTCTTCAAAAAATGTGGAAGTCTCCAAATGGAACAATAAGAAATATTTTAGGAGGCACAGTATTTAGGGAACCGATTATTTGCAAAAATATTCCTAAACTTGTTCCTGGGTGGACGCAGCCAATTGTAATTGGAAGACATGCTTTTGGTGATCAATATCGAGCCACTGATTTTAAAGTTCCTGGTAAAGGTAAATTAAAAATAAGTTGGACTTCTGAAGATGGTAAAGACAAAATAGAAGAGGAAGTTTTTGATTTTCCAAGTTCAGGTATCTCATTAGCAATGTATAATTTGGACAACTCAATTAAAGATTTTGCCCGTGCCTGCATGAACTATGGCCTGAATAGAAAATGGCCTGTCTATATGTCAACAAAGAATACAATTTTAAAAGTTTATGATGGTAGATTTAAAGATTTATTTCAAGAAGTGTTTGAAAAAGAATTTAAAGCTGAGTTTGAGAAAAATAAAATTACTTACGAACACCGATTGATTGACGATATGGTTGCATGTGCCATGAAATGGAATGGTGCATATATATGGGCCTGTAAAAATTACGATGGTGATGTGCAATCAGACACGGTTGCTCAAGGATTTGGTTCTTTGGGTTTGATGACTAGTGTTTTAATGACACCGGATGGTAAAACTGTTGAGTCTGAAGCGGCACATGGAACCGTGACTAGACATTATAGACAACATCAACAAGGCAAAGAAACATCCACGAATCCTATAGCATCAATTTTTGCTTGGACAAGAGGACTGGCACATAGAGGTAAATTAGATTCAAATAAAGAGCTGATTGATTTTGCTAATACATTAGAAAAAGTTTGCGTTGAAACAGTTGAAAGTGGATCTATGACGAAAGATTTAGCAATTTTAATAGATAAAAATTCTAAATATTTAACAACGAACCAATTTCTAGAAGCTATTAATTCCAATTTAAAAAAAAAATTAAATTAAACTAGACTCTATAATCTCTCTAACTTTAGAAATATCAGCCTTCTTCACCCCTCCTGCTTGGGCAAAATCTTTTCTTCCACCGCCGCCTGAACCTCCTAGAACTTGCGCAGCTTGTTTTACTAATTTAACAGCATCATATTTTTCTATTAATTTATTAGTAACGCCTACTGCTAATCCTATTTTATCATCAGAGACACTGATAGCTAATACTACACCTTCTTTTATTTCTTTTTTTCCTTGATCAACTAACTTTCTTAGTTCTTTTGATGGAAGACCCTCAAGAAACTGATATCTGAAAATAAAATTGTTAATTTTTTTGTCATTAATAATATTTTTATTCTTATCTGATAATATCTTTTTAATTTTTTCAGACTCTAATTTTTTATTAAGCTCCTTTATTTGATCAGGTTTTTCAAGATTGCTTATGTTTGGGGGAAGACTAATATTTAAATTTATTAGTTCTTTTTTTAATGTTTCAATTAATTTGTCTTCCTCTTCAGATTTTGTTTGATTAATTTGTTGAATATTTTGTTCGTATATTTCTAATTGCTTCCCTCTTAAAGCTTCTACTCTTCTAATCCCTGAAGCGATTGAAGATTGACTTATAACTTTAAATTTACCTATGTCCTTAGTATTTTTGACATGAGTTCCTCCACACAACTCTATCGAAAAGAAATTATTATTTTCTTTACCCATAAAAACCACTCTCACTTCCTCGCCATATTTTTCCCCAAACAAAGCAAGTGCACCTAGATCTGTAGCTTCTTTAGGAGTCATAATTCGTGTTTGTACTTCTGAAGAACTTTGAACATAATTATTAACCATTTTATCAATTTTGATTAAGTCATCTTTTTCTATAGGTTTATTATGACTAAAATCAAATCTAAGTCTTTCAGGTGTTACCAGTGATCCTTTTTGCGCTACATGCTTACCGAGAGTTCGCCTTAAAGACTCATGCAATAAATGTGTCGCTGAATGATATGCTTTTGAATTATCTCTTTTTTCTTTATTAATTTCCAAAGATACGGATTGACCAGTTTTAATTGTACCTGATTTAACTTCTCCGATGTGTAAAAATAAATCGCCAAACTTTTTTTGAGTATCATTTATAACTATTTCGCAATTATCATTAAAAATTTTACCTTGATCACCTACTTGCCCTCCCGATTCTGCATAAAAAGGTGTTTGATTGGTAATAACTGCAATTTTATCTCCTGCTTTAGCTGTATCTTTAAATTCATCATTTACAGATAATTTTAAAACTACTCCCTGCGCTTTTTCAAATTCATAACCTAAAAATTCTGTAGGATTTAGATCTTCTCTAACCTTAAACCATTTTTTATCCAAAGATTTATCGCCTGAGCCTTTCCAATTAGCTCTAGCAAGATTTTTACTTTGTTCCATGTGTTTATTAAATTCTTCAATATCAACTTTTAATTTTTTGTTTTTTAAAATATCAGCAGTAAGATCAAGTGGAAAACCATAAGTATCATATAATTTAAAAGCAACCTCACCCGGTAAAGTTTTATTTTTAACTTTTAAGATATTTTCTTCTAAAATTTTAATACCTCTTACGAGTAAAGATGAAAATTTTTCCTCTTCATTTTTTAAAGTCTCTATTATTAAATCTTTAGCTCGTCCTAATTCTGGATAACTAGAGTCCATTTCTGATAAAAGACTATTAAATAGTCTAAAAAATACAGGATCTTTACAACCAAGCGTATGTGCGTGACGCATACCCCTTCTCATGATCCTTCTTAGCACATAACCTCTTCCTTCATTTGAAGGTAAAACGCCCTCAGCAATTAAAAAACTTGCGGCTCTTAAATGATCAGCTATTACACGATGACTTGCTATTGTATTTGAGTTTACTTTTGTTTTTGTTATATCAGCTGATGCTTGCATTATTTTTTGAAAATGATCTATTTCGTAGTTGTCATGAGTTCCTTGTAAGACAGCAGTCATTCTTTCAAGACCCATTCCTGTATCGACCGAAGGCTTGGGTAGATTTATTCTTTTATTTTTATCTATTTGTTCAAATTGCATAAATACTAAATTCCAAATCTCAATAAAACGATCTCCATCTTGATCTTTTGACCCTGGAGGCCCCCCTTGAAGTTTGTCCCCATGATCATAAAAAATTTCTGAACATGGACCACATGGACCTGTATCACCCATTGACCAGAAATTATCAGTGGTTGAAATTTTAATTATTCTACTTTCAGGAAGTCCTGCTATTTTTTTCCATAATTTAAAAGACTCTTCATCTTCTGAAAAAACAGTCGCTGTTAATTTTTCTTTGGGTAGAGAAAATTCTTTTGTTAATAATTGCCAGGCATAATTAATAGCTTGTTCTTTAAAATAATCACCAAAGGAAAAATTACCTAACATCTCAAAAAATGTGTGGTGGCGAGGAGTATAACCAACATTATCTAAATCATTATGTTTACCGCCTGCTCGAACACATTTTTGTGCAGTAGTTGCAGTTTTATAAGATCTTTTTTCTAAGCCTGTAAAAACATTTTTAAATTGTACCATCCCAGAATTGGTAAACATTAAAGTTGGATCGTTATTTGGAACTAAATTGCTTGAATGCACTTCTTCATGATTATTTTTTTTAAAATAATCTAAGTATTTTTTTCTTACATCTGTAAGTAGAAATTTAGCCATATTGATTAAAATACAGTTATATTTTTTTATTGTCTATAATTGAAAATAAAATAAAAACACGGAAGTTTGTTAAAACTTCCGTGTTTGAGAGTATTCGATGGAATTTATTCTTCTTTATCGCTAATTTTTTCTTTTGGAGATGGATTTCCTTCTATTTTTTTAGAAATTAATCCTGCTTTATCTCTGATGGCTTTTTCTATTTCATCAGCAACTTGAGTATTTTGCTCTAAATAAGATTTGGCATTCTCTCTGCCTTGTCCAATTTTCTCACCTTTGTAAGCATACCAAGCACCAGATTTCTCTAAAATTTCAGCTTTAGCACCTAAATCAATAAGTTCACCTGATTTGCTGATACCTTTGCCATACATTAGATCAAATTCAACTACTTTAAAAGGAGGTGCAACTTTGTTTTTAACTACTTTAACCCTAGTTGTATTTCCAATTATTTCATCTTTATCTTTAATTGCTCCTACTCTTCTAATATCCATTCTTACAGATGAGTAAAATTTTAAAGCGTTTCCACCAGATGTAGTCTCAGGGTTTCCAAACATCACACCAATTTTCATTCTTATTTGATTTATAAAAATCACCATAGTGTTTGCTTTTGCTATAGATCCCGTTAATTTTCTCAGCGCCTGACTCATTAATCTGGATTGAAGACCAACGTGAGTGTCGCCCATTTCACCTTCTAACTCAGCTTTTGGTGTTAAAGCAGCAACAGAGTCTATAACTAACACTGAAACTGAACCTGATTTAATTAGGGTATCTGCAATTTCTAGAGCTTGCTCACCTGTATCTGGTTGTGAAATTAGTAATTCATCTGTTTTTACACCTAATTTTTTGGCATAACTTGGATCCATTGCATGTTCAGCGTCAACGAAAGCACAAATGCCGCCTGCTTTTTGAGCTTCAGCAACTACTTGTAACGCCAATGTTGTTTTTCCTGAAGATTCTGGACCATAAATTTCAATTATTCTACCTTTTGGTAGACCGCCAATGCCTAATGCTAGATCAAGACTTAAAGAACCAGTAGAAATAGCTTCTATATCTATCGCTTTCTGTTGACCCAATCTCATAATTGAGCCTTTTCCAAAGTTTTGGTCTATTTGACTAATTGCAGCATCTAAAGACTTTTGTTTTGCCTTATTTTCCTGCTCTTTTTTGTTATCTGACTTAACAACTTTTAAATTATTTTTATTCATATTTTACCTCTTTTTTTTAATCGAATCGTTAATATAAATGTACACATTTTGTTCTTTTTAGCAAGTATTAATATTTTATGAGCAAAATGAGGGTATTAGCTTGCTGTTAGATTATCGAAAGTAAGCCTACCGATAATAGCCATAAGTTCAAATTTTGAAATCATGTAGTCTTTTTGAGCTTTAGCAAGATTAATTTTAGCATTTAATAAAAGTGTTCTGGATTGAATTACCTCTAACGTGGTCCTTTTTTTGCCTGTCTCGTATTCTAAAGTAATTCCCTCATTAGCAATTTCAGCGGCTTTTACCTGGGCTTCAGTAGACTTTAAAACACTCTGAAATGATTGAAATTTAGACCATGAATTTGAAGTATCAGTCTTATTTTTTTTAAGATTATCCTCGTAAAGTAATTTGTACTGAGCGACTTTATATTTTGCTTTTTTTATAGTTGAGAGATTTTCTCCACCTTTAAAAATAGGCCATGTAACGGTCGCTTTCACTGTCTCTTGATCTTGATCATCAACAGTAGAACTTGTACCTGAGGACTCTGAAGATTTAAATGACAAAGTAGCTGATGGAGAAAGACCCGCTCTCTCTATATTTAAATCTTTTTCTGATATTAAATAATCAATTTGAGAGATTAATAATCCAGGGTTATTTTTTTCAGACTCTTGTAAAGCAGTTACTAAATTATTAGGTAAGTTAAGTTTGAAATCAACAAAAGAAACAATTTCAGGAACTTCAGTACCAATCACCCTTATAAAATTTTCCTTACTAGCTACATATTCTGTTTCCGATCTTATTAAATTAGCATAAGCACCAGCTAATGAGGATTCTGATTGGGCTAAATCAGTAAGACTTATTTCGCCTCTTTGCAAACGTGCTCTATCGGTCTCAACTTGTCTTTCAAAAAGGTCATTGTTTTCTTTATAAAATTTAAGGCTTTCTCCCTTATAATATAAATCATAATATGCATTGAGCGCGTCTAACATCACTGATTGCTCTGTACTTTTAAGTTTAATTTTTGCTTGTTCAACTTCTAATTCAGATTTTTTATAATTATTAATACCTTGAAAACC
>JAYPCI010000003.1:24837-33809 GCA_038124645.1 Candidatus Pelagibacteraceae bacterium
TTGCTTGTTCAACTTCTAATTCAGATTTTTTATAATTATTAATACCTTGAAAACCATCAAATATTTTTTGGGTAATTTCATAAGATCTTGTTTCTGATTGAAGATTGGTATCTGATAAAGAACTTCCGCTTGAATTTGTTCTATTTGTAGAATTTTGATCTGAAATATCCCCTGAAATAGTTAAATTTGGAAGAAACTTGCTTCTTGATATATTTTTATTTTCGTTGATGGCAGAAAAATTTTGTCTTTCTGCATTTAATTTAGAGTTTCCTTCATAAGCACTTTTTAAATAATTATCTAATTCTGCAGCATTTAAAAAGTTAAATGAAAATAAAATTATTAAAGATATTTTAAGAAATTTAATCATAAAAATTTAATTTTACTTAATTTGTGTTTATTGTCTAAATCAATTATAACATCTGCATATTTAAAACGGTCCGCAAGCATTTGTTTGGTTATTCTTTCATAAAACATTACAAACCTTTTAATTTCTTTATTGCTCATTATTCTTGAACCACTTTTTTTATATTTAAGTTTTTGTTCTTGAAGCATTCTCCATTTTAAAACATGTTTAAATGAAGGTACTTTTAAAAATATAAATTTGTCTAATTTTTTGAAGACATTAATATATTTATTTTTTAACTCAAGATTTACTTTTTGCCTCCACATACAATCCCTATCTTCAAACTTTTCTAAATTATTAATAGGTTTTAACAATTTTTTTTGATTTTGTGGCCTAGCACCTATGCACCAGCCTTCAAAAAATATAACATTTGGGCACTGCTTTACAAATTGCCACTTCTTTTTTTTATTTCTATCATCCTTTGATTTATCAAAGGTGGGGATATGAAAACTTTTAAATTTTTTTCTTTTAATAATCTTAAATATATTTGTAGCTAAATTTATATCGTGAGTTCCTGGAACGCCACGCGTTTGAAATAAAGGATGAATTTTTTTAGACATAACAATCCTTTCTTTCCTGGTTTTATAAAGATCATCAATTGAAAAAATTACAGTCGAAAGTTTGTATTTGTATTGTAAAATTAATTTTAAAATTTGACTTATGGTGCTTTTGCCGGATCCTTGACCACCTGCTAAACCAATGACAAAAGTTCTTTTTTTTTTAAGGACATTCTTATTTATATAATCAGCTATTGGTAAATAAAAATTATTTAATTGTCCAACCTTATCGTGAAATGGTTCACCAATAGCTTCTTGTTCTTTAAAAAAAAGTAAATACCTTTTGAGAAGATTCATTAGACTTTTTTTTGTATAGCTAATTCTAAAAAATCTATTCTGTCTTGCCCCCAGAATAACTCTTTATCAAATATATATGTAGGAGCTCCAAAAACTCCGTTGGCTATAGCTTCTTCAGTATTTTTTTTGTACTCAATTTCATTCTCCTTTGAAAGAGTAACCTGACTTAAATCTTTAAAACTTAAACCTACCTTCTCACATGCCTGCTCAATTACTTTAATGTCAGATATATCTTTTTCATCTGACCAAAGATTTTTTAATAACTCGTGTCCTAAAATCAGTTTTTTACCTAATTTGATTGATGCAATGACAAAATAATTAGGCAGATGAGGATTTGTTGGGGGAAAAAATTTTGGTTTTAAGTTAAGTTTAATATTCAGAAACTCACTCCAACGTTTTAATTCATCTAATCGATATTTTTGTCTTTCTGGACTTCTTTGTGGAACTGGCAAACCACCAGTTTTAGGAAAAATGCCACCCACCAAGTCACAGGGTTTCTCTAGAACTTCAACTTTGTACTTTTTTACAAGATCTTGAAATCTTTTAGAACCGAGGTAAGCAAATGGTGAGGCAACGCTATAGTAATACTCAATGATCATTGAGCAGATTTAATATGTTTTTAAGTTACAAGTAAATCGCTAGTGTGAACCAAATATTGTAATATTTATCCACAGAGATACCTCATTCGGTATTCGATGTTCACGTTTTGATTCACTTTTGATTCACTATTAGACTCATAATACAACCAACTAGTGTATATCGCTTTTTGCATCCCGAATATTATCAAGAGCAGTATTGAGTCCTTCAGCGTTAGATCTTTGAGATGAAAAAAAGATAATCAAATTAAAGAACAATAATAATATCAAAAAAGATTTAAAAATATTTAAACTAAAAAATAGTTCTAATAAAAAGGCTGTGGCGAGATACAGTATTGATCTAAGATAAACTACCTTATTGAAAACAGAGATAATTGACATTGAGTGAATAAATAATTTTAAAAATGACATTTTACTAGGCCCAAAATATCTATTCCCTCTGATACAATTAATGCTTTCTAATTTTTTAAATTTATTTCTAATTGTTCCAGAAAAATTATTCCACAAGGATTTTTCATTAATTATTTTAGATACATTATCTTTTGTCAAACAAACAAAGTTTCCAAAATTCATAATTTTACCAGTAAAAATATAAGTTATAATTTTATGTATTTGATAAAGTATTCTAAAAATTAATCCTTCAGATCTTTTGACACGTTTAGCGACAACAGGGAATTGACTATTTGCACCCATTTTATCTAAAAGCATTACTACTTCCTCTGGTCGATCCTC
This sequence comes from Candidatus Pelagibacteraceae bacterium, assembly GCA_038124645.1. Taxonomy (GTDB): domain Bacteria; phylum Pseudomonadota; class Alphaproteobacteria; order Pelagibacterales; family Pelagibacteraceae; genus JAYPCI01. The sequence continues at coordinate 27,423 of JAYPCI010000003.1, forward strand.
ACCATCAGCATCCATTACGACCACATAATCAAAATTTATATTTTGCATAATATATTTTAAACCTGCCGCAATACATCTTTGATGGCTTCGGTTTTCTCTCATATTAAGAATTGTAAGAGATTTTATATTATGTGGTTTATGAAGTGTATACGCAGTTTCTGTTGAAGCATCATTGACTAAGATTAAAGAAAATTCAAATTGCTTCAATGATGAAATTTGTCTGCTAATCTCAGCATAAAGTTTATTAACAGATTTCCAATCATTAAAAACTGGATTAAGGATTATTACTTTCTTCATTTTCCAATCATGCAGATACCCTGATTATCAATTCTGCCGTAAAGACCAGGGCATATTTTTTGTTTTGAATTATCTGCATCATACCAAGTATAAATTACTCCACCGTCAGGATCTAATTCGTTTATTTTATCTTTAATATTATAATACCATTTAGGTCTTGAGCTCAAATGATAAGACAAATTTCCAGCAAACCACTCATCACCCACGACATATTTGATATCCGTAGAGAAGTTTTCTATCCATCTCTTTTCAACTAAATAGGCAATCTCTTTCCCTTCGTAATCAGTTCTTTTATTTTCATTTTGAATTGAAACAATGCCATAAATTGTAGGAGATAATAAAAAAAGAAAAATAAAAGTTGAATAAAATAAAATTAATTTTTGTTTGAGATTTTTTTTAAACATATAAATAAACATTAATCCAAAAAAAAGATAGAAAGGTGAAAGCCACATGGTTCTAATTTTTACACCCATAATTGCAGAAGTAATAATAATTAATAGAATTGGAACAAAATTAATTAGTAATAAAAATTTTAAATTTTTATCATTTTTTAAAGATTTTATTGAAAATTTTTTTAAAGATAAAATTAAAAGGAAAAAAAATATTAATATTATTAAAGTTTGTTTTACAATAAGTTCAATTGGAAATTTGAAATGGTTGAACCAAAAATTATCTTCTAATCCAGTTCTTTTAATGCCATAAGTTAATGTTATAAAATCATTCTCAAATAACCATATAATGTGAGGTATTAGAATTAAGATAAAAACAGTGCCTGGAATGAAATAGATCTTTTTAAAAATTTTAGTGTTATAGATTTTTATAAAAAAGATTATTTTAATACCCAAAATTAAATAGATAAATAAATAATGTGTTAAAAATCCAAGGGCACAGAAGAATCCTAATAAAATCCAATTTATTATATTGGGCTTTGTTTCATTGAAGCATTTCCAACAGTACAAAACGGTTAGTGCTCTAAAGGGCAACTGACAAACATAAACATTGAATTCTGGAGTTGTATAATTATGAAAATAAATAGCTTCTAACAATAAAACTGAAATTATAGCCAATTTATCATTTTTTAGAATTTCTTGAGATAGAATAAAAACAATATAAAAAGCGAAAATAACACATATCTGGCTGAGTAAATAATAAGCCCAATCGTTATTACCAAAAAAAAAATAAGTTAATTCAACAAATACTGCACTGATAGGCGGGTGTTTATTAAAACCCCAATCTAAATTACTTCCCCAGGCTAATGCCTCTATTGTATCTAAGGGTAGATTATTATTTGTAAAAGTTGGAACCAAAGTCCAAATAATCAAATGACTAAAAAGATAAATATAAAATAACTTTAAATCACTTTTCATGATCAATTTTTAATACAATTTTAAGTCTATTGACATGAATAATTTGAGTTATATACTCGCCGCTTTAAAAATATGCCAAAAGCAAGCAGCAAAAAAACTTATTCACCATCAGAAAAAGAAAAATACATGTGTGACAAACACAAAAAATACTTTACTGAGGCACTTCAAAACTGGAAAAAAGATATCATTAAGACTAATAATTTATCAAATATACTAAATTCTTCTGATGATAATTCAACCTCTGCAGATGTGGTAGATCAAGCATCTTCTTACACTGATAAATCTTTAGAGATGAGAACGCTATCGAGAAGCAGAAAACTTATCGAGAAAATTGAAGCAGCCTTAAGACGAATTAAAGATGGAACTTACGGTTATTGTTTAGAGACCGGAGAACCAATAGGACTTAAAAGATTAATTGCAAGACCAATTGCAACTTTATCAATAGAAGCTCAGGAAAAACATGAGCGAAATGAAAAAATTTTTGCTGAAGACTAAGGTTTTGGAATTTCCTCACCTGTTTTAAAAATATCATATCCAAGTTTTACAGCATTTCTTGCAGAGATATCTAAATACCACCTGGTTAAATTTTTATGATCTTTTAGTCCTATGTCATGCCATTCGTGTCTTGCGATCCAAGGAAAAGTAGCAATATCCGCGATGGTGTAATCCGATCCTGCTAGAAACTTTGAAACAGACAAACGCTCATCTAATTCTGAATATATTCTTCTACAAATCTTAAAATATCTCTCTTCACCAAATTTACTTTTTCCAGGATTGTAGTGATGAAATTGATGATGTTGACCTAACATCGGTCCAATATATGCCATTTGTGCCATCAACCATTGAGTTATTTCTAAACTTTGGTCTTTTTCAAAAAACTTACCACTTTTTTCAGCTAAGTAGATAAGTATTGCACCAGACTCAAAAATTTTTTTACCTTTATCATGATCGATGATTACTGGAATTTTACTAAATGGGCTAATTGCTTTAAAATCTGGTTTAAATTGATCGTCTTTCATAATATTAATTTTGGTAATTTTGTAATCAAAGCCAATTTCTTCCAGCATAATAGAGATTTTTTTTCCGTTGGGTGTATTGGCAGTTAATAGTTCAATCACAATTATTTTTTTAATCTTTCTTGAATAGTTTTTGACGACGTGGTGAATTCAAATCTATATTTCTCATTTGGTCTTGCCCTCGTAAAACATGCTCGTGCAGCTAGTGCCCCTTCATGAAAACCAGAAAGTATAAGTTTTAATTTACCTGGATAAGTACAAATATCACCAATAGCAAATATACCTTTTTTATTGGTTTCAAAAGTTTCTGTGTTAACAGCAACAGTTTTTTTATCAATATTTAAACCCCAATCTAAAATAGGTCCTAATTTCATAATTAATCCAAAAAAACCGAGCACAAAGTCAGTTTGAATTTCCTCAACTTTACCCTCTTCATTTTTAATAGAAATCGATTCTAATTTTTTAACTTCTTTTATTCCTTCAATTTGAAAAGGCGTTTTTAATATTACTTTATTAGATTTTTCTAAAGTTTTAATTTGATCCAAAGTATGTTGGGCACCTCTAAATTCATTACGTCTATGAATTAAGTAAACCTTTTTCGCGGTTTTAGACAGTTCGACAGCCCAGTCTAGAGCTGAGTCTCCACCACCAAAAATAGATATTATTTGATCTTTGAAAATTGATTTATTGGAGATTGAGTAAAAAACTTGTTTATTTTCAAATTTTTCTAACGCAGTTAACGAAATTTTTCTAGGTTCAAATGATCCTACACCACCTGCAATAATAATGCTTGAACACTTAAACTTATTACCCTTATTGGTTTCAACTAACCATTTATCATTATCTTGTTTTAATACCTGAACACGTTCATTTAAGTGAAAGTTTTTTTTAAAAGGTTCGATTTGTTTTAGAAGATTTTTTGTTAATTCCTCTCCAGTACACTCTGGTATTGCTGGAATATCAAAAATAGGTTTATCTGGGTAAAGTTCAATACATTGACCGCCTGGTTTGTCAAGATTATCTATAACCTCACATGATAATCCAATAATTCCTAATTGATGAACCGCAAAGAGTCCTGTGGGACCAGCTCCAATGATGACAACATCAGTTTCTTTCATAATTAATTTTGTTTTGATGGTGTTGTAACTACAAGACCATCTAGTTCCTCAGAGACTATTAATTGACAACTTAACCTACTATTTTTTTTGGGTTCGAAAGCTAAATCAAGCATATCTTGTTCTGCTTCTTCAATTTTATTTAATTTATCATACCAGTCTTCTGCGACATAAACATGGCAGGTGGCACAAGCCATAGAGCCTCCACAATCAGCATCAATGCCTGGAATGTTATTTTGAATTGCCCCCTCCATGACTGAAAGACCATTTTCAACTTCAATTGTTTTTTTATTATTCTCGCTATCTATATACGTAATTTTTGGCATTTAAATTCAAATATAAGGATCTAAAAAAAAAGGGCAAGCATGTAATAAAACATGCTCGCCCTAATTTATTTATTAAATACTAGCTTCTTGATACTCTAGTATTCTGCATTGCAGCAGCCCAAATAATTAGACCAAATGCAATTTTATTTATGAAGTCAGCAGCGTTGTAAATAATGTTCAACGAGTTAGGGTCAACTCCACCAGTTAAGTAACCAAATACATAACCAAGTGGGTATACTGCCCAACCGATTGTAACAATTATTCTCATAGCACTGAAAGCAGTAGCTAATGCTTTGTTACCGCTCTTTTGTGCTAACGTACCAGCTTCACCAGAGAATACTTCATATAGAATGTATATCCAGCCAGCCATTCCGATAATGAAACCTACGAATGGTTGGATGTAACCAGCTTCACCTAAGTAGCCACCGATTAACATTACTAAAGTACCTAGTAAAAGTTTCCAGAATACAGAACCTGGAACTTTTCTTACTGCTGCTAATACAAAGTAGAACTCTAACATTAGCAATGGCACAGTAATTAACCAGTCAATATATCTGTATACTGTTGGAGACTCTGAGTACATGACCCAGTATTCTCTCATGTATAAATAGTGAATGAAAGCAACACCAGTTACCAATCCAGCAACTGTTATTGAAACTCTCCATGCAGGAGCAACTGAACCTCTTTCTAAAAAGAAGAAAGCAGTAGCAGCCATACATCCCATTGATACTATCCAGAAAGAAACTCCAACGAAGTCATTCTGTGCTAGCATCACGGTATCAGCAGCATTTGCAGAAGTAGCTAAGCCTAAAAAAGCCACTGTTCCTAATACTGCTAAGATAAGTTTTCTCATGAAAACCTCCCTCATTTGTTAATTAATAGTTTAAATTTAAACTACCCAACTTAGAGTAAATCTAAGATGGATAACTGTCATGAACATATAAAAATAAACACTTAGATCAACCTTTTTATCTTCGAAAACATGTTGATTTTATTGATTTTTTTATTTTTTTTTAGGGATATTAGTGGCAAAGTTGTAATATAATTTAATTTAGGGGGACAATTAAGCAGTGAAGTATTTAGATATTTACAAAGATTCGATCAATAATAAAGAGAAATTTTGGCAAAATATTTCTGAAGAAATCTTTTGGTATAAGAAACCATCAACTATTTTAAATTCATCGAACCCTCCTTTTTATAAATGGTTCGAAGATGGTGTTACTAATACTTGCTACAACGCTGTTGATTATCATATTGAGCGAGGTCGTGGTGATCGGCTAGCAATTATTTATGATAGTCCAATCACTGGCGCAAAAAAAACTTACACTTTTAATCAACTTAAAGAGCAAGTTGCTAAATTTGCTGGTGCTTTAAAAAATTTAGGTCTTAAAAAAGGTGAACGGGCAATAATTTATATGCCGATGATACCAGAAGCAGTCATTGCAATGCTAGCTTGTGCTCGTATTGGAGTGGTTCACTCAGTGGTCTTTGGTGGCTTCGCTGCTAAAGAACTTGCTAGTCGTATTGATGACTCAAAAGCAAAGATTATTATCTCAGCTTCATGTGGTTTTGAACCAGGAAGAACAGTTGAGTATAAACCATTACTAAATAAAGCGATTGAATTAGCACAACATAAACCAACGAAGTGTATAATTTTTCAAAGAGAGAAATTCAAATGTGAATTAAATGCAAAACTAGATCTGGCTTGGGATGATGTTATGAAAAATGCAAACCCAGTTGAATGTGAACAGTTAAAAGGAAGCGATTATGCTTATATACTTTATACCTCAGGCACAACTGGTCTTCCTAAAGGTATTGTCAGAGATATCGCTGGACACATTGTGGCTCTTAAATGGACCATGAAAGCAATTTACAACGTTGATGAAAATGATGTTTGGTGGTCAGCAAGTGATATCGGTTGGATTGTGGGTCACTCTTATATTGTCTATGGTCCATTATTCAAAGGCTGTACGACAGTTTTGTTTGAAGGTAAACCCATAGGTACGCCTGATCCTGGAGTTTTTTGGAGAGTAATATCAGAACATAAAATTAAATCATTGTTTACTGCTCCAACTGCAATCAGAGCAATTAAGAAAGAAGATCCTGAAGGAAAATTTGTAAAAAAATATGATCTAAGTAATTTTAAATATCTTTTTTTAGCAGGTGAAAGATCAGATCCTGACACAATTAAATGGGCGGAGAAACTTTTAAAAGTTCCAGTGATCGATCACTGGTGGCAGACTGAAACCTCTTGGTCGATTTCAGG
>JAYPCI010000003.1:33909-40569 GCA_038124645.1 Candidatus Pelagibacteraceae bacterium
CATAAAAATGTTGCTGAGTGTGCGGTGGTTGGTATAGCTGATAAATTAAAAGGTCAAATCCCAATTGGTCTAATCGCTTTAAAAGCTGGGGTAGATAGAGATCAAAAGGAAATCGCTAAAGAGTGTATTGATTTAGTTAGAGAAAAGGTTGGTCCTGTGGCAGCCTTTAAAGTTGTCATCGTTGTTAAACGATTGCCAAAAACAAGGTCAGGAAAAGTTTTGCGAGGTACGGTTAGAAAAATTGCCGATAATGAATCTTACAATGTGCCACCCACCATTGATGATCCGGCTATTTTAGACGAAATTAAAGCAGATCTAAAAACTCACGGAATTTTAAAATCCTAATTAAAAGATAAAGGTTTTCCTGTCGGATCTCCAAGTATTTTGCCATGCGCCATTTTAATCTCACCCGCAATAATCGTCATGGTTGGATAGCCTTTAAATGTATAGTTGTTAAATGGTGACCACTTGCATCCACTCTCTATATCTTCATTCTTTATAGTTATTGTCTTATTTAAATCACAGATCGTAAGATCTGCATCAAATCCTTCTTTGATCTTACCTTTATTCTTGATACCAAAAATTTTAACTGGATTTTCACAGACCAGTGCAACTAACTGTTCTAATTTAATTTTACCCTCGTTCATGTGATTAAGCATAACCGGCATCAAGGTTTGCACACCTGGCATGCCCGAAGGAGAATTTGGATATTCTTTATTTTTATTCACTTTTGAATGCGGAGCGTGATCTGAACCAATAGTATCGACATAATCATTTTTTACAGCATACCAAAGTCGATCGTAATGTGGCTTGCTTCTAATTGGCGGATTCATTTGGGCAAAGGTACCTAATTGATCATAACAATCTGGTGCGTATAAAGTTAAATGTTGGGGAGTAATTTCAAAAGTAATTAAACCTTTGTTTTGAGAAAGAAAATCAACTTCCTCCTTAGTAGTGACATGTAAGATATGTGCGCGCTTACCCAATCGCTTTGCAATTTTAACAATTTTTCTAGTAGAAGCGATGGCGCACTCTTCATTTCGCCAGAGGGGATGTGTATGAACATTACCTTTTTCTATAAATCTTTTTCTTAAATTAAGCATATCTTCGTCTTCCGAGTGGACTGAAATTATTTTTGAGGTTGCTGCAAAGGCTTTTTCAATATCTTCTTCTTTGTGCACCAAAAGATTACCGGTAGAAGAACCAGCGAATAATTTAACTCCACAACACCCCTCAACACCTTTTAAATTAGCAAGATTAGATTGATTGTCTGGAGTAGCACCAAAGTAAAATGCATAGTTACAATACATTCTATTTTTAGCTAAAGCTAATTTTTTATTAAATTCTTCCATGCTTGAAGTTGGTGGATTAGTATTGGGCATTTCAAATACTGCGGTAATGCCCCCAGCAATAGCAGCTCTACTACCAGAATTTAAATCCTCAACATCAGCGGCTCCTGGAGGTTCTCTAAAGTGAACTTGGGTATCAATGGCTCCAGGTAACACAGTTAATCCTGAAATATCTTGAACGTTACTGCCTTTGTCTTTACTTAAAGTTCCAATCTTTTTAATCTTACCACCAGAAATACCTAAATCCGTCTTAACAAGTTTTTTTTCAATATAACAAGAACCATTTTTTAGAATTAAATCAAAATTTTCGGACATTGAATATTAAATATATTATAGTGAATTAATTTGCAATTATGGAAAAAAATCAAGTTATAATCACAAAGGATCGAGGATTAATATCAATTTCTGGAGAAGATTCGAAAGACTTTTTACAGAATTTAATCTCAAACGATATTAATAAAACAGATAATGAAAATGTAATTTTTTCTGGAATATTTACACCACAAGGTAAATATTTATTTGAGTTTTTTGTTTTAAAAAATAATGAGCAATTTTTTCTAGAATGTTATGAAAATGACGTTATTGATCTCATTGCTTTTCTTAATAAATTTAAATTACGTTCTAAAATAACGATTGAAAATTTCTCAAAAGAATATGGAGTTGCAATTATTAGTAATGAAAAGTTTAAAGACTTACAGGCGAAACTTGACTCAAAAGGAAATGTTATAAGTTTTAGAGACAGTCCAATTTTTTTAGATCCAAGATCAAACAATCTAGGTGCTAGAATAATTTCAACAACAGAAAAATTATACCTTTCCATTAAAAAATTAGGACTTAAAACTACAGATGGAGAGAGTTATGTTAATAAAGCTCATGAGCAAGGTATTCCTGTCACTAATCTTAACCATTTGAGAGATCAATTATTTGGTATTGAAGCAAATTTTGAAGAACTTAATGGAATAGATTTTAAAAAAGGTTGTTACATTGGTCAGGAAAATACGTCACGAATGAAATTACGTGGAAAAATTAGAAGAAAATTATTACCCGTTACAATTATAGAAGATGACAATGACCAAGAAATTAAACTTGAAAATAATACCATAGGTAAAATTCTAATTAAAAAACCTAAAACTTTTGCATTAATTAAATTATTTGATCCTGATATTAAGAGCTTTGCCAACAGAGAAATTCAGGCAGGAAACAAAAAATTAATTATCAATTACCCTAAATTTTTAAATTCTTAATTCTCCCTCTTAAATCAATAATTAAAGTTTCTAGTTTTAGTTTAGGAAAATTTTTTTTTAGTCTCTTTTTTAAGGATTTAAATGCCATATGGTGTATTTTAAATTCCTCAGTTTGGTTTAATTCCTTTTTATTTACAGCAATTTTGGCAGCTCCACAATCTTGATGGTTGATTGCTATAAGTTTTTTAATTTTATGTAATTTTATCGAAGTGGCTAAATTATCAATAAATGTTTTATGCCATTGATTAAATTTTTTTGCCGTTACCCCTATCGCGGCGCCGGCAATTGTAAAGGCGCTGTATTGCCCAGAAAGTTTTCTTCTTTTTAAATATTGTTGCACTAATGGTTGAAAGCGTGGATCGATACACGAAAGCACCATTGCTTTATATTGTTTTACCATCAAAGAAAAAATTAATAATACTTAGGTTTAACAAAATAATCCATTCGATCAACTGTTTTTATATCGAAAGATATTTTTTTTTGGTCACGTTCAACTTCTAATTTGAGTGGTGTCCCTGGTCCACCGAAAGACCAAGCGGTTAAATAAAATTCTTTGATTGAATTTATATTAACACCGTTCACGGAGAGAATAATATCATTTGGCATGACCCCGGCTTTTGCGGCAGGTCCATTTTCACTGACACGAGTGATATTCACTCTACCGGTGCTATCGTCTGAAGTGAGACCCATATAAGGATTAATTTTTGTAGTTCTTCTACCGTTTTTAATTAAATCAGAAAAAATTGGTTTTAAAATATTAATTGGCACAAATAAATTTCCAGGCGATTGGATGCCTGGTACTGACTCTTGAACATACAAGGAACCGATGCCAACTACCTCACCAAATTCATTTAATAAAGGTGTACCTGCCCAAGATTGATTCATTGGATAAGTATAAATAGGTTTTTCTAAATAGTATTCCCACCAACCCGCGAAGGATCTTCGTGAGACTGCTTTAGCTCCAGAACCTTGACCTTGATCTGGAAAAGGCATTACAAATAATAAATCTTGATCGGTAATTGTATCTGAGTCCCCTAAATTTAAAGGTTCAAGTCTCATAGGCAAAATAGTTTTTAAAATTCCAAAACCCGAACTATGATCGTAAGCAACTAAATCACCTGGGACTGCTTTGCCATCGGGTAAAGCTATTTCTATTTGTTCAGCTTCAACCACAATATAACCAATCGTCAAAATATGTTTGTTGTCAATCACAACACCTGTACCTCTTCTCACCGTTCCTAATGAACCAGCGGTTCGAGCGTTATCAGGAACAATGCTGGTGATCCTAACGATTGATTTATAAATCTTTTCAAACTGTTCTTGGGTTTCAATTTTCTTTTTTTCCTGTGCTAAGATGAATTGTGTGAAAAATATTAAAATTAAATTTAGAAAAAGTAATTTTTGAAGGTAATTTAAATATCTTACCATAGCAAAATTATACTCCTCTCTTGGGTTGTAAATAAGCTCTAAATTAGATTGTGTATAAACGATTTGGTGCGGTCGGAGAGACTCGAACTCTCACGGGAAACCCACACGCCCCTCAAGCGTGCCTGTCTACCAATTTCAGCACGACCGCATTAAGCCTTTAATTATGCGACAATAAGATAATGACAATTTAAGTTCAAGTTGATAGATTGGAATAAGTATGTCTACACAGTTTGGTTTAAATGGAAAGGCAAATGGAATTTTAAGAAAAATTTCCAAAGTAATTCCCGAAGTGGAATTAAAAGTTCATTTACCGCTTATAGAAAGAATCAATCAATTAAAAAAAGAGAAAAACGCCATTATTCTGGCTCACAATTATCAAACACCCGAAATTTATCATGGGGTAGCTGACATCAAGGCTGACTCGTTAGCGCTGGCAGTTGAAGCTTCTAAAACTTCAGCGGATATTATTATTTTATGCGGTGTGCATTTCATGGCTGAAACAGCAAAACTAATGAACCCAGAAAAAAAAGTTTTAATACCAGATTTACAGGCCGGCTGCTCTCTGTCCTCTTCCATCACAGGGGAAGATGTAAGAATGTTAAAAAAACAATATCCAGGCGTGCCTGTCGTATCCTATGTAAATACTTCTGCAGATGTTAAAGCTGAGACCGATATTTGTTGTACTTCCGCCAATGCTGTAAAAGTTGTTGAATCGCTTAAAACTGACAAAGTGATTTTCTTACCTGACCATTACCTTGCAAAATATGTTGCTTCTAAAACAAAAACTAAAATTATTTCTTGGAAGGGTACTTGTATAGTGCATGAACAATTTACTGCTAAAGAAATTGAAGATATCAAAAAAGCCAATCCAGATATAAAAATTATTGCTCATCCAGAGTGTCCGCCCGATGTAATCAAAGCTTCAGATTATACAGGTTCAACATCAGGTATGATTAATTATGTAACACAAAACCAACCTAAAAAAGTTATGTTAGTCACAGAATGTTCAATGAGTGACAATGTTCAAATTGATAATCCAAATGTAGAGTTTGTAAAACCTTGCAATCTTTGCCCTTACATGAAAAAAATTACTTTGAAAAAAATTTTAAGTTGTTTAGAAGAAGAAACAAACGAGATCAAAATTGATCCTAGAATTGCTAATGCCGCAAGAGCTTCAGTATTAAGAATGACCGAAATTGGTCGTTAAGTCAGTGCCAACAATAAATAAAAAGTACATTTATTCCACTGTAAAAAGAGCACTCCAGGAAGATTTATATCCTCGAGGAGATATAACTACTAATTTATTAGCTTTAAAAAATAAAAAAATAACAGCCAAGATAATTGCCAAACAAGATGGGATTATTGCGGGTTTAGATTTTTGTGAAGCAGCTTTTAGAATTATAGGAAAAGAGACAAAGTTTAAAAAAAGAACTCAAGATGGCAAAAAAATAAAAAAGAATAAAGTTATTGCTGAAATCAAAGCTACAATCAAAACAATTTTAATAGCAGAAAGAACAGCATTAAATTTTCTAAATCATGCCTCTGGCATAGCTACTTTAACCAATCAATTTGTAAAAAAAGTTGGAAAGAAAACAAAAATTTGCTGTACCAGAAAAACAACCCCAAACCTGAGACTATTAGAAAAATATGCGGTTAAAAAAGGTGGTGGTTATAATCATAGATATAACTTAAGTGATGAAGTTCTTATTAAGGATAATCACATAACTGCTACCGGTAATCTAAGAAATTTAATTAAAAAAGCTATTAAAACCAAAAAGACTATTACTGTTGAAATTGAAAATATCGCTCAGCTCAAACAAGTTATTGGTTTAAAATTTAAAAGAATTTTGTTTGATAATATGAATACTAAGTTATTAAAGAAATGTTTAAGATTATGTAAAAATAAATATCAAACTGAATATTCAGGAAATGCTAAGCTTGATAATGTCACCAAAATTTCAAGGACTGGTGTCAGTAGAATTTCAATCGGTTCGCTAACACATAGTTTTAAAGCTTTCGACTCTAGTTTAAGTTTAACTTCTTAAAGCGGCTTGAGCGGCTGCCAATCTTGCCACAGGCACCCTGAAAGGTGAACAAGAAACATAGTTAAGGCCAGCTTTGGCACAGAAGTGAATACTGTTAGGATCTCCACCATGTTCACCACATATACCTAATTTTAGTTTTTTATTATTTTGTTTTCCTCTTTTGGATGCTAACTCAACTAATTCCCCGACTCCATCTTGATCAATACTTACAAACGGATCAATTTCAAAAACTTTATTGTTTATATAGTCATTTAAAAATTTTCCAGAATCGTCTCTGCTAATTCCAAGTGTTGTTTGAGTTAAGTCATTTGTACCAAAACTAAAAAAATCTGCATATTTTGAGATTGCTTTTGCTTGTAGAGCTGCTCTTGGTAATTCAATCATAGTACCAACCATATAATCTATCTTTAAATTGTTTGCTTTTTGGATTTCATGAGCGATACGATCAACGAGCGCTCTCATTATCTTAAGTTCTGTATCTGTTGAAACTAGTGGTATCATAATCTCAGGAAAAGCAGATTTTACTTTTTCTTTTTTTAATTCAACCAAAGCATCAAAAATAGCTCGGCACTGCATCTCGTAAATTTCAGGATA
>JAYPCI010000003.1:40669-69396 GCA_038124645.1 Candidatus Pelagibacteraceae bacterium
TTTATCCAGTGCACTACTTCGATCTTCTCGAGTTTTAGATAAAATCATTTGTCTTACAGATAAAATTCTTTTTTCATCAAAAAACATATGCTCAGTTCTACAAAGTCCAATACCCTCTGCCCCAAAATCTCTTGCAGTTTTTGTATCGTTTGGCGTCTCCGCATTAGTTCTAACCTTTAATTTTCTAAATTCATCTGACCATTTCATAATGATAGAAAAATCTCCCGAAATATCAGGTTTAACTGTTGGCACATATCCAAGCATGACCTTACCACTGCCGCCATCGATCGTAATGATATCGCCCTCTTTGATCTCGATGTCTCCTGCTTTGAAAAGTTTTGACTCATAATCGATAGTAATTTCACTAGAACCTGAAACACAAGGACGCCCCATGCCTCTCGCCACAACTGCAGCATGGCTGGTCATTCCGCCTCTTGCGGTCAAGATGCCTCTGGCTGCATGCATCCCATGAATATCTTCAGGTGAAGTCTCAACTCTCACTAATATTGTATCTTGTTTCATTTCATTCAAACGTTCAGCTTCGTCAGCAGAAAAAACTACTTTTCCGCTGGCAGCTCCAGGTGAAGCTGGAAGTCCGCTTGCAATTATTTTTTTCTCGACTTTGTCGTCAAGCGTTGGATGTAATAAAGTATCCAAAGTATTTGGATCTACTCTCAGGATAGCTTCTTTTTTTGATATCAATTTTTCTTTTACCATATCAACAGCAATTTTAATTGCAGCTTTAGCTGTTCTTTTGCCTGAACGCGTTTGTAACATCCACAATTTATTATTCTCAACTGTAAACTCGATATCTTGCATGTCTTTATAATGTTTTTCTAATTTCAAAAATATTTTTCTTAGTTCACTAAATACTTTAGGCATAGTCTCTTCCATTGAGGGTTCTGTTGCTTTAGCTTCTAACTTAGCTTGCTTAGTAATGTATTGTGGTGTTCTTGTACCAGCTACAACATCTTCACCCTGAGCATTAATTAAATACTCACCGAAAAAATGATTTTCACCCGTAGACGGATTTCTCGTAAAGGCTACTCCAGTTGCACAATTATTTCCCATATTGCCAAATACCATTGCCTGCACATTAACAGCCGTTCCCCAATGATCTGGGATTTGATTTAATTTTCTATAAGTTTTTGCTCTCTGACTTTCCCAAGACAAAAAAACAGCACTGATAGCTCCATACAATTGCTCTTCAACATTTTGTGGAAAATCTATTTTTGCTTTTTGTTTAACGATATCTTTGAAATTTTTAATTAAATCATCCCAATCTTGTTCATTTAAATCTGTATCTAAAAGAACCCCTTTGGTTAATTTAAAATTATCAATGGTCTCTTCAAAGTAATGTCCGTCTACTCCCAAAACAACATTACTATACATTTGAATAAATCGACGGTAGCTATCTTTGGCAAATCTCCCATTCGTAGTTTTATTTTTTAAAGCTGCAACGGTTTTATCATTCAGTCCTAAATTTAAAATAGTATCCATCATACCCGGCATTGAAATCCTTGCTCCTGATCTTACTGAAACCAATAATGGATTATTTAGATCACCAAATTTTTTCTTTGTAATTTTTTCGATTTGTTTTAACTCGCTTTTAATGCTTGTCAGAATTGTTTTTGGTAACTGTTTCTTGTTTTTGTAAAATAAATCACAAACAGCTGTTGAAATAGTAAAGCCTGGGGGAACGGGAAGTCCCAATCTTCCCATTTCCGCTAAATTAGCTCCTTTGCCACCTAGGATCTCTTTAGGTTTTTTTAACTTCTTGATTGCTTTATCTGTAAATGAAAATACTAATTTTTTCACTATGCACTCTCTATTTTTGAAAAATCTATCAACCTATTAAAGGTTTTACAAAACAAAGTTAATAATTCAAGTCGATTATTTTTAATATCAACATTTTGGTCATTCACAATAACTTTATCAAAGAAATTATCAATAAAAGGCCTTGTTTCTGAAAGTTTTTCTAACATGTTTTCGTAATTGATTTCCTCTTTGCTGGAGAAAAAGCTATTTTTGATTTCACTTATTTTTTCAAACAAAATTTTTTCTTCATCAAATTTAAATAAAACCGGATTGGGTGTACCTAAATATTTTTCTGAAGATTTTTTATTCTCGCCTTCTAAGATATTGTGGGCACGTTTGTAAGAATAAATTGTATTTTTACCTAAATCTTTATTGAGATATTTATTCATTAATTGACTCTTTTGAAATAAGACATAAAAATCATCACCAGCGAATTCACTGAGTGAAGCCTCGATTAAATCTGGTCTTATTTTTTTTTCCTTGAGGATATTTTTCATTCTATCGTTAAAAAATTTTAATATTTCGTTTACAATATCATAATTACTTTCTTTTAGCCCTTGTTCAAAATAAGATCGTAGTGATAATTCAATAACATCTTGCATTTTAATATTTATTTTATTTTCTGTTAAAATTCTTAAAATACCAATTGCTGCTCGCCTGAGTGCGAAAGGATCTTTTGAACTTGTTGGTTTTTCATTGATAAGAAAAAAACCTGTTAGCGTATCAATTTTTTCAATCATTGCTAAAGTTGAACTCAAAGGTTTTTTGGGCACATTTTCAGATTTACCGGTCGGCAAGTATTGCTCACCAATAGCAAGGGCAACATCTTCATCGAAACCTTGTGCTAGAGCAAAATATTGTCCCATCACTCCTTGAAGTTCAGGATACTCACCCACCAACTCTGATATTAAATCTGATTTTGAAATAGAACAGGCTAATTCAACCTTATCTTTGTTTAAGTTAAGTTTATCAGAAAAAATAGTAGATAATTTTCTCATTCTTACCGTTTTGTCAAAAACGGTTCCTAGTTTTTCATAAAAAATAATCTTTTTTAAATTACTTGCTTGTTTTATTAAGTTCTTAGATTGGTCGCGATCCCAAAAAAACTTAGCATCTGTCAATCTTGCATCAACAACTTTTCTGTTACCTTTTTTAATAAAGCCTTTGCTATCTTTTTTATTAGCAACTACAAAAAATTTATTAATTAATTTATTTTTGTGATTAAAAATTGGAAAAAATTTCTGGTGGTACTCTAAAGTTGAAATGATTATTTCAGAAGGTAGTTCTAGAAATTCTTTGTTAAATTCATTAATCATTACATAGGGTTTATCAATCAGATCAACTACTTCGTCGACCAACTTATTATTAATATTCAATTGATAATCATGATTTTTACAATAATTATCAAAGTAATCTAAAATAATTTTTTTTCTTTTGCTTTGATCAATCTCTATATTCAGTGTTTTGAGAAAACTAAGATAACCCTTAAAATCATTAACTTTTTTAGCAAGTGTTTTTTTCTCATCCTCAAAAATTATTTGATCACTAGAGTGAATGTGATGAAAATTGATGTTGATGGATTTTTTATTTAAAACACAAAAAATTGAAGAAAGAGGCCTTCCCCAAAGCAAATCAAAAGTTGACCACTTCATTGATTTTTTCCAATTAATTGCAGACAATATTTTGGAAATATTTTGAGTTAAAATTTCCTCGGTAAAAATTGTAGAAGTTTTAGTCTTTAAAAAATAAAACTTACCCTTGTCTGTTTCTTTTTCAGTAAGATCAGAGCTGTCTGCTTGATGACTGTTGAGAAAACTTGAAACTATGTTTTCAGGAACTCCAACTTTGGGTCCACGTATCTCCTTAGAAGGTATGATTACTTTTGTGGTCAACTGGTTTGCATGGAAGCATAACCTAGTTGGTGTCGAATAAACATTTAATGATTTAAATTTTAAATTATGCTCTTGAAAGAGTTTTTCAAAACTATTTTTGAGTTGTGACCTAGCTTGTGCTTGAAGCCCTGAGGGAATTTCCTCTGAATAAATTTCAAGTAGCAACTCTGACATTAACCTAATTTTTTTCTAGCCAAGCTGATCCTACTGTTTTAGCTAATTCCCTTATGCGATTGATATAACCTGTTCTTTCAGCTACACTTATAACACCTCTAGCATCAAGCAAGTTAAATAAATGACTTGCTTTTAAACATTGATCATACGCTGGTAATACTAATTTTTGTTCCACTAAAGCTTTACTTTCTTTTTCAGCAAACTCAAAAGATTTAAGTAAGGACTCTGTATTAGCATTTTCAAAATTATAGGCTGAGTATTCTTTTTCAGCTTCTAAAAATACGTCTTTATATTTCACTCCTTCAGAATTCCAATCAATATCAAATACATTATTTTTACCTTGAACAAACATGCACAATCTCTCTAACCCATAGGTTATTTCGACTGGGACGGGTTTACATTCATACCCTAACATTTGTTGAAAATAAGTGAACTGAGTTATTTCCATGCCATCACACCAAACTTCCCAACCTAAACCCGCTGCACCTAGTGTTGGACTTTCCCAATCATCTTCTACAAATCTAATATCATGATCTTTTGCATCGATGCCAATCGAAGACAAACTTCGTAAATAAAGTTGTTTTATATTCTTTGGTGACGGCTTAATAATAACTTGAAATTGATAGTAATGTTGAAGTCGATTAGGATTTTCTCCATATCTTCCATCAGTAGGTCTTCTTGATGGTTGAACGTAAGCAGCGCTCCAAGGTTTTGATCCCAAAGACCTTAGCGTTGTTGCTGGATGAAAGGTTCCTGCTCCAACCTCCATGTCGTAAGGCTGTAAAATAATGCAACCATTCTTACCCCAAAATTTTTGTAAATTTAAAATCATCTCTTGAAAAGAGACTGTTTGTTTTTTTTTAGATATATTTTTTTTTGGCATTAATTATAATCCAAATTTTTGCCAGAGACTTTTCTCCTCGAAAAAATTAATTAATTGATCTAATTGATCTTCTGCTGATGAACCAAATCGTTTACTTAACCAACTACGAGGTTTTTCAAACTTTTTGATAACAACATCTTTGCCAAATTTTTCTTTCAAAATTTGATCAGCATTGCCAAGTCCATCAACAAGACCTAGTTTTAATGCGCTTGCACCTGACCAAAATTCACCTGTAAAGGTATTATTTTTATCTGGATCAATAAGTTTTGACCCTCTGCTCGTTTTAACTACATTTATAAAATCTTGATGTAACTCTAATTGAATTTTTTTCAATCTATTCACGTCTTCCTCTTTCTCCTCAACAAAAGGATCTAACGTGCTTTTATTTTTACCCGCAGTATAAATTCTTCGCTCCACACCAATTTTTTTTATCATATCTTTAAAACCAAATGAGGCGCTGATTACACCAATTGAACCTACGATTGAACTTGAATTAGCATAAATTTCATCACCAGCGCAGGCAATTAAGTATCCACCTGAGGCAGCAACATCCTCAGCAAATACTAATACCTTAATTTTTTTCTTTTCAGCTAATTCCCTTATATAAGAATAAATTAAATGTGATTGAACTGGTGAACCTCCAGGAGAGTTTATTGTTATTGCCACATTTTTAATTTTCTTTAAGGAAAAAGCTTTCTTTATAATTTCTTGTTGACCTGAAAAATCAATTCCTTGTTTAAATTTTCCAACCGAACCAATTACTCCAGCGAGTCTAATGTGGGGAATAACAGTTTTTTTTTTAAATAAAGAGAACATTTTTTTAAGTATTTTATTTGTTATATCAATTTAATATTAAAGTTTAAGACTTAAATTCGCTACTTATAGTTGAAATTTATATGCGTCATTAAATTAAGTATTTTAATCTCTTAATTTGTTAATTAACTATATAATATTTTTATGAATATAATTCCAATTAAAAAAAATGCATTCAATGCTTTTGATACCTTAAAGTCTTCTTTCCAAGAAAGACTTGGTCAAGTAGAGGAGTTAATTCAAACTAAACTTTCAACTGAAGTTGATCTTGTCAAACAGATGACAGATTATCATTTGAGTTCTGGAGGTAAAAGATTAAGAGCGCTTCTAACTTTAGCCTCAGCGAATCTCTCAAATTACAAAGAAGGTGGAAGAGATATAAATTTAGCAGCATGTGTTGAATTAATTCATAGTGCAACACTTCTTCATGATGATGTAATTGATGAAAGTAAATTACGAAGAAATAAAAAAACAACTAACTCAATTTGGGGTAATCAATCTTCTATTTTAGTTGGAGATTACTTACTAAGTCGTTGCTTTGAAATGATGGTCAATGACGGAGATTTAAATGTCTTAAAATTATTGTCTTCTACTTCCGCTATGATAGCACAGGGAGAAGTATTACAATTACAACACAAAGGAAAAGCTGATTTATTAGAGGAGACTTATTTAAAAATTATTAATATGAAGACAGCGGCGTTATTTTCAGCAGCCGTTGAGGTCGGTGGCATTATAGCAAAAAAAAACAAAAACGAATTAGAAGCACTTGCTTCTTATGGTAAAAATCTTGGCACTGCTTTTCAGATAGCTGACGATGCTTTAGATTTTTATTCAAAAGAAAAAATATTTGGAAAAAAGATAGGAAAAGATTTTTTTGAAGGCAAAACTACTTTTCCAATTATTATTACATTCCAGAGAAGTGAACAATACGAAAGAGATTTTTTAAAAATGCTATTTGTTAAAAAAGAACGAACTGAGTTTGAATTAAACAAAGTCATAGAATTAATGAATAAATATAAAACTTTGGACGCGTGTTTTAAACGAGCCGAGCATTTTGTTAATGTTGCTCATGACTCTCTTGCAATATTTGAAAACTCAAAGATAAAAAATTTGCTTCAAGATTTAACTCAATTTAGTCTTAAAAGAGACTTCTAAGGGTATAAAATAATTTTTTCCCAAGTAGAATTTTTTTTTCTATAAACTAATCGTTCATGAATTCTAAACTCACCATCGAGCCAAAACTCAATTTCATCAGGAATTATTCGCCAACCTGACCAATGTTCAGGTCTTGGAACATTATTTTCATCACTATATTTTTTCTCAAATTCAGAAATTTTTTTTATTAATGTTTCTCTATTATCTAATTGTGAAGACTGAGATGAGGCCCACGCTCCTATTCTGCTGCCGTAGGGTCGACTATTAAAATAATCATCTGCTTCTTTTTTGCTAACTTCTTGTACAGCCCCTCGAACTCTAACTTGTCTTCTTAGACTTTTCCAATGAAAGCACATTGCGGCAAACTTATTTTTTTTAATCTCTGTACCTTTAGTGCTGTTAAAATTTGTATAAAAAACAAAACCTCTATTATCTAATCCCTTTAATAAAACCATTCGAATATTAGCATGATTTAAATTATCAACTGAAGCCAACGCTACAGCATTCGGATCGTTTATTTCTGTTTTTTTTGCTTCCTCAAACCAAATTTGAAATAATTCAATCGGATTGTCGTATTCTCCAAAATTTTTATTCAAACCTAGCGAATTTTTGCCACTTTTTTGATTCATAAATTATCTAAAATAACTTATATATCATTTAATCATGTCTTTTAATACTTTTGGAAAAATATTTAGATTTACAACATGGGGTGAGTCACATGGACCTGCAATTGGAGTAGTAATTGATGGTTGCCCACCTAATATAAAAATATCTGAAAAGGAAATTCAAACTGAACTTGATAAAAGAAAACCTGGGCAATCTAAATTTACTACCCAGAGAAAAGAGGCGGATAAGCCAATAATTTTATCAGGTGTTTTTGAAGGTAAAACGACTGGGACACCAATTTCAGTGCTAATTAATAATGAAGATACTCGCTCACGAGATTATGAAACTATTAAGAATAAATTTAGACCAGGACATGCAGATTTTACTTACTTTAAAAAATATGGGATACGAGACTATCGAGGTGGAGGTAGACAATCGGCTAGGGAAACCGCAGGAAGAGTAGTAGCAGGAGCAATTGCCAAGATTGTTTTACACAAACTAATTGGAAAAAAATTTAAGATTATTGGTGCAGTTACTCAACTGGGAATCATGTCTTGTAATACTGATAACTGGGATGACAAAGAAATAAGAAAAAATCCATTTTTTTGCCCTGACAAAAAAGCAATTAAATTATGGGAAGAATATCTTTTAAGTGTAAGAAAATCTGGTTCATCTTGTGGAGCAATAATTGAGTTACGTGCCCGGGGTATACCTGTAGGACTTGGAGCACCAATTTACTCAAAATTAGATGCGGATATAGCAAGTGCACTCATGGGAATTAATGCGGTCAAAGGTGTAAATATTGGTGCAGGTTTTAAATCAGCTTTTCTAAGTGGTGAAGAAAATTCTGATGAGATAAGAAAAAATTCAGGTCAGATCAAATTTAAAACTAATAATGCTGGTGGAATTTTAGGTGGTATTTCGTCTGGTCAAGAAATTATAGTTTCTTTTGCGGTCAAACCAACCTCATCCATTTTAACTAAGAGAGAAACAATAGATAAATCCGGCAAAAATACTAACATTTCTGTTAAAGGTCGTCATGACCCTTGTGTCGGAATTAGAGCGGTACCTATTGGAGAGGCAATGCTTGCTTGTGTATTACTTGACCATCTGATGATGCACAAAGCACAGTGTGGTTAGTTAACTTTTCTTAGCAAAGATAACTTTTGCTTCTAACGTCTCTAAAACTTTTTTTACAATTGAGTCTGCATCAAGCCCTGCCAATCTATACATATTCTCTGGTGTATCTTGATCAATAAAAATATCAGGTAAGATCATGGATCTAAACTTTAATCCACGGTCGAGAATACCTTTGTTGAAAAGGTATTGTGATACATGAGACCCAAAACCTCCAATTGATCCTTCCTCAATAGTTATCACAACTTCATGTGATGAAGCGACTTCACCAATTAATTTTTCATCTAACGGCTTTGCAAATCTAGCATCAATAATTGTCGGTTTAATTCCTTTGGATTTAAGTTTTTCACTTGCAATAATACACTCATTTAATCTGCCACCAAAATTTATGATTGCTGCATTTTTTCCTTCCTGAATTGTTCGACCTTTACCAATTTCTAAAAGCTCATCTATGGTTGGTAATTCTATTCCAATTCCATTTCCTCGAGGATATCTGAAAGCTGATGGTCTATCGTTAATTTTTACTGAAGTATTGATCATTTTAACTAATTCTGACTCATCACTAGCTCCCATCACGACAAAATTTGGTAAAGTTGAGAGATAAGTTATATCAAATGAACCAGCATGTGTTGCTCCATCTGCACCTACTAATCCAGCCCTATCAATTGCAAATCTTACTGGAAGAGATTGGATTGCTACATCATGAACAACTTGATCATAAGCTCGTTGTAAAAAAGTTGAATATATTGCTGCAAATGGTTTGAAACCTTCCGTAGCTAATCCTGCGGCAAATGTAACGGCATGTTGTTCAGCAATACCAACATCAAACATTCTATCTGGAAATTTTTTTTGAAATAAGTCCATGCCTGTACCTGAAGGCATTGCAGCAGTAATACCAACTATTTTTGTGTCGTTTTGTGCATGTTTTATTAAAGTCTCAGCAAAAACTTTTGTATAAGAAGGAGTGTTTGATGCGCTTTTTTTTTGTTCTCCTGTGTTGATGTTAAACTTTGTAACTCCGTGGTATTTATCTCCTGATTGTTCTGCTGGATCATATCCTTTACCTTTTTGGGTAATCACATGAACTAAAATAGGTCCTTGATGTTTAGAATTTTTTACGTTTTCTAGAATCTCAACCAAGTATTCAACGTCATGGCCATCTACGGGTCCAACATAATAAAATCCAAGTTCACTAAATAATGTTCCCCCGCTAACAATTCCCCTCAAAAAATCTTCAGCTTTTGCAGCTTTTTTCATAAACCTTTTTGAAAAAGAAGAAATAATCATTTTAATTGTTTCTCTTAAACTAAAATAGAGTCTTCCAGTTAATAATTTAGACAAGTACCTACTCATAGCACCAACAGGTCTTGCTATTGACATTTCATTATCATTTAAAATTACAATTAATTTTGATTTGAGTGCACCAGCATTATTCATTGCTTCATAAGCCATACCAGCACTCATTGCTCCATCTCCAATGACTGCTACAACTTGATTTTTATCGTTAGATAATTTTTTTGCTACAGCCATACCTAAAGTTGAAGAAATAGAGGTAGAACTATGCGCGGCACCAAAAGGATCATATTCACTTTCTGATCTTTTTGTAAATCCTGATAAACCATTCCCTTGTCTTAAAGTGTAAATCTTATCTTTTCGGCCAGTTAGAATTTTATGAGGGTAAGCTTGATGTCCAACATCCCAGACTAATTTATCTCTCGGAGTATCAAAAACATAATGTAATGCCACAGTAAGTTCTACCACACCTAAACCGGCACCAAGATGACCTCCTGTTTTTGAAACCGCATCAATTAGTTTTTCTCTTAATTCCTTAGATACTTGTTTAAGATCTTTTTTTTTGAGATCTCTTAAATCTTTCGGAAAATTAATATTATCAAGCAAGTTCATTAAAAATTTCTATTTATTATAAATTTAACTAAGTTTATTAAATCTTTATTATTACCACCAATTTTTTTTATTTTTTTTAATATTTTATTTTCAAGCAATAGAACATACTGGTTAGATTTTTCAATACCTAGATTAACAACTATATTTGATTTACCTTTTTTTTTATCTTTTTTAATAGCTTTACCGGTTTTTGATGACTTACCTAGAATATCAAGTCTGTCATCTGCTATTTGGAATAGTAGACCAATATCATCTCCTAATTGTTCAAGAAGTTTTAGATCTTGATTTTTCTTTTTCTTGAGTGCACCTACGGATAAACAACAAAAATTAAAAAGTTTGCCTGTTTTTTTTATCTCCATCTCAATGATATTTCTCATCTTGACTTTGGTATTTTCATATTTGAGATCAAGGTATTGTCCACCTGCGATACCCTCAGAGCCCGAACACTTTGCTAACTTATTAACTAAAATACTCTTTTGTGTTTCTGATATATCTAAACCTTTATCTGTTATAATTTGAAAAGCTAATGTCAGAAGAGAGTTGCCAGCTAAAATGGCATTTGCTTCCCCAAATTTTACATGAGTAGCTGGTTTACCTCTTCTTATTAAGTCATTATCCATACATGGTAAATCATCATGCACTAGTGAGTATGAGTGCATGCATTCAACAGCTGCACTTAAATAAATTAATTTTTTTTTCTCTACCTTGTAGATATTCCCTAAAGCAAAAATAATAGCTGAACGAATTTTTTTTCCACTTTTTAAAGTTGAATATTTCATTATCTGAGCTAATTGAGATTTAAGGTGTTTGTTAAAATAATTATTTAAAAATCTATCAACTAAAATAGCGTAGTTTCTAATTTTCTTTTCGATTAACATGAATTAGTTTTTTTCTCTTAATTTTTGTGATTTAGATTTGAAATAATCATTAATCTTATTGTTAAGTTCAATCAATTTTTTATAGTCATTTTTAAATTCATCTAAACTCAAATCAGACTTTTCAAGACGATCTAGTAGTTCTACTACTTGTTTTCTGTATTCATTAATTGATTTACTTTTATTCGGCTCTTTATTATTTTCTTTATTCATTAACAAATTATAACTTTATAATGTTTAAAATCTATAAAAACATAAAAAAACTGAATAAAAAAAGTATCAAGCAGTGTATCGCTTTATTAAGAAAAAATAATTTAGTCTCATTACCAACTGAAACTGTTTATGGACTTGCCGCTAACGCTTATTCTGAAAAAGCGGTAAAAAAAATATATCTTTTAAAAAAAAGGCCTAAAAAAAATCCTCTTATTGTTCATTATTCAAAACTGGCAGACCTAAAAAAAGATGTTTTTATAAATAACGATTTTAATAAATTATTTAAAATATTTTCACCAGGACCTATTACTTACGTATTAAAAAAAAGGTCAAACTCAAATATTGCTAACAGTGTTAGTGCAGGCTTGGATACAATTGCCGTTCGTTTTCCTAGCAATAAGATTGTTAGAGCAATAATGCAAAAAATATCATTTCCTCTTGCAATGCCAAGTGCAAATATATCAAGTAAAGTCACTGCCACATCTGCTGAGAGTGTTTGTAAAGAATTTAAAAATAAAATTAAATTAATCCTAGATGGAGGGAATTCAAAAATAGGATTGGAATCTACCGTAGTAGATCTTTCTACAGCAAAGGTTAAAATTTTAAGACCTGGAATAATTACCAAAAATCAAATAACAAGAGTTTTAAGAAAAAAAATCATTATACCTAAAAAATATCTTTCAATAAAATCTCCAGGTTTACTAAAAAAACATTACTCTCCTGGAATACCAATCAAGCTTAATCAAAAAACAGCTAACTCTAAAACAGCATTTTTAGTTTTTGGTAAAAAGTTTAAAAATGAAAAAAATATTTTTAACTTAAGTAATTCTGGAAATTTGAATGAAATCGCAAAAAATTTATATAAAATGCTTAGAAAGGCAAAAGAATTAAATTATAAAAAAATTCATGTTTATAAAATTCCTAAAAATGGTATTGGCTATGCTATCAATGATAGATTAAAAAAGGCATCATATTAAAAAATGAAAGTATCTCTTAAAAAACTTACAAAAAAATTTAAATCAATTGTTGCTGTAAACGAATTGTCTCTTGAAGTTCAAAAAAATAAAACCATTGGTATCTTAGGACCAAATGGTTGCGGAAAAACAACAACAATCGGAATGATACTTGGCTTAATTAATCCAACTTCCGGATCAGTAGAAATTGACGATCAAGATATAAACAAAATAAATCGAAGCGAGATATTAAAGAAAATAAATTTTGCCTCACCTTATATTGAGTTGCCAAAAAAATTAACTGTAATGGAAAATCTTGTTGTTTATTCAAAATTGTATGACATACCAAAAAAGGAACAAAGAATTGAAGAACTTGTTACAGATTTAAATTTAACTAAGATAGTATTTAAAAAGAATGGTGAACTTTCTTCGGGTCAAAAAAACAGAGTAGCACTTGCTAAATCTTTAATTAATAAACCAAAATTATTATTATTAGATGAACCAACTGCTAGTTTAGATCCAGACGTTGGTGATTATGTAAGAACTTATATTGAAACATATAAAAAGAATAATGAAATAACTTTAATTCTGGCTTCACACAATATGATTGAAGTTGAGAGACTCTGCGAAGAAGTAATTATGATGAGAGAAGGGAATATAGTTGATCGAGGTTCTTGCCAAGACTTAATAAAAAAACATGGTAGAAAAAACTTAGAAGAAACATTTTTAAAAATCGTAAGGGATAAGAAAAATGAATTGGAATAGAATAAGCGGATTAATATTAAGACATTATTACTTAATTGTGAGTTCGTTTCCTAGAATTCTTGACTTGATCTATTGGCCAACCATTCAAATATTTTTATGGGGATTTATATCTAAATTTTTTACACTAAATTCTGAATACTACAGTAATACGGTTGGGGTTATACTAACAGCGGCAATACTGTACGACTTCTTATTTAGATCGAGTATTAGTTATAACATGATGTTTCTAGAAGAAATCTGGAGCAGGAACTTTACGAATCTATTTATTACTCCATTGAAGCTCAATGAAATTATTGCAGCGTTAACAATAACAGCAATATTCAGAACCATGATTGGATTAGTGCCAGCAACTTTGTTAGCGGCACCTCTGTTTGGGGTATCAATATTTAAATTAGGTCTACCATTATTTTTATTATTATTAGCTCTTTATATTTTTGGAGTTACGCTAGGTCTTTTGGTTACCTCGGGACTTCTAAGATTTGGTCCATCTTTTGAAAATATTGCTTGGGGAAGTTTATTTTTTTTGGCTCCCTTAGGTTGTATTTATTATCCTATAGAAATTTTACCTGATTGGTTACAGGTCATAGCAAAAGCTTTGCCATTAGTTCATATTTTTGAAGAAGTTAGAAGTATTTTAATAAATAATGTAATTAATTATTATGATACTTTAAAAGCCTTAGTGATATCAATTGCCTATTTAATTGTAGGTATTTCTACTTTTTATTTATCATATGCTGGCGCAAGAAATAGAGGCGTTCTTATAAACATGGGAGAGTAAAAAAATGAAATTGTTTGATTGTTTTATGTATTTTGATGAGGATCTTGTTTTAGATATACGTCTTCATACTTTAAATGAGCTAGTTGATAAATTTATCATCGCAGAAGCCACTCTTGATCATGCAGGGAACAATAAAAAACTGAATTTTGATATTAATAATTTCAGTAAATTTAAAAATAAGATTGAATATATTGTTGTGGAGGATATTCCTAAAGAAGTGGGTCAGTATAAAAAAGGATGGGCAAAAGATCATATTAGAGACCAATTCCAAAGAAATGCTTTATCAAGGGGCTACATAGATGCACTAGATAATGACTCAATCATGATTTCAGATATTGATGAAATACCAGATCCTAAAAAAATTCCAGAATTCGATGAAGGAAATAAATATGCATGCTTTATACAAATGAATTTTCAATCAAAAATAAATCAACTTAATTTAACTGAACCAAATTGGGCTGGGACTAAAATTTGTAAAAAAAAGTTTTTAAAATCACCTCAGTGGTTGAGAAATATAAAAACAAGCAAAAGACCTTTTTGGAAATTGTATAAACCTGCACAACCTCAAATTATTGAAAACGGTGGTTGGCATTTCAGTTTTCTCAAATCACCTAAAGACATAGCAAAAAAGATCAACTCTTTTGCACATCAAGAATTTAACAAAGAAATCTATAAAAGTGACTCAAATATTAAAGACAAAATAGATAATAAAAGTGATTTATTTGGTCGTGATTATAAATATCAGTCAGTCAAAATTGATGGAAAATTTCCAAAATATATTCAAAATAATACTGATAAATTTAAAGATTGGATAAGTTAAAGTTGGTGCGCCCGGAAGGAGTCGAACCCTCAACCTTCTGATCCGAAGTCAGACGCTCTATCCAGTTGAGCTACAAGCGCAATCACTATATTCTAATAAAATATGAGCACTTTTACAACTGAATTACTTGTTCAAGAAGAAGACATTGGAAAAAGGTTAGATATATTTTTACATAAAAATTTAAAACCTTACTCTAGATCATTTATAAAAAAAATTATTAATGATAACGGTGTTAAAATAAATGAAAAATATGAGAATGCTCAGTCTTATAAAGTAAAACCAAAAGATTTGATTCAAATTTCGTTTGTTGAAAAAGAGATTAATCTCATTCCAAAGAAAATTAAATTAGATATCATATATGAAGATGAAGATTTAATAGTCATAAACAAACAAACGGGTGTATCTGTCCACCCTGGTGCTGGAGATTTTGAAAATACTATTGCAAATGGACTCGCCTTCAGATTTAAAGAACTATCTAATTTAAACGGCAAACTAAGACCGGGCATAGTACATAGACTAGATAAAGATACTACTGGATTATTACTGGTAGCAAAAAATAATAATACACATGCACAACTTGCGGAACAGTTTGAGAAGCATTCGATTATAAGAACTTATTGGGCTTTAGTCTGGGGAAATCCTAGACCACTTAATTCCAGAATTGAAACTTTGATAGTTAGAAGTAATAGAAATAGACAAATGATGATGGTCAGTGAAAATAAAGGTAAAAAAGCCATTACTAATTATAAAACTTTAGAGGTATTTAATAATCAAAATATTCCTAGAATAAGCTTAATTGAGTGTCAGTTAGAAACTGGAAGAACTCACCAAATAAGAGTTCACATGAAATATAAAAAAAATTCAATAGTTGGTGATCAAATTTACGGAAAAAAATTACCTAAGTTTAAAAATATTGATAAAAATTTAGACAAAATATTAAAAGGTATAAATCGTCAAATGTTACATGCAAAATCTATAAGTTTTTTTCACCCGATTAGAAAAGAAAATTTAAGTTTTGACACAAAATTACCAAAAGATATGAATAATTTAATAAATATGTTAAAAACCAAATCTAAATAAAGTTTAGTTTATGGCTAAAGAATTTACAAAATTACCAATTATTTCTTCTGAGGGAGGATTATCCTTGTATCTGGCTCAAATAAAAAAATTTCCCATGCTGGATGCTGAACAAGAATATGACTTAGCAAAAAGTTGGAGGGAACAAGGTAATATTAACGCTGCTCATAAATTAGTTACCAGCCATTTAAGATTAGTTGCCAAAATTGCCATGGGTTATAGAGGTTATGGATTGCCTGTTAATGAATTAATTTCTGAAGGTAATATTGGATTAATGCAGGCGGTTAAGAAATTTGATCCGGATAAAGGTTTTAGACTAGCAACCTATGCAATGTGGTGGATTAAAGCTGCGATACAAGAATACATATTAAGATCTTGGAGTCTGGTAAAAATGGGAACAACTGCCGCACAAAAAAAACTATTTTTTAATTTACGAAAAATTAAAAATCAAATTGCTCCTAATCAAGAAGGTGACTTAAGAAACGAACAAGTTAAAGAAATTTCAAAAAGATTAGATGTAGAGGATGAGGAAGTTATCAATATGAATCGAAGAATGATGGGACAGGAAAAATCATTGAACGACCCTATTAAACAAGGAGAGGGAGAAGAATGGCAAGACTGGCTAGTAGATG
Organism: Candidatus Pelagibacteraceae bacterium; assembly: GCA_038124645.1. GTDB lineage: Bacteria > Pseudomonadota > Alphaproteobacteria > Pelagibacterales > Pelagibacteraceae > JAYPCI01. The sequence goes on from JAYPCI010000003.1 coordinate 57,166, forward strand.
AAGGCATGGATCAAGAACTTTCTACACTACAAAACCAAGAATTAGAGGAAAAAAGAGATCTTTTAAAAGATGCTATTGAAATTTTAAATGACAGAGAAAAAGAAATAATCAATTTAAGACGATTAACCGATGAACCGGCAACATTGGAAGAACTAAGTAAAAAATATAAAATTAGTCGAGAACGTGTAAGACAGATTGAAAATAAAGCATTTGAAAAACTTCAAAAGTCTATGTTGAATTCAAGTAAATCTAAAAATTTATTGCCCGCAAAATAATTTGCTAAATCTTAAAAGGATTTTCCAATAAAATTGTATCTTCTCTCTCTGGACTAGTTGAAACACTTGAAATTTTAGCTCCAATAAAACTTTCTATTTCTGAAATATATTTTTTTGCATTTTCAGGGAGTTTATTAATTTCTCTGATACCTTTGGTAATTGATTTCCAGCCTTTTAAAGTTTTGTATATTGGTTTTATCTTTATTTGATCTTCTACAGCTGCCGGCAGATAGTCTATTTCTTTGCCATTAAGATTATATTTTATACAAACTTTGATCTCATCCAGTTCATCAAGTACATCTAATTTTGTTAAAGCAATACCTCTTATGCCTGATATTTTACAAGTTTGCTTTACCAATACTGCGTCGAACCACCCGCAACGTCTTTGTCTATTAGTGACAGTACCAAATTCATGTCCTCGCTTACCTAATAATTCACCAATGCTATCTTTTAATTCTGTTGGAAAAGGACCCTCACCAACCCTAGTAGTATAAGCTTTTGTGATACCCAAGACATAACCGATTGAAGCAGGACCAACTCCTGAACCCGTTGCAGCGCTTGCGGCAACAGTGTTTGAAGAAGTCACAAATGGATAAGTGCCATGATCAACATCTAATAATATACCCTGCGCTCCTTCAAATAAAATTTTCTTTTTCTCTTTTTGAAACTCATCTAAAACTTTCCAGGTGGGTTTTGCAAATTTTAATATTTCGGGTGCAATGTTTAAAAGTTCTTTTTTTAATTCATCTATTTTATAAATTGATTTATTTAATCCTTTTCGAATTGCGTTATGATGAGCTAAAACTACATTTAATCTTTTGAGTAAATTACTCTCAGACCTTAGATCCATAACACGAATGGATCTTCTGCCAACCTTGTCTTCGTAAGCGGGTCCAATCCCTCTTCGTGTGGTTCCAATCTTTGAATTACCAGCAGTGTCCTCTCTGATTTCATCTAAATCTTTATGAAAAGGAAGAATTAACGTAGCTGACTCAGATAAAATCAAATTTGCAGGAGATATTTGAATACCTTGTTTTTGCACTGATTGTATCTCGTCTAATAAAGCCCAGGGGTCTACTACAACACCATTGCCAATTATTGAAATCTTATTTTCCCTAACAATACCTGACGGTAGTAACTTTAATTTGTAGGTTTTACCATCAATTACCAAAGTATGTCCTGCGTTATGTCCGCCTTGAAATCGAACGACTACATCAGCTTGATCAGATAACCAATCAACAATTTTGCCCTTGCCTTCATCTCCCCATTGTGAACCAACTACAACAACGTTTTGCACTAATTAAACTCCCTTTTTAAATTCAGAGACACTAAATGATTAATAGGCCCATGTCCTTTTCCAAATTTTATATTAGAACTAATGGCTTGATTAACATATTTGATACTCAGTTCACATGCTTTGATTAAAGGTTTTCCACACCCTAAGTAAGTAGCAATTGCAGAAGAAAGAGTGCATCCTGTTCCGTGAGTATTTTTGGTAAAAATTTTTTTATTTTTAAATATTTTAAATTTTTTTTTACTTAAAAAAACATCTTGTAAAACTTTACTATTTAAGTGACCACCTTTAATTAAAACATTTTTAACTCCCATATCTAAGAGCATCGAACCTGCTTTGATCATATCTTCTAAATTATTAATCCTTGTTTCAGTCAAAACTTCTGCTTCTGGTATATTGGGTGTTACGATTAAAGGATAGCTAAGTACTCTTTTTTTTAATAGATTGATTGAATTAGTATTAATAAGTCTTGTACCCCCTTTAGCAACCATCACGGGATCTAAAACAATATTTCTAACTTTTATTTTCTTTAATGCTTTAATTACAGAATTAATAACTGAAGTAGAATGCAACATGCCAATTTTTATTGCATTGGGTTTAATATCTTTTGCGGTAAAAATTATTTGATTATAAATCTCTTGAGGTGGTATTGGGACTATTGATTTTACCCCAGTAGTATTTTGAGATGTAATAGCTGTCACTGCAGTCATGGCATACCCACCAAGTGCTGAAGTCGTTTTTATATCAGCTTGTATACCTGCTCCTCCAGAAGAATCGGAGCCTGCAATAATCAAAATTTTAGTTTTTGGCTTCACTTAATTTATAGTTTTTTTGATGATTTGGATGCACCGTAGAAGTAATTTTTTATTTTCTGACTCACCCATTATTCTGATTTTAGACTCTGTGCCTGAAGCTCTTACTAGCATTCTTCCTTGTCCTTTTATTAATTGATTACTTTTTTTAATAGCTTGTTTACATTTTGATGAGTTAATAATCTTCTTATCTTTTACATTAATATTTTCAAGTTTCTGTGGGACAGGCTCAAATATTTTAAAAAGTTTGCTTGCTTTAATTCCTTTTCTAAGAGAGTAAAGAACTTCTAAAGCCACAAGTAAACCATCTCCTGTAGTGGCAAATTTTCCTAAAATAATATGACCCGATTGTTCGCCGCCTAAGTTAAAATTATATTTTTTCATAACTTCTTTTACATATCTATCGCCAACGTTAGATCTTAAAAATTTAATCCTATGTTTTTTTAAATATTTTTCTAATCCAAAATTGGACATTAGAGTTCCAACAACCCCTCCCTTGAGTATCTTTTTCCTTTTCCATCTAGTAGCTAGCATTGCTATGATGTTATCACCATCAATGATTTCCCCTTTTTCATCGCACATAATAACTCTGTCAGCATCGCCATCTAGTGCAATACCAATATTAGCTTTATATTTTTTGACAGCCTTTTGAATATTTTGTGGAAAAGTTGAACCGCAGTTTGAATTAATATTAAGTCCATTAGGTTTGACGGCTAAAGTTATAACTTTGGCACCTAAAGATGAAAATAATTTTGGTCCCGCTTTGTATCCTGCACCATTAGCGCAGTCTAAGACAATCTTTAATTTTTTCAGATTAAATTTTTTAGGAAAATTTTTTTTTAAAATATCAATATAAAAATCATTTCCATTTTCTAATCTTTTGACTCTACCTAATTTATTAGAATTAATTAAATTTTTTTGAGTTTTTGTATCAATTAATTTTTCAATTTTTTTTTCAATTTTATCTGAGAGTTTTAAACCATCTGGTCCAAATAATTTCATACCGTTGTCATGATAAGGATTGTGTGAAGCTGTTATCATTACTCCCATATTTGCTTTCATGAGTTTAGTAATCATGGCTAATGCATTTGTAGGTATTGGACCAAAGGTAAAAACATGCATACCCGCAGAGGTTAAGCCTGAAACTAAAGCTGGCTCTAAAGAATAACCAGATAATCGAGTATCTTTTGCTATAACTGCTACTTGTTTAGACTTTTTTTTGTTTGTGAAATAATTACCTGCAGCTAAACCAAACTTAAAAAACATTTCTCCGTTTATGTTTCCCTGATTTACTTTGCCTCTTATCCCGTCAGTACCAAAATATTTTTTTTTCATATGCTTAATAAATTTTTAAAAACAATAGTTGCTTGCTTAATTTCTTTGACCTCATGCACTCTTACTATTTGAACACCGTGCATCATAGCATGAACTACAGAAGCCACGGTGCCGCCCATTCTTAATTTAGTATCATATTTTCCACTTAAATGGTTTATAAACCTTTTTTTAGATGTTCCAACTAATACAGGAAATCCAAGCGAATGAAAAATTGAAACTTCTGATAATAGCTTCAAATTATGTTTCAAATTTTTTCCAAAACCAATACCTGGATCTAAAATTATTTTTTCCTTAAATTTAACATTTTTTAAATCGCTTTTAATTTTGTCCTCAAAAAAATCATAAATTTCTAGTAAAACATTTTGATATTTTGGATTTATTTGCATGGTGTTTGGGCTCCCTTGCATATGATGGACTATTTTCCAAACATTATGATTTTTAAATGTATTTATTGAATTTGAATCATAATTGAATCCTGAAACATCATTGATAATATCAGCATTGTATTTTAATGCTTTGCTCATAACTTCTGACTTTCTGGTATCAACAGATAAAATACTTTTTTTATATTTTTTTTTAAAACTTTTTACTAAAAATTCTACTCTTTGCCATTCAATGTCTGGACGAATTGTTTTTGATCCTGGTCGAGTTGACTCTCCACCAACATCGATAATATCTGCTCCACTATCGACAAGTTCCTTAACTCTTAAAAATGCTTTTTTACGTGAATTATATTTACCACCATCAGAAAAACTATCTGGGGTTAAATTCAAAATTCCCATTATTAGTGGATTGAATGAATTATCTTTTTTTAAATTAAAAAGTTTTCTTTTTTTGCAAATATTTTTTAAATTTTGTAAAACTTTTTTTTTAATCTCATTCGGCAGAGAATTGATGTTTTCTATTTTGATAATTTGTGTTTTTATTTTTTTATTAACTCTTTTTATTAAATCAATTGACGTAAAAGCTATATTTTTATTACCACAAAGAGGTTTTGCCCTTTTTTTTTTAATAAATGATTGTGCTTGTTTCCCATAAATGAAATTACACGGTCTTGTGTAATATTTGATCATTTAAAGGTTTAAATTGCAGGTTTTGGCTTTAGACCTAAGCCCTCTAGAACTGAGGTTTCACTTGTTTTATCTTCTTCATCAAGTTTTCTTGATGGATATTGATTCTTTGTCAATAAGTTAAGAATTTCGTCTCCGCTAAGTGTTTCATAAACCAAAAGAGCTTTTGCAAGTTTGTGTAAATCATCGATCTTATTAGTTAAAATTTCTTTAGCTTTGTTGTAACCCTCATCAATTAATTTTCTAATTTCTGTGTCAACTTTTTTAGTCATCTCCTCAGACATATTCTGTTGTCTAGCGATAGACCTGCCTAGAAATACCTCTTCTTCATTTTCTCCATATTCCATTGGGCCTAGATCTTCGCTCATTCCATATTTTGTCACCATTGCTCTAGCTATTCTAGTTGCCTGACTGATGTCTGAACCAGCTCCACCGCCAGCACCAGTGGTAATATTTTCTTTTCCAAAAATTAATTCTTCGGCAACTCTACCACCAAAACATTGAGCTAATCTGGCTTTCAATTCTTTGATTGTTTGTTGGTATTTGTCTCTTTCAGGTAAATTCATTACCATTCCTAAAGCTCTACCTCTTGGTATTATTGTAGCTTTGTGAATTGGGTCAGCATCTTTTAAATTAAATGAAACTATTGCATGCCCGCCTTCATGGTAAGCTGTCAATTTTTTCTCATCTTCCGTCATAACCATTGATTTTCTTTCAGCACCCATCATGACTTTATCTTTTGCCTCTTCAACATCTTCCATAGTCACTACTCGTTTATTCTTTCTTGCTGCTAATAGTGCTGACTCATTTATAAGATTCGCTAAGTCTGCACCCGAAAATCCTGGCGTTCCTCTGGCAACTGTTCTTAATTTAACATCTGGTCCAAGGTTAATTTTTTTAGCATGAACTTTTAGTATGGCTTCCCTACCTATTAGATCTGGGTTAGGTACAACTACTTGCCTATCAAATCTTCCAGGTCTAAGTAGAGCTGGATCGAGCACATCAGGTCTGTTAGTAGCTGCAATTAAGATTATACCTTCGTTAGTGTCAAATCCATCCATCTCAACTAACAACTGGTTTAATGTTTGCTCTCTCTCATCATTTCCACCACCAAGTCCGGCTCCTCTACTTCTTCCGACGGCATCGATCTCATCAATAAAGATTATACATGGAGCATGTTTTTTTCCTTGCTCAAACATATCTCTTACTCTTGAAGCTCCAACGCCCACAAACATTTCAACAAAGTCAGACCCAGAAATAGAAAAAAATGGCACGTTGGCTTCACCTGCAATTGCTTTTGCCAAAAGTGTTTTACCAGTTCCTGGAGGGCCAACTAATAGTGCACCTTTTGGAATCTTTCCACCTAATCTACTAAATTTTCTTGGATCTTTTAAAAATTCAACTATTTCTTCTAATTCTTCTTTTGCTTCCTCAACCCCAGCGACATCATTAAAAGTTACCTTATTTTTAGACTCGTTTAAAAGCTTTGCTTTTGATCTTCCAAAGCCCATAGCTCCACCTTTACCACCTTGCATTTGCCGCATGAAAAATATCCAAACTCCAATTAATAGTAACATTGGGAACCACGAAAGTAATATACCTAACAGAGATGGCATTTTTTCCTCGATTGGAACAACAGTTATACCAACTCCTTTGTTAGACAATTTTTCAACTAAGTTAGGATAGTTAGGAGTATAAGTGCTAAATACAGTTCCATCAGACAATTTACCCTTGATAGTATTTCCTTGTATCTCAACATCAATGACTCTACCATTATCTACTTCCTCCAAAAACTTAGAAAAATTTATTTCATTATTTGCAAACTTCATTTTTTCAGGATTTTGAAATAAATTGAATAGCCCAACAGATATCAGGACTATGAAGACCCACATGATGAGATTTTTAAAATTCATACTCTTTATATTTATGCACTATATTTTATTAATCAAGCTTTGAATATAAAGAAAATTTGTCGAAAAAAAGACTTTTTTTATGTTTTAGGCACATTTAGAAACTTCTAAGTTAGAAGTTTTGTCACAGGAGATTGTACAACCACCCAATATATAATTATGCAGTGTTCTTTTATCAATTATTTTAATCAAATTTTGAATTTTTTTAGCTCTAGGAGGATAATAATTTTTTGATGTATCTTTTAGTGTTTTCGAAATCACTTTAATTAAAATTTCATCCGGATATTTTTTAAGTTTTTTCATAGATATAATCTTCTTGTGTCTATACCTTTTTACACATTTCTTTTCTGCTTCAAGTTCAATTGTATTTAAAATTAAATTAGCAGAATTAATATTCTCTATAGATTTATTTATATTTTCTAAATTGATGCCTGAAAGTTCAAGATATTTTGTAATTTTTCTAATTTTTGTTCGTAAAAATTTTGTATCCTTATTACTTGGATCATTGACTGGTTTGACAAAATATTTCTTAGCTAGACTAACCAGGTCACTTTTAAAAATTTTCAAAAATGGTCTGATTAAGTAAATTTTATCACCTATTTTAGTTTTTTCTTGCATAGCAGAAAGCCCCCTGATACCACTTCCCCGTGATAATCGAATTAAAAAAGTCTCTATTTGATCATTTTTATGATGGGCAGTTAATAAGAAATTGAGTGAATTTTTTTTGCAATAATTAGATAAAAGTTCATATCGAATATTTCTTGCCTCCTGTTGAATACTTTTTTTAATTGCTTTAGGATTGTTCAAAATTTTTGCATTTACACCAATTTTTTTTAAAATTTTTTTTACATATAAAGCTTCAGTTTTTGAATTTTTTCTAATTTTATGATCTACAATTAAGTAATGTGGTTGTGATTTATAATTTTCTCTTAAATAATAAACTTGACTTAAATAAGCTAAAGCCAGACTGTCCGGACCACCAGAAATAGCGATAGCAAAATTTTTATTTTTGAGATTCTTTTTTAAAACTTTACTAAAATTTAAATATATTTTTTCGGCTTGTTTGTTTAGTTTAAGAAAACTAGGCGTTTGGACATTTAAATCTTTTCTCTTCATACTGTGCTTTTTGTAACACAGACTTACTCGCTTTTGGATATTCTTTTTTAAGATTAGTTATCATTGAACATCCTTGATCTTTTTCACCTAATTCAACCATTGTAACTCCAAGTTTGAGTAAATTATCTGGAGCTTTATCGCTTTTAGGATAATTTTGATAGCCGTCTAAATAAGCAGCTGCTGCATCAGAATATAATTGACGTATTCTGAAAGTCTCACCATACCAAAATTGGGCATGACCAGCTAAATTATGATCTTTATTATTATCGATGAATTCTCTTAAAGCGAACTCTGCAGTATCATAATCACCAACCTTAATTAAACCAATAGCATAACTATATTGTTCGTCAGGTGATTTGTCTTGGGGTAAAAGTGATTTTCTTTCGGGTTCATTAACAACAACCGTTTGTGCCGCATCAATCGATTGTGTTGCTTGAGTACCTTGATCCTTACTCATATCATAACCTTCGGCTGCACCAAAGTCTTGGGGTTTTTCAGCACCAGGTAACTTCACTTGTTCAGTTGGTGTTTTTTTATTTTGGGTGGTAGAAGAGGTTTCGGTACCTGACTGCTCTAAATCATAAAATCTTAGTTGAGTGTCAGATTGTATTTTTGTAACTCTAGAAGAAAGTTTATCTAGTTTAAAATTTATTTCTTCAAATTGATTAGTTAAATTTCTAAATTGATCTTCTATTTGATTTAACTTTATTAAATGACGAGTAACTGCATCTTCATTTACTGCATTTCCAGAATTTGAATTTAAACTTGTAATATTTGAATTTTGATACACTGCTTTTTCTAAAGTTTTAAGGTCGCTCGATAATGATTGTATCTGATCAATGATTGCATCTAATTTTTCATCAGCAAAAGTGGGTTTGGAAACTAAAAAGGTTAAAAAAATTAATAGACCAAAAAAATTAATTTTTTTATAAAACTGAATCATTTTAAAAAATTATATTTACAAAATGGCAAAAAAAAGACCCCGGATTAGGAGTTACCGGGGTCTTGATTTTTATTATTTTAATATATTATTTAACTTTAACTGTTACTGCTCTTCGGTTTTGAGACCATGCAAGCGGTGAAGACTCTGTATTTACTGGTCTTTCTTTACCGTAACTTATAACTGATATTCTCTTACCAGAAATACCGTATGTCATTAAGTAGTCTCTTGCAGCATTAGCTCTTCGCTCACCTAAAGCCAAGTTATATTCTCTTGTTCCTCTTTCGTCAGCATGACCTTCTAAAACTACATTTAAGTCTTTATTTTTTCTTAAATAGTCAGCTTGCTTACGAAGAGTAGATCTTGAAGCTGTTGTTAAATCAGATTTATTAGTTGCAAAAAATACTCTGTCAGCAACGCCAGCTGCTAAATACTCAATAGTATCAGAACCAGTGTAAACATCGCCGTCTAAAAGATTTGCACCCTTTTTTGAAGTTGAACACGCAGTCACAACAAACAGTATGCTGAAAAGTACTAGCGCGTTTTTTAAGTGTTTATTTAAATTCATATGTTCTCCTAATTTTAATTGTTTGCAATATTTCAAAAATATTTAGATAGTTCAAGTCAATTTTTACATAAAATTTACCCTAGTTTGACAAAATTGTTGACCAGGATGGGTCTGAGGCATCAGTTTCCGTATTTATTTTTCTCTCATTGTATCCTGTTATATCGATGCTCCATAGCGAGGCTGAAAACCCTTCCCCTTTCGGTCCTGATTTAGTCTCTCTATAATAAATTAGCAATCTGCCATTAGGAGACCAGGATGGAGCCTCTTGGTAAAAATTTTCAGTTAATAATCTCTCTCCACTACCATCAGATCTCATCACCCCAATATAAAACTTACCAGCACGAACTTTTGTAAAAGCTATCAAATCTCCTCTTGGTGACCAAACTGGAGTTCCATAGATGCCATCACCGAAGCTAATTCTTTTAACATTGGTGCCATCGCTTTTCATTACATAGATTTGTTGTAAGCCACTTCTATCAGAATTAAAGGTTATAAATTTACCATCTGGTGAGAAAGAAGGTGAAGTATCTATAGCTGAGTGGTCTGTAATCTTTTCAACTTCACGGCTTTCCAAGTTCATAGTATAAATATCTGAATTTCCATCTTTAGCAAAACTCATAATAATTTTTTTTCCATCAGGAGAAAATCTAGGGGCAAATGTCATTCCAGGAAAATTACCAACAACTTCTTGAATGCCTGTTTCTATATCCAATAAATAAACTCGAGGCATATTTCTAAAATAAGATAGATAAGTTACGAATTGATTTGTTGGATTAAATCTTGGAGTTAAAACTAATTCATTACCCAAAGTTAGATACTTTGTATTAGCTCCATCTTGATCCATAATTGCAAGTTTTTTTATTCTTGCATCTTTTGGTCCAGCTTCTGAAACATAAATAATTCTTGTGTCAAAATAACCTCTCTCACCTGTTAATCTTTCGTAAACTTTATCAGAAATTATGTGAGCTACCCTCCTCCAATTATTGGGAGTTGTTGTAAATGCAAGTGCTACCATTTCTTTAGCATCTGTTAGATCCCATAGTCTAAATTCAACTTTCATTTTATTTTGATCAATTAAAACGGTGCCAGTAATTAATGCTTGGGCTTTTATTAGTCGCCAATCTTCAAATCTTGGTTTCAAATGAGCAATATCAGGTTTTTGAACGAATGCATCTTTCTTTAAAGGATTAAATAAACCAGTAGACTTAAAATTATTTTCAATTACTTCTGAAACCTTTTCACCGATAATATTTATATCCATTCCTTCAACTGCAGTTGAATTTTTATCTACATGCAACGGTGAAACCGCAATTGGTAGAGGATCTAAATTTCCTCTAGTAATATCTATTTCGATTAAAGCATTTGCTTTGGAAGATAAGAAAAATAAAAAACATAGTATGTAAATTTTTAAATACGATTTCATTTAGCCTTTTAACATTTCAGTTGGATCAAAGTTTAATTGTATATTTTTCCATTTTTCGTAACCCGAAGATGGTACTTTTAATGGTTGGCAAAGTCTAACAGCTCGCAAAGCACTTTCAGCCAAAACTTTATAAAATTTCTGTCCAGGACGGTTCATTCTCTCGTGATCTAAGATTTCTGATGAAATAATTGAACCATCTTCTCTTAAATCCAGTTTGATCCTTACGAGAAGATTGTCATCATATGGCACACCTAAAGGAATAGTCCAACAACCAAATATTTGTGCTTTCAGTGCATCTTCTTCTGATAAAGATAATCCTGTTGCAAAATTATTTTTCACACTGCTTTGTGTCAGTTGGCTATTGTTCTTAGCTTTAACAGCCTCCACTTGTTTCGCTTTATCGATTAATGCAGCAATTTGGTTAGGATCGACTAAATCTTTCTTTTCAAACTCTGATGATTGTCTTATCTCAGGTTTTACTTCTTCAGGGTTTTGTTTTTTTTCAATTATTTTTTTAACTTCCTTTTTTTCATCTGGTAGTGGAATTCTATCAGGTTTTTCTTTTTCTTTTGCGCTGGGTGGAGCTTGCTCACTAACTACTCTTTCTTCTTCCTTTTTTTTAACTTCTTCGATGACTTTTCTTATTTTGGGAGCGTAAGGAATATTAGTTTTGTCGCTAATCTGAATAAATTCGACAGAAACTATCGGGGGTAAATCTATAGGCTTTCTTAACATGTATGGAAAACTAAGCATTGTAATAATTATTATAAAAGAGTGAAAAATTACAGAAAATAAAATGCTTTTTGTCATACATGAAATGAGCTTTAACTTTTATAAGGATCAGAAATTAATGCTACTTTTGAGAATCCGGCTCCAGATAAAGTTCCCATCACCTCTAGTACTCGTCCATAGTTAATTGTTTTATCTCCTCGAACATATATTCTGGTGTCAGTTCGATTTTTTGCTATCGCAAGAAGTTTTGGTACAACTTGATTAAAATTTACCTGATGTTCTTGAATAAAAATTTCACCTTTAGAATTAATCGTAACTGTCAATGGTTCTTGATCATCTGGTAATGAATCTGCTGCAGACTCAGGCAAGTCTACTTGAACGCCCACAGTTAACATGGGTGCAGTAACCATAAAAATTATCAAAAGCACCAACATTACATCCACAAAAGGTGTGACGTTGATCTCGCTCATTGGTTTACGATTTGAGCTGTTTAAATTAATTGCCATTATTTTAGATTATAGATAAAAATCTTTTACAAAAGTTTTCAAGCTTCATCGAATACTTCCTAGAGTCACTCGAAAATTTATTATAAGCAATAACCGCAGGTATTGCAGCTAACAAGCCTAATGCAGTAGCAAATAATGCTTCGGCGATACCCGGAGCCACAATAGCAAGACTAGTATTTCTTGAAATGGCAATCGATTGAAATGAATTCATGATACCCCAAACTGTTCCAAATAAACCAATGAAAGGGGT
>JAYPCI010000003.1:69496-80301 GCA_038124645.1 Candidatus Pelagibacteraceae bacterium
CCAGGCATAGCGTTTACTTGTTCTACAATAATACAAATATCTTTATTATCTTTTTTGTGAGCGCTTATAATTTTAGCTAATTGAGCACTATTGATTTGCCTTTTGTTTTTTTTACCTTCGGACATAGTCGGCAAATCAATTACTTCAACTAATTTTTTGTCCTCTATAACAGCAAGAGCTCCGTTAATACCTGGATCAATCCCAATAATTATCATTTTAAATTAGTAAATACTCTCTGAACATCGTCATCTTCATCTAATTGGTTTATTATTTCCATAACATTTTTCTTATCTGCTTCATTTAATTCTACTGGATTAAACGCTCGCCATTCTAATCCTGAATAAAGAATCTTGCTTGAATGATTTTCTAACATACTTTTGACCTTATAAAAATCTTCCATCTCAGTCGTTACTTCATGCACTGAATAACTTGTGCAATCTTTAGCTCCACATTCTGCTGCTATCTCTAAAAATTTTTCATCAGTTAAATCTGTTTTGTCTAATTGGATAACTCCACATCTAAAGAAATTATGTAGAACTGAGCCTTCGGGGACCATCCTAACTGAGTTTTTTTGAAGGATAGTTCTTATACTTGAAACTGAGCGGTTTTTATTATCAGTTAGACTTTCAATAACCAGCATTGCTTTATTGGGAATTAGAGCCTCATAAGTAATATTCTCAAAATTTTGATCGATTGAAATTTCTGATTTTTTTATTGCACGCTCAATATTATCTTTGGGCATGTTAAATTGTTTAGCATTCTGAATGGCAGTTCTGAGACGTGGATTTGTATCTGGATCTTTTGATCCCAACTTTGCTGCAACAGTTATTTCTCTAGATAACTTGGTAAAAGTCTTTGATCTTTGTTTATCTTGACGACCTTTTTTATGTTTAATACCTGCCCAATGAGAATGGCCTGCCATGTTTGTTAATTGTTTTCGATTAATAATTGTTTTACTTTTTTCGCTAAACCAGTTTTTTTGTCAACAGTTACAATCAAGCCTGAGATAGTTGCTAATCCATCAGCAGGAAAATGATTTTTTGCATCATCAGCTTTGAAAAATTTCTTTAAAGAATTTTCCTTATTCATTCCTATAACTGAGTCATAGTCACCACACATACCAAGATCAGTTTGATAAGCGGTACCTTTACTTAAAATTTTTGTATCTGCTGTTGGCACATGTGTATGAGTACCAACAACCGCTGTAGCATAACCATTAAACATATGTGCGATAGCCATTTTTTCACTAGTGACCTCTCCATGAAAATCTACTACAAAGCAATCACAATTTTTTTTTAAAATAACTTGTTCTTTAATGTTTCTAGCTATTTCAAAAACATCATCACTTTTTTTCATAAATACATTTCCAATTAAGTTTAAAACAGCAACTTTAAAAGAATTTTTTTTGGAGTTAAATATTCCAAAACCTTTCCCGGGTAATTCAGTTGAGTAATTAGCTGGTCTTAACAAACGGTCTTCTGATTTTATAAAATCTAAAGTTTCTTTTAAATCAAAAATATGATTGCCTGAGGTCATGACATCAATATTTAAAGCAAAAAGTTCATCACAAATTTTTTTGGTGATACCCTTGCCGCTATCATCTGCATTCTCTACATTAGCAATTACAAAATCTATCTTATTTTTTTTTATGATGGTTTGTAATTTTTTTTTTAATACAACTCGACCAGGCTTAGCCATTATGTCACCGAGTAACAAAAGATTCATTTTAGTTTTCAATTCCTTTTTCTGTTAAAATATAATCCATTTTTATATCTCTAGAATTTTTGGGAATAAATTCAATTTTTTGCCAACTAAAAGCTGCTCCTATTTTTACTACTTTTTTATTTTGAGCAAAATATCTATCATAAAACCCTTTGCCATAACCAACTCTATATTTTTTTTTATCATAGGTCACAAGGGGAGTTAAACACATATCTGGTATAACGATTAATTTCTTATTACTGGGTTCTAATATACCATAATTATTAATTTCAAGCGGATCATTAAGATCCCATTTTACAAAAACTAAATTATTATTCTTAATAACGGGTAATAAGGTATTAAATTTAATCTTTTTTTTTAATCCAAGTAAAACGAGAGGATTGAATTCATTTTTAATTGGATAATAAATTCCAATATTGATCGAATTTTTTGTTTTAAATAATGTCTGTTTTATTTTTTTAACTGGAAGAAAAATATCTTTACTAATATCTATGTGATGAGATTTCCTTAATTTTAAGTACTTTTGTCTTATAAGATCTTTTGAGACATTTTTACTGGATCTCATTGTTTTTTGACTGATCTAAAAACTTCGTCAAAGCATCTGTAGTTCGATCTAATATGACCTCGAATGACTGATTGTTCTCTGTTATTTTGTTTTCTAAATTATCAATTTTTTTTTGTAATTCGTTAATTTCAATATCTTTTTTCTCTTTAAATTGAATAGCCAATTTTTTTAATTCTAAAAATTTGTTTGAAATTTCTTCAAGTTTTTTTGAGTCAGGATCAAGTTTTTTCTTTAAATTAAAATAATCATCTATTATTTGAATAGCGGTTATTAATAAAAGTTTATTTTCCCCAATATTACCAAGCTTATCTTTTAATTGTTGGTGCCTTGAGTCTAAATACGAAACTAATTTTAGCAGAGACTTTTCTTGCCCATCATCGCAAGACAAAAGGTAATCTTTATTATTAAATTTAACGTTTATATTTGCCATTTCTCTATCTCATTAATCAAATATTGAGTCTCGTCACTTAGTTGCTCAATTTCTTGACTAAATTCCGACTCTCTTGACTTTTTATCATTCAGCTCTTTTTTTAATTTATCAAAGCTTGATTTTAGGTATTTATGTTCTCTAAGTAATTGGTTGTAGTTGTTTAATATTTTTGTTTTTTCGCTTTCTAATTGTTTTCTTTCATCTGCTAATCTTGATACATTTTTTTCAAAACCGCTTGTATCTTTTATGTTATTTAAACCTTCTATTTTTTCCAGAAGGTTAATTAGATTTTTCTGTTTATCTAAAATTGTTGACATAAAAATTAATTTTAAACGATCAATTTATTGATCTAGTTAAATTAAGACTATATAGGTAATTTGTGCAAACAAAATTTTCTGAACTTTCCAATGCAATAAGATTTTTATCGATTGATGCTGTGCAAAAGGCTAATTCCGGACATCCAGGCATGCCCATGGGTATGGCTGATGTGGCAACTGTCTTATTTAAATACTACCTAAGGTTTAACCCTGAGAATCCGTCATGGATAAATCGTGATAGATTTATTTTATCTGCAGGTCACGGTTCGATGTTGCTTTATTCATTATTGTATTTAACCGGCTATAAAAAATTTTCATTAGACCAAATTAAAAATTTTAGACAATTAAATTCAATTTGTGCTGGCCATCCAGAATATGAACCTAATTCAGGCATTGAAACAACTACGGGTCCATTAGGTCAAGGATTAGCTAATGCAGTGGGCATAGCATTGGCAGAAAAAATTCTTTCAAAAAGATTTAGCAAAAAAATCATTGATCATAAAACTTATGTCATTGCGAGTGATGGCGATTTAATGGAAGGCATAAGTCATGAGGCGATGAGTTTCGCTGGTCATTATAATTTAAATAATTTAATTGTTTTTTTTGATAACAATAAAATTTCTATAGATGGAAAAACCTCATTAAGTGTTTCTGATAATTACAAAAAAAGATTTGAAAGTTACGGTTGGAATTTTCAAGATATAAATGGGCACAAAGAAAATGAAATTAACAAGGCAATTAAAAAGGCAATAAAATCAAACAAACCATCAATAATTTCTTGCCGTACTATAATTGGTTATGGTTCGCCTAATAAATCAGGTAAATCATCTTCACATGGTTCTCCACTAGGTGATGAAGAAATAAAATTAGTTAGAAAAAAATTAAAATGGCACTATCAAGAATTTGAGATACCCAAACATATATTGGAGATTTGGAGATCAATCGGAAAAAAAGGAGCACAATTAGAGAAAAATTGGAGTCAAGTCGTTAGTAAAAGTGATGTAAAAAATAAATTAAAAAATTTTTCTTCAGGTTTGGATAAATCTTTACTTGAAAGTAAAATATTAGTTGAGAAAGAAAAATACTTTGCAAGTAAACCTGCTTTAGCGACAAGACAATGCTCTGCTAAAGTAATAGAAGTATTAAATAATAATTTGTCAAATATTATTGGTGGTTCTGCTGATTTGAGTGGCTCAAATAATACCAATGCTCCTAATTCAAAAGTAATTAATAAAAGTGACCCGACAGGTAATTATATTCACTACGGCGTTAGAGAACATGGTATGGCAGCTATTATGAATGGTTTGGCTTTGCACTCTAACTTAATACCATTTGGAGGTACATTTTTAATTTTTTCTGACTATTGCAAACCTTCAATTCGATTATCTGCACTTATGAATTTAAATGTCATTTATATTTTTTCTCATGACTCAATTGGTTTAGGTGAAGATGGTCCAACACATCAACCTATAGAACAACTTGCTGGCTTAAGAGCAATTCCTAATCTAAACGTATTTAGGCCTGCTGATATAAATGAAACTTTTGAGTGTTGGGAGATAGCTTTAACAAGTAAAAATAATCCTAGCGCTATTATTCTCTCTCGACAAAAACTCCCTTATATTACTAATGAAATAGCAAAGATAAATTATTCTGCTAAAGGAGCTTATTGCTTGAAAGAAGTCGAAAATCCTAAAGTCACATTAATAGCTTCAGGTTCTGAGGTAGAATTAGCACTTGAGGTTCAAAAAGAATTAGATCAACAAAAAATTAAATCAAAAATTATTTCGATGCCTTGTGTAAATATTTTTAACCAGCAAGACAACAATTATAAAAATTCATTAATTAGTGATCAAACTATTAATATTTCAATTGAGGCAGGAAGTACTTATGGTTGGTCCAACATATCAAATAGTAAAATATATAGTTTTGGAATTAATAGTTTCGGAAAAAGCGGTCCTTATAAAGAACTATTTGATCATTTTAAATTAACTAAAAAAGAAATAGTAAATTTTATAAAAAATAAGCTCTAATTTTTAATGCCACAAATTAATTTTTTTTCAAAAAAATTAAATATAGTTAACAAAACAATTATAATCAGAACAGACTTTAACGTACCCTTAAATAAAAATAGAATATCGGATAGCACGAGAATTGATCTTGTAATCCCTTTATTAAAAAATCTTAGCAGTAAAAAAGCTAAAATTATATTAATAAGTCACTTGGGGCGACCTAAAGGAAAATTTGATAAAAAATATAGTCTTAAACCAGTATTTAAATACCTAAAAAAAAGATTTAAAAATAAAGTCCATTTCTATTCAGGATTAATAAATAGCAGACTTAACGATAACAAAACTCTTCTTAAAAATGGTGAAATACTTTTTTTAGAAAATATTAGATTTTTTAAAGAAGAGACAGATAATGATTTAAAATTTTCAAAAAAACTCGCAAAATTAGGTGATATTTATATTAACGAAGCTTTCTCCTGCTCACATAGAAAACAAGCATCTGTATATAATTTGGCAAAATTAAGCAAAAAAAGTTATGCCGGTCCTTTAATGCAAAAAGAAATCATCTCTTTGGAGAAAATTATCAAAAATAAAAAAACACCATTAACTTGCATTATTGGTGGTTCAAAGGTTTCTACTAAAATAGGTGTTTTAAAAAATCTAATTAAACACTCAAATAATCTAATAATTGTTGGAGCGATGGCTAATAACTTTATTAATTATCAATACCAGTGTGAAATGGGAAATTCACTCATTGAAAAAAATGTATCAAAAACAATCAAGTCATTATATAGCCAGGCAAAAAAACAAAAATGCAATGTAATAATTCCTTCAGACGTAGCTGTTTCCTCATCTATGAATGGAAAAAGAAAGGAAAAATTTATTCACGATATAAAAAAGGGTGAGATCATTCTTGATATCGGTTCTAGATCATTGGGTTTAATCAAACATATAATTTTAAATTCTAAAACTATCCTTTGGAATGGTCCGGCTGGTTATTTTGAAAACAAAAATTTTGCTTTTGGTACTCAACAAATCGCAATCACAATATCTAATTTAACAAAAAAAAATAAGTTAATTTCAATTCTTGGTGGCGGGGATACTGTTGCGGCAATTAATAAAATTAAGAAAAAATTACATTTCACTCATTTATCAACAGCAGGAGGTGCCTTTCTAGAATTTATAGAAGGAAAAAGCTTGCCTGGTATAGATATTCTAAAATAAAATCAATCTATGTCTTTAGAAGAAATAGCAAACAAAATGGTAGCAAAAGGCAAAGGTATTCTTGCAGCTGATGAGAGCACTGGAACGATGGAAAAAAGATTAAAAGGAGTTAATGTTCCATCATCAGAAGCCAATAGATTAAACTTTAGAGAAACCCTTTTTTCTTCAGCGGCAATGAAAGATTATATTAGTGGTGTCATACTCTTTGATGAGACTATTAGACAAAAAACATCAAAAGGAATATCGATACCTGAATTAATCTCTAGCTCTGGATCTATTCCGGGCATCAAAGTAGATAAAGGGGCTAAACAATTAGCGGGATCTCCTGATGAAAAGATTACAGAAGGTTTAGACGGGTTAAGAGAAAGATTTCAAGAATATTATAAATTTGGTGCTCGATTTACTAAATGGCGAGCTGTCTATTCTATCTCTGATACTTTCCCTAGTTCCCTTGCAATCAAGGCAAACGCGCATGCGTTAGCAAGATATTCTGCTTTGGCTCAAGAAAATGGAATTGTTCCAATAGTTGAACCTGAAGTTTTGATGGATGGCAGTCATGATATAGACAAATGTTACAAAGTGACAGAAGCGGTTTTACAAGAATGTTATAATGAACTAGAGATTCATAAAGTAAACTTGAAAGGCACAGTGCTTAAACCTAATATGATACTGCCAGGTAACAAGTCGACAAAAAAAGCATCGACAGAGGAAATTGCAAAAAAAACATTGGAATGCCTTAAGAAAAATGTTCCAAGTTCTGTCCCTGGTATTGCTTTTCTTTCAGGCGGGCAAACAGAAATAGAGGCAACAGAAAATTTGAATTCTATTAACAAAATTAATGATACAAAATTTAATTTTACTTTTTCATATGGCAGAGCTTTGCAGCAATCAGCTTTAAAAGCATGGTCTAAAAATATGGAAGATAAAAAATTTGTGCACGAAGTTTTTGGACATAGAGCAAAAATGAACGGCTTATCTACTTTTGCTAAATGGTCTTCAAGTCTAGAAAAAGAAAAAGCTGCGTAAAGCTCTGAAAAAATTTGTTTATTTAATCTCCCCCCCTAACATTAATACTAATTTCTATAAAAGACTTAATAGCGCTTTAAAGGCGAATAACGTCAAATATTTTCAATTACGACTTAAAAAACATAGTGAAAAAAAAATACTCATGATTTCAAAGAAAATTTTAAGAATTTGTAAAAATAATAATGTAAAATTAATTATTAACGATTTTCCTCAAATCGCTCAAAAAGTTAAAGCTGACGGTTGTCATATAGGACAAAAAGATGCTTCTTTCATTGTATCAAAAAAAATTTTAAAGAGTAAAATTATTGGAGTTACTTGTCATGGCTCAAAGAAATTAGTTACTGAAGCAATAAAAAACAAGGTTAGCTATATTGCATTAGGATCTTTTTTTAAATCAAAACTAAAACCAGAAGCAAAAAGAAGTAGATTGGAAATAATAAAATGGACGAAAAGAAAGACTAAAATACCATTAGTAGCCATTGGTGGAATTAATAATAAAAATTATAGAAGATTACTTAAACAAGGTGTAAATTTTATTGCAATTTCCTCTTTTATTTGGAATAACCCGTCATCAAGCGAATTCGAAGCTTTGAAAAGTTTAAACTATGAAAATAAGTTGTAATGAAATTAAACCAGGAATGATCATTGAACATAAAAATGATTTCTGGTCTGTTTTAAAAACCCAGCATGTAAAACCTGGTAAAGGCGGAGCTTTTAATCAAGTTGAGTTAAAAAGTGTTACTAAAGGAACAAAACTTAATGAACGTTTTAGATCAAGTGACACGGTTGAAAAGGCTGATGTTGATCAAAGAAAATTTAATTATTTATATAGTGATAAAGATTTTTGTTACTTAATGAATAGTAAAGACTTTGAACAAATCTCTGTTCCCTATTCATTGTTTGGAGAAAAAATCAATTTATTATCTGAAAATTTAGAAATTGATCTAACGTTTCTTGATGAAAAACCTATTACCGTTGAACTACCTATTAATTTAGAATTTGAAGTGGAGTCCACTGAAGCTGTTGTAAAAGGACAAACTGCTGCCTCTTCTTATAAACCTGCTAAAATAAAAGATGGAATTACAGTTATGGTGCCGCCATTTATAGCAGATGGAGATAAAATTATCATTGATACAAGAACTCTAGAATACGTAAAAAAAAGTAACTAATGATTTTAAATTCACCAACATTAAATATTATTTATAAAGCTTGTATCAAGGCTGCAAAACCTTTGATGCGAGATTTCGGTGAAATCGAAAATTTACAAGTTTCCAAAAAGGGACCTGGTGATTTTGTAACTAATGCAGATAAAAGAACAGAAAAAATTATCATGGATGTTTTAACTGACTCTAAACCAGATGTTTCATTTATAACAGAAGAGTCCGGCATGATCGAAAACAGTTCTCAAAAAAAGTTTTGGGTTATCGATCCCATAGATGGGACCACCAACTTTTTAAAAGGAATACCACATTTTGCAATTTCGGTAGCCTATATGGAAAATAATGAAATTAAATCTGGTATCGTTTTTGATCCAATAAAAAATGAAATGTTTGTAGCTGAGAAAGGCTTAGGATCTTTTTTAAATAACAAAAGAATTAGAGTTTCAAAACAAAAAATTCTTCAGGATGCAATTATTGTGACAGGAGGACCAAATTTTTCTTCTAAAATTAAGAATAAAACTTTTGAAGAGTATGTTGAATTTTCAAAAAAATTGGACTCTCCAATTAGAAAATTAGGTTGTGCTGCCCTTGATGTTGCGTATATTGCCTGCGGACGATTAGACGGATTTTGGCATAACGAACTTAACTTATGGGATGTTGGCGCTGGAGCGATAATACTTAAGGAAGCTGGAGGTTATATTGAATATATTCACGACAAACCAACTGACGTTTTTAAAAGAAAAGTCTTAGCCTCAAATTATTTAATTCATGAAGATATGAAAAAACATTTAAATTTAAATCTTTAAGAAAATCAATTTTATGATATAGATGTCCCCTATGAAAAAAAATATTCATCCAAAGTATCATAAAATAACTGTCAAAATGACAGATGGTTCAGAATTTGAAACGAGATCGACTTGGGGAAAAGAAAATGATGTGCTTAAATTAGACATTGATCCTATCTCTCATTCTGCATGGACGGGCGGATCTCAGAAAATTATTGACAAGGGTAGAGTTAGTAAATTCAATAAAAAATATAGTAACTTAGTTGCTAAAAAAAAATAATTAAATATGAACGATGCACCCTTCATGCCAAAAGCAACTGCTGTATGGCTTGTTGAAAATACTACCTTGTCCTTTAAACAAATTGCTAACTTTTGTAAATTGCATGAATTAGAAGTAAAAGGAATAGCCGATGGTGATGTTGCAAAAGGTATTAAAGCTTACAATCCTATTTTAGCGGGACAGCTCACTCGAGAAGAAATTGAGTCTTGCTCAAAAGACTCATCGAGAGAATTAAAAATATCTAAAAAAATTGAGGAAGTTCAAGTAGTTGAAAGAAAAAAACCTAAATATACTCCTCTATCTAAAAGACAGGATAGGCCAGATGCTGTATTGTGGTTAGTTAAAAATTATCCTGAATTAAAAGATGGTCAAATTGCTAAATTAATTGGAAATACAAAAAACACAGTTACGTTAATCAGAAAAAAAAGTTATTGGAATTTCTCTAACTTGAAGGCAAAAGATCCCGTCATACTTGGTCTTTGTACTCAAAATGCTTTTGAATTAGCTTTGGCTAAAGCTAAAAGGAGAGTTGAAAGAGAACAGAAACTTAAACAAAGAGAATTAAAAAGATCTCAGGATATTTCTGGACAATAGATTTTGTAAATGATAAATGGCGTTATTATTAATATAGGAGGATGTTATTAAGATTGAAGTTAAAGATAACAATGTCGAGCAGGCATTAAGGGTTTTGAAAAGAAAATTACAGAAAGAGGGATTCTTCAAAGTAATTAAAATGAAAAGTAATTACGAAAAACCATCTGAAAAAAAAAAGAGAATTAAGACTGAAAATAAAAAGAGAATAAAAAAACTTCAAAAACTAAAGTCAAGATACTAATAACATTCACTAAACAAAATTTTAGGAAGATTTATGCCAGTCGGTACAGTTAAGTGGTTTAATGCTAAGAAAGGATACGGATTTATAGTGGAGGATGACACAAATAAAGATATTTTTCTCCATGTTTCGGAATTAGAGAACTCAAAACTGCGAGTATTAAAAGAAAATCAAAAGATTAAATTTGAAATTCTGGAAGAGAACAGTAAATTAAAAGCTGTAAAAATAGAAAAAATATAAATTATCGCGGGGTGGAGCAGCCTGGTAGCTCGCAAGGCTCATAACCTTGAGGTCGTAGGTTCAAATCCTACCCCCGCAACCAAAAAATTCAATAAATTTGAAAATGGCTGACATTAGAAACATTACGATAATTGCACACGTAGATCATGGAAAAACTACTTTGATTGACTCTTTAATGAAACAAAGTGGGTCTTTTAGAGAAAATGAAATAGTTGAAG
>JAYPCI010000004.1:0-72291 GCA_038124645.1 Candidatus Pelagibacteraceae bacterium
TTTTAATTAATGGACCCAGAAACGAAACTATAGAGCAAATTTTAAATAAAATTAATTATAATCTAAATAATGTTTTTTATACAAATTACGAAATAAAAAATATAAATGAATTTAAACAGAAAAAAATTCTTGCATTTGCAGGAATTGCGAATCCAAATAATTTTTTTGAACTATTAATTAATCAAGGAATAAAAGTCGATAAAAAAATATCATTTCCAGATCATTATAAATTAAATAATGCCGAAATTAAAAGTATTAAAGAAATAGCTCATGTAAACAATCTTCAGATTTTGACAACTGAAAAAGATTTTTTTAGAATAAATGAGGGCATGCGAAAAGATATTAATTTTGCTTCGATCAATTTAATTATTGAGAATAATAACTTTTTTTTTAGTAATCTTAAAAAAAAATTAAATGAAAATAATTAAATATTTAATTCAAGCTTTTATAATTTACACTCTCTTTTTAATAATTAAAATTATAGGTTTAAATTTTTCTCGTGCAATCTTTTCAAGAATTTTTATTTTATTTGGCTCTTTTTTTAAATCAGATGATATCATTAATAAAAATTTACAAATTGTCTACAATAACCTCGATATAGAAGATAAAAAAAAAATAAAACAGCAAATGTGGTCTAATTATGGAAAAGTATTTGTAGAGTATATGTTTTTAAAAAAATTTAGAGAAAATTTATTTTCTGATCATCATATACAGATTAAAGGAATAGAAAACTTAGAAGGGATTCTTAGAAATAAGCAAAAAGCAATTTTTGTTTCAGGGCATTTTGCAAATTTTGAACTTATGTCTATGGAATTAACAAAACTTGGGGTAAACTTGGCTACAATTTATAGGCCGCTCAATAATTTTTTTATTAACCCTTTGATGGAAAGCCTAAGAAAAAAATATATTTGCCATAATCAAATAAAAAAAGGTTTTAGCGGAATTCGAGAAGCTGTTAATTTTCTTAAGAACAATACTTCAATCGCATTGATGTTAGATCAAAGATTAAGTGAAGGTGAAAAAATTAATTTTTTTAGTCAGCCTGCCTTAACAACTACTCTGCCAGCTCAGCTTGCCTTAAAATTTAAATGTCCAATAATACCCATATTCATAAGTCGAACACCTAAAAATCATTTTATAATGGAAATCATGGAGCCTATAAATTTTAACAATTATGAAAAAGAAACTTATAAAATTGATACGACAACGGAACTAAACAAAATATTAGAAAAAATGATTATAAGATCTTCTGGTCAATGGATCTGGACACACGACCGTTGGAAAAGTTAATCCTTATTTTTTAGTTGTTTATATCTTATATCAGCTTCAACCGCAGAAAAATAAGGTTCTTGTAAATCAACATTCCAATAATTTAAATCATTCAAAGAAATTCTTTTTTTAGAAACTGCACAAATAACATATTCACCACTTTCTAATATTTCATAAGAATTAGGTTTATATTTTAATTTTGCTTCTTTATTATCCATCTATTCAAGGATTTTAAATGAATATTGCTGTAATTGGAAGTGGTGGTAGAGAACATGCATTATGTTGGAAAATTGCACAATCTCCGCTGACAAAAAAATTATATTCTATACCAGGCAATGGTGGCACAAAAGAAATTGCAGAAAATATTGATATTGATTTAAATAATTTCCAAAAAATTTATACATTTATAAAACAAAATTCTGTCAACTTAGTGATAGTAGGACCAGAGGAACCCCTGGTGAATGGTCTGGTTGATTTCTTAATAAAAAAAAATGTTAATGTTTTTGGTCCCAATAAAAAAGCAGCTCAGTTAGAAGGCTCAAAAATATTCGTAAAAAATTTATGTAAGTTAAAAAAAATACCGACTGCTAATTTCAAAGTCTGTTATTCACTAAAAGATATTAAAAAAAATATTAAATTTTTTAGTTTCCCAGTAGTTGTTAAAGCTGATGGTTTGGCTTCAGGAAAGGGAGTGTTTATTTGTAAAAACTATAAAATTTTAATATCTAGTGCTAAAAGGATTTTTAATGGGGAATTTAAAGGTACAAAAAAATTAGTATTAGAGGAATTTATAAATGGTGAAGAGCTAAGTTATTTCTTAATCGTCGATAAATATTCTTTTAAATTTTTTGGTTCAGCCCAAGATCATAAACGTGCTGGAGAGAAAGAAACGGGTCCAAACACAGGAGGTATGGGTGCTTATAGTCCATCATTATTATTTAATAAAAGTCTTGAAAAAAAAATTATTACTAAAATTGTAACACCAACTCTTAAATACTTAAAAGAAAAAAAAATTATTTATCGAGGATTTTTATATGTTGGATTAATGATTAAAAATAATAATCCATATTTAATTGAATATAATGTGAGGATGGGTGATCCCGAATGCCAGGTAATATTACCTTTACTCAAATCAGACTTAGTAAAAACTATTCAGTGTGCAATTAAAAATCAATTATTTAAAACAAAAATAGTATGGAAGAAGAAAAAATCAATGACCATTGTTCTTTGTTCTAAAGGTTATCCAAGTAAATTTAAAAAAGGTATGGAGATACAGTCATTAGAAAAAATTAAAAATATTAGTAGCACTCTAATTTTTCATTCGGGAACAAAGTTTAACCATGGAAGTTATTATAATAACGGTGGAAGAGTTTTAAATATAGCTTCTATTGGAAATAATTTTCTTAAAATTAGGAACAAGATAATAGATACTTTAAAGATCTTAAACTGGAAAAATGGATTTTATCGAAAAGATATTGGATGGAGAATTTTTAAAAACTAATGCGTATTATTGGTGGTAAACTAAAAAGAAGTAAATTAAATTTTTTAAAAAATAAGATAACGCGTCCTTTAAGAGATTTTGTAAAAGAAAATTTGTTTAATATTTTAGAAAATTCTAGCATTATTAAAATCAAAATTAAAGACTCGATAATTTTGGATTTATTTTGCGGTATTGGATCTTTTGGGATTGAGTGTCTATCTCGCCAAGCAAAAAAAGTTTATTTTGTTGACTCTAACAATGATGCAATAAGTGTTTTAGATGAAAATCTTATTAGACTAAATTTAAAAGAATTTTCTAAGATAATAAAAAGTGAGATTCCTAATGTATTTTCTAATAGCCAAATTGATGATAAGATTGATTTAGTATTCTTAGATCCGCCCTATGCTGAAGAAAGCATAGATTACATTTTAAATGAGCTTAAAAGATCTAGTTTGATTGATAAAAATTTACCCGTAGTAATTCATAGAGAAGTTTCAAATGGTGCAGATAATTTTGATATTTTAAATAATAAATTAATTCGTGATTATGGTCGATCTAGAATAATAATAGGTACTTTATCTAGTTAGAAATTTTTTTGTATTTGTTTTAATTGCTTCTACTGCCGGTTGGTTTAATGGATTGATCCCCATTAATTTGCCTAACATAAAAACTTCACACATAAATAACGCAAACATGTTTCCAATGCTTTTCTCATCTATTTTTAGTAGTTCGAATGTTCTAAATGGAATTTTTTTATCTACTAAACTTTGCATCATTGCCCGCTTTTGAGCATCTATAATTTTACTGTAAGTTTTATTTGCTAAAAATTTAAATTTTGGACTAAAGATCTTTGCTACTTTATGTTGCAAGAGACTTTCTTTTATATCAAATATGTAAAAAATCTTATCTTTGGGTCCGTCTAAGTATAGTTGAGCTAAACTATGATGATCCTTTGGACATGCAGAAATAACAGGCAAAATACCTTTGTTTTCCTTGCCAAGACTCTCTGCTACAAGTTGTTGTAACCACTCTAAAAATCCTAAAAGTCTCTCATCGTAACATATCATAATCAGGTTTTTATAATTATTAGGTTGTTTAACAAGCCTACTTATTTCAATGATCGATTTACCAAAAATTAAAAAGTTTCGGTTTAAGTTTTTAATTAAGTCAATTTTGAATTTCTTGATATTTAAATTCATAAGTTTTGCTGGAAGCATACCAACCTCACTTAAAACAGAATAGCGACCACCTATATATCTTTTATGTTCTATGATTGGTAGATTTATTTTTTTTGCAAGTTTATTTAACTCGTTATCCGCCGACTCAGTTATAACTATAGTATTATTTTTATTTATGTATTTTTTAAAAATAGAATAATTAACTAATGTCTCAAGCGTATTTCCAGATTTTGAAATAAGAACGAAGAATGAATGGCGAAGTAAAGTTTTATTCTTTATGATAGAATTTATTTTTTGATCTTTAAGGTTATCAATAAAATAAAAGTTTTTTTTTATTTTATTTTGTAAAAATGAATATATCGCTTTCGCTCCTAGAGCTGACCCACCCATTCCTATTAATATAATATTTTGAAATCTTGAAATTTTTCTAAAATTTAATTTTTTAAAACTGTAATAGTAATTTGATCCAAATGTTTCAAAAAAGTTTTTTGAATTTATATGGTTTTTAAATATTTGTTTTAAAATTTTTAATTGTTTTGAGTTTTGCTTTTTTTTTTGAGAAATAAAATAATCTTTTATTTTTAACTGCATCTAAATTATATTTTACCTAATTTGTTCTAAAATAGATTTTTCTGTTGATCCACTACTTGACGTATTAGAACCAGAAGTTTCATCTATCGCTCCCAAAATTTCTTTAATTTGTTCCTCTTCATCATTAACGTTTTGACTTTGTTCTAATGAATTTGGTTGAGGAATTTTATCCATATCAGGAGGTATTGTTAAAGGCTGTCTTTTTTTTATCAGAAATTCATCGGTAGAATTTACTCTTTCATTACGAATTATTTTACCTGCTTCTTCCAACGAAGAACAAGCAGTCAGTGCAAAAGACATGCTCAGTAAAATTAATAATTTATTTTTCATTTTTAAAATTCAAAAAGTTTATTGTTAATAGTAATACTATACCAATTGATATATAAACATCAGCTAAATTAAAGGTATACCAATGAAAACTATTAATATGCAGGTCAATAAAATCTGGGACCGATCTATATTTTATTCTATCAAAAAGGTTGCCGGCAGCTCCTACTAAAATAATAAAAAAGGAAATTTTTTCTAGTTTCTCAGATTTTAAAAATAAATAAATGAGTATAATTAAAACAGCTGCTATAAGAATTGAAATAAGGTTGTAAAAAAGAATGCCAAAATCTGCCAATAAACCAAATCCTATACCGGTGTTCCAATTAAGCGTAAAATTTAAGAAAGAGTTTATTTTGACGTCACTATTATTCGTTTCGAAATAATCAATAATTAAATTTTTTGTTAAACGATCAAAATAAAATAACAAACCCGCAGTGAATAAATAGTAAATAATCTTTTTATAATTTAAATTATGAAATGAAAATAATATTTTATTTTTTTGCATTAATACCACAATTTGAGCGACCGCACGGTTTTTCCAAAATCTTCCAACATAAATTACACTTTTCGCCGTCAGCTTTTTTTACATCAACTTTTGGTATTTTGGTGCCATCATTTATTTTCAAATCCACAATGGAAGTAATAAAATATTCTGGTAAATTTATGTCATCTAATAATTTTTTAATTTGAGAATTAGTTTCAATATTTACACTCGCTTCTAAGCTGGAACCAATAATCTTTGCAGACCTTTTTTCTTCAATAGCTAAATTGACTGCCTCTCTGAGTGTTCCAAGTTCAATATATTTATCAATGAGTTTCTGATTTTGCCATGACGAAGGAATTTTTGGTATTTGTGCAAGATGTATACTTGAGCTAGTGCTGCTTACTAATTTATATATTTCCTCAGTTGTAAAAACTAAGACCGGTGCAAACCATTTTAATAAATAATCTAAGATAATATTTAGAACCTGAATACAAGCAATACGATTTTGTGAATTTAGTACATCGCAATACAGGCGGTCTTTTCTTATATCAAAATAAAAAGATGAGAGTTCTTGGGTACAAAAATTAAAAAGATCTTTATAAATTCTGTGGAGGTTGTATTCATTAAAACTCTTTTTAAATTTCTGATCTAATTCATAAATTTTTGCTAAAATATACTTTTCTAATTCAGGTAATTTTTCAGGGTTTATTTTCTGATAGTCTACTACCTCGTATTTGTCATTTAAATTACCCAACAAATATCTAAATGTATTTCTGATTTTACGGTAAGCGTCAGCATTTTGCTCAAGAATTGTTTTGTCAATTCTTAAATCTTCTGAATAGTCGGATGAGAAAACCCATAAACGAAGAATATCGGCACCAAAATCTTTCAAAATGTCTTCGGGAGAAATTACATTGCCCGCAGATTTTGACATCTTCATACCTTTGCCATCAACAACAAACCCATGAGATAAAATACTATCAAATGGAGCTCTATCTCTTGTTCCGCTAGATTGTAAAAGAGAAGAATGAAACCAACCTCGATGCTGATCGGATCCCTCTAGATACATATCGGCAGGCCATTTAAGATCTTTTCGATTTTCTAAAACAAATGTATGTGTGGAGCCACTATCAAACCACACCTCAACAATATCATTTAATTTAGTATAGTCCTCTTCTTTATATTTTGTTCCTAAAAAAGTTTGAGATTTTTCAGTAAACCAAATGTCAGAACCTTTTTTTTCAAATAAATCAGCAATATTATTTATAACCTCTTGGTCTCTTAAAGGTTCATTAGTTTTTTTGCTAATAAAAATTGGTAAAGGTACTCCCCATACTCTTTGACGCGAAATACACCAATCAGGTCTGCTTTCAATCATCGAAAGCAATCTTTCCTTGCCTTTAGCTGGGTAAAAATTTGTTTCATTAATTGATTTAATTGCTTTTTTTCGTAAACTATTAGTTTCCATTGAAATAAACCATTGTGGTGTTGCACGATATATTAAAGGTGCTTTTGATCTCCAAGAATGTGGATACGAATGGACCAACTTACTATCAAATAATAACTTATTTTCATTCTTCAGATTATCAATGACTATTTGATCTGCTTTAAAGATATGCTGACCTTCAAAATGTGGGACTTTGTCGGTGTATAAACCGGAAGCATTTACAGTATAATCAGCTTTAATATTGTGTTGTAAGCAAAGTGAAAAGTCATCAGGTCCATGACTAGGTGCACAATGTACTATACCAGTTCCTTGTTCCAAATTTACAAATTTAGCATTAAACATAGGTACTTTGTAATCGAAACCAAGCTTTTTGAAAGGATGACTACAAATAGTATTTTCAAAATTTTTACCGCTAAATTCTTTTACAATTTTAAAATTCTTTATTCCTATTTCGTCAGTAACCTTGCTGATTAAATTTTTTGCAATTATAATTTTAGTTTCATTAAAAGATTGTGTGAATTGCTCAATTTCCAAAAGGACGTAGTCGATATTTGCATTGAAAGCTAATGCTCTATTTGCTGGGATGGTCCAAGGGGTAGTTGTCCAAATAATAATAGAAGCATTTTCAATTTCTTTAAAATTGGTTTGCTCAATTTTAAATGCAACATAAATTGTATTAGAAGTATGATCCTGATATTCAACTTCAGCATCAGCAAGAGCAGTTTTTTCTACAGTTGACCATAAAACAGGTTTAAATCCTTGATAAAGGCCTCCGTTTAATAAAAATTTTCCTAACTCTCTAACAATCTGCGCTTCTGCTTGGTTAGACATCGTGGTGTAATAATTTTCAAAGTCTCCGGTCACACCTAACCTTTTGAATTCACCTATATGAACATCTATCCATTTTTTTGCAAACTGTCTGCACTCTTGTCTGAAATCCAGTATAGGAACCTCATCTTTATTTTTCTTATTTTTTTTGTATTGCTCTTCTATTTTCCACTCAATCGGCAACCCATGGCAGTCCCATCCTGGTACATATACAGCATCCTTACCTTGCATTTGATGAAATCTAACTATCATATCTTTAAGGATTTTATTTAAGGCAGTTCCCATATGAATATGCCCATTAGCATATGGCGGACCATCATGAAGAATAAATTTCTCTTTCTTGTCTGAAGATTTTCTAATTTTAGAAAATATATTTTCTTTCTCCCAAAGCTTTAAAATTTCTGGCTCTCTTTGAGGCAAGTTTGCTCTCATCGCAAAAGCAGTCTTAGGTAAATTAATGTTATTTTTTGACATATTTTTTAACTTTAATAATATCTTTTTTTATCTGATTTTTGAGATGAACTAAACTTTTAAATTTTTTTTCATTTCTAACAAAATAATTAAACTCTACTGTAATTTCTTTATTATATAAATTTTGGTTAAAACCAAATAAGTGTGCCTCTAAAAGTATTTTTTTTCCATTAATAGTTGGTCTAACACCAAGATTTGCAATTCCTTTATATTTTTTTTCTTTAACCAATATATTAACTGAATAAACGCCAAATTTTGGCAAAACATATTCTTTATATGAAATGTTGCATGTTGGAAAACCTATAAGTCTTCCTTGTTGTTTACCTTTGATTACTTTACCAACTACAGACCATTTTCTGCCCAACATTTTATTAGCTAATTCAATTTTTCCATTATTTATTAATTTTCTGATCCATGAAGAAGAATATAAATATTTACCTTTTTTTTTGGGAGCGACTACAATTGTTTTATAATTAAAATTTTTCTCATTTTGTTTTAATGTCTTAATGTTACCTGTACGATTTTTTCCAAACAAAAAATTTTTGCTTACAATTACATATTTTGCTTTTAATTGTGAAAATATTATTTTTTTAATAAATTGGTGGGCATTTAAATTTGAAAATGCTTTATTAAATTTTATTAAAAGTAAATAATTAACTTTATTTTTTTTTAGATAAAAAACTTTTTGTGTATCTGAATTTAATCTAAAAAAATCTATCTTTTTAAAAAAGATATAGGGAAGAGGTTTAAAACTTATAATGCCAAAATTTGTTTTATTTCTTTTTGAAATTTTTTTAGCAATTTTAAATAACTTTTGATGACCTAAATGCACACCATCAAAATTACCAATCGCAACAACCGATCTAAGAAATTTTTTTTTTATATTTTTAGATTGAATGATTTCCATTTAATTATTTTAATTCCTCTAAATAATAATCAACGTTAACTTTCAATTTATTTGAAAGATTTTGAATATCATTGCTATTCTTAATATCTGTTTTATGAATACCGTTAACAATAAATACACTATCGTAGTTCAAATTATTTGCTCCCTTAATGTCAGTATTAAGATTATCTCCAATGACTAAAACTTTCTCCGCTTTATCTTTTACACATATCTGGTAAATGCTTTTATAGGGTTTACCAAAATAAGTTACTTTGCCACCAAGTTTTTCAAATTCTTTAGCAACACTTCCAGCACATAATTCTAATATGGGACCTCGGTGTACTACTAAATCAGGATTCGTGCATATCATTTCCTTTTTGATTTGATCTTTTAACAAATCTTTATAGTGATTAAGATTATCTGTATGCTCATCAAACAAACCGGTACATAAAATATATTCGCACTTTTCTAGTTCAGTTTTATTATGCTCAAAATTCTCAAATAAACTAACATCTCTTTTAGCTCCCAAATGAAAAAATTTTTTATCTTTCATTTGTGTCTGAAGATAGATTAATGAAGCTTCTCCTGAAGTTAAAACATGTTTAACTAAATTTTCAGAAAACCCCATATTTAATAAAAATTTTACGACAGGTTTATTAGGTCTAGGAGCATTAGACATAAATACCACTTTTTTGTTCTCTTTAAGAAGTCGAGATGCAAAGTTAACTGCTTCGGCATTAGGTTTAATGCCATTATGCATAACCCCCCAAAGATCAATTAAAAAAGTGTTATAATTTTTGTAAATTTCTGATACTGAACTGATTTTTTTCAAAATATAGCCTCACAACCCTTATAGAAAAGTTATCAAAATATAGCAATATCAAGCTTTTTGTAACTCTGGTTTACTCTAGATACCCTCTTGAAAAATACCAAAAAAAACACCATATGAGTTCAATAAATAGAAACTAGAGGAGATTTAAATGAAATTCAGACCTTTACATGACAGGGTACTAATAAAAGTACTAGACAGTGAAGAAAAAACATCAGGTGGAATTATTATTCCCGATACCGCAAAAGAAAAACCCCAGGAAGGTGAAGTTGTAGCAGTTGGTCCAGGAGCCAAAACAGAAGATGGTAAATTAATCCCAATGGATGTCAAAATTGGAGATCGAGTACTATTTGGAAAGTGGTCTGGTACCGAAGTTAAAATTGACGGTAAAGAATACAGCATTATGAAAGAGTCAGACATAATGGGAATTTCTACTAAAAAATAATTAAAAAGGAGAAAACAATGGCAAAAGTAATTAAATTCAATACTGAGGCAAGAGCAAAAATGCTTCGAGGAGTAGATATTCTTGCAGACGCAGTGAAGGTAACTTTGGGACCTAAAGGGCGTAATGTGGTGATTGATAAATCATATGGTGCTCCAAGAACCACAAAAGATGGGGTAAGTGTAGCCAAAGAAATCGAACTAGAAGATAAATTTGAAAATATGGGTGCGCAGATGGTTAAAGAAGTTGCTAGCAAAACTAACGATAATGCTGGTGACGGTACTACGACTGCAACTATATTAACTCAGGCAATCGTTCGAGAGGGAATGAAATATGTCACTGCTGGAATGAACCCTATGGATATTAAACGAGGTATAGATAAAGCTGTTGAGTCAGTTATTGAAAAATTAAAATCCTCATCGAAAAAAGTAAAAGCTAATGAAGAAGTAGCTCAGGTAGGTACAATATCTGCTAATGGAGAAAAATCTATTGGAGATATGATCTCTAAAGCTATGCAAAAAGTAGGTAATGAGGGTGTTATAACTGTTGAGGAAGCAAAAGGAATAGAAACTGAACTTGATGTTGTTGAAGGTATGCAATTTGATAGAGGATATTTGTCTCCATACTTTGTAACTAATGCTGACAAGATGACAACTGAGTTGGAAAATCCTTTAGTGTTATTACACGAAGCAAAATTAACTAATTTACAACCGATGATCCCATTATTAGAGTCTGTAGTTCAAGCGAATAGACCTTTAATGATTATTGCTGAAGATGTTGAAGGTGAAGCTTTAGCAACTCTAGTAGTGAATAAACTACGAGGTGGATTAAAAGTTGTTGCTGTTAAAGCGCCAGGTTTTGGTGACCGTAGAAAAGCGATGCTAGAAGATTTAGCTATTCTAACTGGTGGACAAGTAATTTCTGAAGAGCTAGGTATTAAACTCGAAAATGTAAAAATAAGTGATTTGGGTTCTTGTAAAAAAGTTAAAATAGATAAAGAAAATAGTACTGTAGTTGGTGGTGAAGGTAAAAAATCTGACATTGAAGCACGTTGCAACAGAATCAGACAAGAAATCACTGAAACAACTTCGGATTATGATAAAGAGAAATTACAAGAAAGACTTGCTAAACTTGCTGGTGGTGTCGCTGTAATCAAAGTTGGCGGTGCAACTGAGGTTGAAGTGAAAGAAAGAAAAGATAGAGTTGAAGACGCTTTAAATGCAACCAGAGCAGCAGTTGAAGAAGGTGTGGTTGTTGGTGGTGGCTGTGCTCTACTTTATGCTTCTCAAGAACTTGATAAAGTTAAAGTATCAGGTGATGACCAAAAAGCCGGTTTAGAGATAGTTAAAAAAGCATTACAAGCACCAATTAGACAAATAACAGCTAATGCTGGCGTAGATGGTTCAGTAGTTGTTGGTAAACTTTTAGAAGGTAAAAAAGCTTCTCAAGGTTTTGATGCACAAAATGAAGAGTACGTCGATATGTTCCAAAAAGGAATTATCGACCCAACTAAAGTTGTAAGATCTGCTCTTCAAGACGCAGCATCTATTGCAGGGTTATTAATAACAACTGAAGCAATGATTGCCGATAAGCCTGAAGAAAAAGATAGTACTCCTGGAATGCCTGGTGGAATGGGCGGCATGGGAGGAATGGGCGGCATGGGCGGCATGGGAATGTAATCCCATTCTTTCAAACTTAAGAATTATAAAACCCCAAGTATTTACTTGGGGTTTTTTTTTATCTTGTTTAAAAAACTTTTAATCTTAGTTTTTTTATTTTTATTATTTAAAGAAGTTGATGAAGCTAAAATGCAAGCAGACGAACTTAAAATATTACCATCTTTGAGTATTCTTAATTTATTCGCTCTTAAAGTTTTTCCAGAAGAAGTTATATCAGTTATTAACTCAGATTGATTAGTGTAGGGATAGACTTCTGTCGAACCAAGGCTATTAACAATTTTATATTTGTACAAACCTTTGGACTCAAAAAATTCATTAGTTAAATTGGGATATTTTGTAGCAACTCTAAGTTTACCGGTGTCTTGTTTATTAAAAGTAAAACTAATTTCTTCTAAATCTGCCATCGTTTGTACATCAATCCAATCTTTAGGTACTGCAACAACTAGGTCAGCAAATCCAAAGTTAAGTTTTTTAATTACTTTAATTTTTTTTTGAATACCTGTTGCAGTTTCTTTTAAAAGATCAAGCCCTGATATACCAATATCTATAGAACCGTCAGCTAATCTTTCAATTATTTCTCGAGCATGAGAATATATAATTTTAATATTTTTATTGTTTTTTACCTCACTTAAATATTCTCTACCACTATTTCTGATAGCAACATTATTTTTACGCAACAAATTAATGCTCTTATCTTTTAATCTACCTTTGCTTGGCAAGCCAACAATTAGATAATCTTTAATCATAGTTCACAGCTCCACCCGTTGCAGTTATTTTTCTTTTAGAACCAAGTGTTTGAATTAAATTATTATAACGTCCTCCTGATGCGATTGGTTGGGAATTGTTTGCTGAAAAGATTTCAAAAACAAACCCTGAATAATATTCAGCACCTCTACCTACTGCCGCAGAGAAAAATATTTTTGAATTTTTAAAATTTTTTTTATTAAAATTAACATTTGTTTTAAACTTAAGTTTATATTTTTTCATAAATTGATTAAGTCTTAAATCAAGCTTGTCTAATGGAGTTTCAATATTCAAAAATTCATTAATAATTCGATAAATCTTTTTTCCATCAATTTTAGATCGAGGTTGTTTTATCTTTTTCTCAAACCTGGACGTAATATCTGAAATTTTTCGACCAGCAATTAAACTTTTTTGATTATTTTTCTTCAATTTTAAAAATATATTTTTATCTGATTTGAATACTAAATTATCAATATCTGAACCTGATTTTAATCTTTTCAATAATTCATTAAAATAACTCTGTCTCCAAAAATGACGGATAAATCTTAACTTCCATCTTTTGGGTAAGTTAAGAGAGCCAATAAAATTATTAAATAAACTTATATCGTTTACTTTTATTTTGATATTTTTTTTCTGATATTTCTTTAAAGTATAATAAATATTATTTAAGACTTCTAAATCAGCTTTGAATGATGGATTGCCAATAACTTCGCAACCGAGCTGATTTCGGACTAAAGATTTAGAACTAAAGGTTCTTCGATAAGCTTGATCAAAATATACATACTTAAAAACACCTTTTCTTTTGTTTTTCAAATAATCTAAACAGGCTGCAATGGTTAGGTCGGGTCGCAAACTAAAAGTTTTGCCATTATCATCATTAAAAGATAACAGTGACTTTTTAAAAATTTCTCCTGATCGCTCAATGATAATCTTTGATTCAATAATGTTGTCAAACTTAACTTCGTTGAACTTTTTCTTTTTGAAATACTTTAAAAAGTTGTTAGAGAATTTTTTTAATTGCATTAACTAAATCCCCTAATTTCACTTTAATTTGTGCTTCAGACTTTTTCCACTCTTCTCTATCTTTTATAGACTCTGAGTCTAGTTTACCTTGTTTTAAATTTTTTACTGAAACTACACCCTCCTTTTCTTCATCATCACCAAAAATTACTATAGCGGGAGCTGACCTTTTGTCTGCATATTTGAATTGTGCTTTTAATCCAGCATCTCCAGAATAAATCTCAGAGTTAATAGAAGCACTACGGAGTGTATTTAAAATTTCCAAATATTTTGCATATTTAGTTTTATCTAAAACGCAAATAACAACTGGAGCAGTATTAACAAATGTATTCTTTTTAATTTGTTGAATCGCATAAATCAGACGATCCAAACCTATTGAAATCCCAGTTGCAGGATATTCTGTTCCTTTAAATCGAGAAATTAAATTGTCATACCTTCCCCCTCCACCAACTGAACCAAATTCAACGACTTGCCCTTTATTATTTTTTATTTTTTCAGTTAAGACTGCTTCAAAAATTGGTCCAGTATAATACTCAATCCCTCGTACTAAAGTGGGAGCAAATGAGCAATTTGAATTATTAAGATATGAAAAAATTTCTTTTAGTTCTTCTATGCCCTCATTGAAAATTTTATTTTTACTTAACTGTTTTGCTTTATCTAAATCAGAGCCACATTTTAAAAAATTAACAATCATTTCAATTTCTTGATCCTTAAGATTAGCTCCTTTAGTAAAATCTCCTGAACGATCCTTTCTACCTTTTGATAATAATTGAATAACTCCATCCAAACCTAATCTATCCAGTTTATCTATTGCTCTTATGGCGGTTATCTTTTTCTTTGCATCACTTAACTTAATTTCTTCAAATAAACCTTGGATCAATTTTCGGTTACTAATATTAATAGTATACTGTGATTGACTTAGGCCTATTTTTTTAAATGTGTCATCAAGCAAAACACAAAGTTCAGCATCAGCTAGTCTATTTGCAGATCCAACAATATCGGCATCGATTTGGTTAAATTCTCTATATCTTCCAGGTCCAGGTTTTTCGTTTCTAAAAACAGTACCAATTTGAAATCGTTTAAAGGGTCTAGGTAAGTTATCAAAATTTTTAGCTACGTAGCGAGAAAGTGGTGCTGTTAAGTCATAGCGTAAAGAAATCCAATCTTTGCCATCTTTAAAACTAAAAACGCCATTCTCTGGACGATCTTCGTCTGGCAAAAACTTTCCTAAATTTTCAGTAAACTCGATTGAGGATGTTTCTAATTCCTCAAATCCAAACAAAGAAAAATTCTTCTTAATGTCCTCAATTAATTTGTTTTTAATCTGAAGATTGTTTTCCTGCTTGTCTTGAAAACCTAAAGGTAATTCAGGTTTTAATTTCTGTTTTTTTACCATTTTTTGGTA
Source organism: Candidatus Pelagibacteraceae bacterium (assembly GCA_038124645.1). Taxonomy (GTDB): domain Bacteria; phylum Pseudomonadota; class Alphaproteobacteria; order Pelagibacterales; family Pelagibacteraceae; genus JAYPCI01. The sequence continues at coordinate 15,081 of JAYPCI010000004.1, forward strand.
CTCCGGGGCAGATTCGAACTGCCGACATCTAGTTCCACAAACTAGCGCTCTAACCAACTGAGCTACCGGAGCATCCTCCTTATTTTTATATTAATTTTTTATAAATTTAAATTGTTAATGACTATTAGCTAAGCAATAGCCTAGCATGCACATGGTGACTGTGCAGAAAAGTAGAATTATTTCTAAATAACGTTGTCATTATCTGTTATTTAGCAAATGTTATAAATTTTTCAAGGGTATTATCGGGACAAATAACAATTAGATAAAATCTAATTTTATACTGTCCCGCTAATTGTGAAAATATCGATTGATTATGATGTTTTCTGTAAATTTACTGCTGAAGGACCTTTTGGAGAATCTTCAACATCAAATGTTAACTCATCACCTTCGTTTAGGAACTTTAGACCAGCTGCTTTTACTGCAGAAGAGTGTACAAACACGTCTTTCTGTTTATCTTCACGTTCAATGAAACCATATCCTTTAGTTCCATTAAACCATTTTACTTTACCTTTTAGACTCATTTTTATCCTTTATTAACTTTATTAAGAATGACCTCTCATATTAAATTTTAGCCAGATATGTCAAGTGTCTTTTTAGAAAATTAATATTAATTACTCTATGTGGTTAAATTACATCAACAAAAGTGCAATTAATCCAACTGCTATAATACCTGCAATTATCAATGAAAACGTAATGGTATTTTTGTTTGCTTTAATATTAAATTTACTAAAGACTGATAAATCTTGATCGCTTTGAGTTTGAATTCGACCACGACCTATTTCTAAAAACTTGTTTTTCCTATGTTCTAAAATTTCATCTCGGGACATACTATTAAAGAATTTTAAATTATTAATTATAGACTCCTTAATTCTACTAGCTGTTAATTCATGGTCTCGGTGAGCTCCACCTATTGGCTCCTTAACTATTTCATCAATAACTTTGAGTTCTAATAAATTTTGTGCAGTAAGCTTCATTGCCTCGGCTGCTTCGAGTGACTTACTTGGGTTTCGCCATAGAATAGATGCGCAGCCTTCAGGTGAGATAACTGAATAAATTGAATTTTCTAGCATAACAACTTTATTAGATGAGGCTAGAGCTATTGCTCCTCCTGATCCCCCTTCACCGATTATGATTGAAATATTAGGTACAGTTAAAGACATGCAACACTCTATTGCATGAGCGATTGCTGATGCTTGTCCTCGTTGCTCAGCGCCTATACCTGGATAAGCACCAGGTGTATCAATGAACGAAATGATTGGAATGTTAAATCTATCTGCAAGTTTCATTAATCTTATACTTTTTCTGTAACCCTCGGGTCGCATCATGCCAAAGTTTCTTTTAATTCGAGAATTTAAATCGTCTCCTTTTTCCTGTCCAATAACCAAAACTGATTGCCCGTCAATGGTACCAAAGCCGGCGATAACTGAGTTATCTTCAGAAAACAGACGATCGCCAGTTAGCATAGTGAAGTTTGAAATAATTTTATTAATATAAAAATTTGCTTTAGGTCTATCTTCATGTCTTGCTACAAGAGTCTTTTGCCAACTGTTAAGTTTTTGGTAAACTTGTGAAAGCTTGTTTTCAATTTCACTTTCTATTTTATCGATCTTATTAGTATCAACTTCTGATAGCCCTCCGGACTCATAAGGGCTTTTTAAGTTAACTAATTCTTGTTCTAATTTTTTTATATCTTTTTCAAATTCCAAATAATTTTTCATATTTAACTAATGATTCTTACATAATTATAATACAAAAACCTATAACGATACACTAGTTTAGATAATTGACTTTTGTATGCTTATAGTTCTAGTATCCTGCTTTAATGATAAATATAGGCAAAACTAAGATTGATCCGCAACTGTATGAGTTCGTAAATAACTCAATAATTCCTGGTACAGAATTAGATCCAAAAGAGTTCTGGGAAGGTTTTATCAAAGTTACAAACGAATTAGCACCAATCAACAAAAAACTTTTGAAAAAAAGAGAAGAATTACAAAAAAACATAGACGAATGGTTTAAAAAAAATAAAGATAACTTTAATTTTGATCAATATAAAAATTTTCTTAAAGAAATTGGCTATATCGTAGAGGAAAAAAGTAGTTTTAAGATAAGTACAACAAATGTAGATGATGAGATTGCTAATATTGCTGGTCCACAATTAGTAGTTCCAATTGATAACGCTCGATATGCGCTCAACGCAGCAAATGCGCGGTGGGGCAGTTTGTATGATGCTTTTTACGGAACTGATATCCTTGACAGCAGTGACGGTTGTGAAATTACAAAAGAATACAATGCAAAGAGAGGTCAAAAAGTTATCAAAAAAGTAAGGGAACAATTAAATCAATTCTTTCCATTAACAGATGGAAATTGGGAAAATCTTAAATCTATTAATGTAAAAGATAACAAATTAGAATTACACCTAGACAGCAAAATCGTTGGACTGAAAAACGAAAATCAATTTGCTGGCTACGTTGGCGATAAAGCCAAGCCAACAATCTTATTGTTAAAAAATCATAATTTACACATGGAAGTAAGATTTGATCCAAATAGTATGATTGGCAAGAGTGATGCCGCAGGTATATCTGATGTGATTGTTGAGTCAGCAATCTCAACAATTATGGATCTTGAAGACTCCGTTGCAGCGGTTGATGCAAAAGATAAAATTAAATGTTACGGAAATTGGTTAGGCATTATGCAAGGATCTCTTGAAGCTAGCATGGAGAAAAATGGAAAAAAAATTGTCAGAAAATTAAATCGAGACCGAGAGTATTTAGATAAAAATGGAAAAAAAATTAAATTACATGGTAGAGCGCTACTATTAGTTAGAAATGTTGGTCACTTGATGACTAATCCAGCCATCATACTTGATGATGGTAGCGAAATCCCTGAAGGGATCATGGATGCCTTTATAACTGTTCTTTGCGCAAAACATGATTTTAAAAATAAAAAAAATTCTAGAAAGGGATCTGTATATATTGTCAAACCAAAGATGCATGGTCCTGAAGAAGTGGCTTTTGCTGATAAAATATTTTCAGAAGTTGAAAAAGTACTTAATTTAAATCCGAATACCATAAAAATTGGAATTATGGATGAAGAAAGAAGAACAACAATTAACCTTAAAGAATGTATTAGAGCTGCACAAAAGAGATTGGTTTTTATTAATACAGGTTTCTTAGATAGAACAGGAGATGAGATGCATACTTCTTTTGAATATGGCCCGATGATTTTTAAAGGTGATATGAAAAAATCAAAGTGGTTAACTTCCTACGAGAACTGGAATGTAGATATTGGTCTTGAATGTGGTTTATCAGGCAAAGCACAGATCGGAAAAGGAATGTGGGCAATGCCAGACAAAATGAAAGATATGTTAGATCAAAAAATTGGTCACCCAAATGCTGGCGCGAATTGTGCTTGGGTCCCTTCTCCAACAGCAGCCACATTACATTCTTTGCACTATCATCAGGTTGATGTATTTAAAAAACAAAATACTTTAACTTCTAGAGCCAAAGCAAATATAGATGACATCCTATCTATTCCAGTTGCAAGCAAACCTAACTGGAGCCAAGAACAAATTACAAAAGAAATTGAAAATAATGCTCAAGGTATTTTAGGTTATGTGGTGCGATGGGTCGACCAAGGAGTTGGTTGTTCTAAAGTGCCTGATATTAATAATGTTGGTTTGATGGAAGATAGAGCTACTTTAAGAATTTCTTCACAACACATTGCTAACTGGCTTTATCATAAGGTAGTGAATAAAGAACAAGTGATGAAAGTGATGCAAAAAATGGCTAAAATTGTTGATGAACAAAATAAAAATGACAAAAATTATGTGCCAATGGCTAATGATTTTAAAAATTCAATCGCCTTTAAGGCTGCTTGTGATTTGGTTTTTGAGGGTAAAGCTCAACCATCTGGTTACACAGAACCTATCTTGCATAAAAAAAGGTTAGAAAAAAAATCTATTTCGGTTTAGTGGTTACAGGTACCCGATTGTTAAAAGCAGAAAGTAGAGTGCCATCATCCAATTGCTCGATCTCACCGCCCACAGGTATGCCAAGTCCTAATTTGGTAATCTTCACTTTGTGATCCTTAATTAAATTTTCAATATAATGGGCGGTAGTTTGCCCCTCAATAGTGGCGCTAGTAGCAATGATGACTTCTTTAAAATTATTATTTTTAACCCTTTTTTCCAAAGACTCCATGAGTGTTTTGCCTTGTTCGAATGCACCATTACTCGTTAAATTTCCCCCTAAAATATGAAAGCTGCCTTTAAAAATATTAGCTGACTCAATCGTCCACATATCGGCTAAACTTTCAACTACGCAAAGTTTTTCAACACCATTTTTACTAAAACATTTGCACTGGTCATTTAACATTTTGAGATTGCCACACTCTTTACAACTTTCAATATTTTTTAAAACTTTTACTAAAGCATTAGCTAAGGGTTTACCTAATGTTTCATTATGATTGATTATTTTTAAAACAATTCTTTTAGCTGACTTAGGTCCTAAGCCAGGTAATTTTGCTATTTGTTTAATTAAATTTTCTATTTCAGGAATATTATTTTGCATAACCTAAAGTGGAAATTTAAGGTCAAATGGAAGCTTGATCCCCCCAGTAACCTCAAGCAACTTCTGGGCAGACTCTTTTTTTAATTTATCTTTAGCATCATTATAAGCTGCTATGATCAAATCATTGATCAGTTCTTGACTTTCAGTTTTAGCTTCTGGAGCAATGCTAATCGTTTTGATTTCATGTTCACCGCTCAATTTAACTTTTACCAGTCCACCCCCGGAAACTCCTTCGACCTCAATTTTTTTTATATCTTCTTGAACTTTTTTGATTTTTTCTTGCATAGCTTTTGCTTGGCTAAGCATCCCAGTAAAGTCAGTCATTGTTTTTATCGATATTTTTAATATCAGTTAATTCTATCTGATCAAAAGTTTTTAATATTTTTTTTACCTCGTCTGCATTTTTTAGATCTTTAATAGTATTTTGTTTATCAATGATCTTTTGATCATAAATTGATTTGAGCCCCTCTTTTTGACTTAATGAAATGATCCATCTAGTATTAGTCCACTCATAAAGTTTATTGGCTAAATGTTTAATAAAGTTTTTACTTAATTTTGGGTTAAAGCTTATTTCTATTTTATTTTGCTCAAAAGCTATCAGATTAACATTTCGTTCTAGATCAAAGAGTAGATCAAATTCATTATTTGACTTTGCTATATTAATAAGATCCTGAAAGCTTTTTATTTCTAATTTATTGTTTGTTAAAACGTTTACCTGATTAATCGGTTTGTTATCCATATCAATCTCTTCTTGATTGAGGCTTTTTAATTGGTCTTTAAATTTATTTTCTGGATTCATTTGAGAACTTGAACGAATGTTATTCTCAATAGGTGCTAAGTTTTGCTTATCAGTTAGATCTGTTGATATTTTTTGTTCAGCACTAAGTCCTCTAACATGAGTCATTTCAATGATATACATCTCAAGATTAATTTTTTCATTATTTGAGAAATTTAGATTTTCAATTGCCTTGATAGTTAAATGCCAAAATAAATTTAAATCTTCAATTTGAATGTTTTTAATGGATTCATTAATCAGCTTTATCTCAGTCTCAGTAAGTGAGCGATCCTTTGTGGGTATACCAAAGACTACACCTCGTGAGAAAAGATAAATCACCTCTAACAGGTCATTCAGAATATTACGAGCATCAACCCCGTTATCTAAAAATTGATTTATAACACTAACTGCTTCTTCAGTTTTGCCTTGTAGAATAATATTTAATAATTTAATAACCTCGGTTTTATTATTAATTCCTAGGATTTTAATAACTTCTTCTTCTTTTAATTCACCTTTAGTTTCTCTCAATTTTGTGAAGAGTATAACTCTATCTAATAGAGAAACGGCATCTCTAACTGAACCCTCTGACTGCATGCTTATAATATTTATAATGGATTCACTTAACAAAATTTTTTCAATCTCTAGAATTTTCTTTAAATGTTTACTAATATTTTCAATCGATACTCTTTTTAAATCTAGACGCTGACATCTTGACAAAATTGTAATAGGTATTTTTCTAACCTCGGTCGTTGCTAAAACAAATTTTAATCTTGAAGGAGGTTCTTCTAATGTTTTTAATAAGCCATTAAAAGCTTGCTTCGATAACATGTGTACCTCATCGATAATAAAGATTTTGTATTTACCGCTAGTAGGACTGTATTTAGCATTTTCAATAATTTCTCGAACATCATCAATTCCTGTTTTAGATGCCGCATCTATCTCAATAACATCCATGTGGTTCGATGCAGCAATCTCAAGGCAATGGCAATATGTTCCCTTTGGACACTGAATATTTTTAGTAAAATCATTATTACAGTTTAAGGCTTTAGCAATAAGGCGAGCAGTAGTTGTTTTACCAACTCCTCGAATCCCGGTAAGCAGATAAGCATTAGGAGTTTTATTTTGTTGAATACCGTTTAAAATAATTTCTGCAGCTATTTCTTGTCCGATTAAATCTTTAAAACTTTGAGGACGATATTTAAGTGCTAAAATTTTATTATTATTGCTCATCATAATTTAAGGAGGCAGGCAACAACCTGAAATATTTTCATTTCGGCTGCTTCTTTTCAGACCTGACCGGCTAGATGAAACTTCCACCTGATGCCAACCTCCAGAGTATTATAACAATATAAAGACTAGGACTACAAGATTAAGATCGATTTTGTGGACTATTTTTTTCTGAAATTCGAAGCTTCATAGACGCCCAAGATATCCATGCTCTCCGTATGAAAGGAAAGTTCCTCTAATGCTTTTTGCACTGGTTTTTGTTCAAGGTGTCCTTCTAAATCTAGATAAAAGTTTACTTGATCAAAAGTATTTTTGACTGAAAAACTTTCAAGTTTAGTCATGTTAATTTGATTAGTAGCAAATCCACCTAAACTTTTGTAAAGCGCAGCTGGTTCACTTTTTAACATAAATATACAAGAGGTAATAAATTTTTTACCAGATGAATATTCAGGTTGGATTTTATTTTTTCCCATAATTAGAAAACGGGTAATATTACCTTTTTCATCCTCAATATTATTTTGTAGAATCTCTAAATTATAAATTTTAGCAGCTAATTTTGAAGCGATTGCCGCTATATGTTTGTCATTACTTTCAGCAAGATCTTTAGCTGAACCAGCCGTGTCTGCAGAAATAATTGTTTTAAAATTATTTTTTTCTATAAATTGTCTACACTGGTCAATAGCTTGGGAATGGCTTCTAATATATTGTATATCTTTTAATCCTATTCCTTTTTTTACTAATAGATTATGTTCCACGGTTTGATAATGTTCTCCGTAGATTTGTAATTTGTATTTTGGTAACAAATAATGAATATCTGCCACCCTACCTGCTAGTGAATTTTCTAATGGTATCACTATATTAATGTTCTCATTATCATTAGCCAATCTGAATGTTTCTTCAAAAGTAGTGCAGGTCACGACTTCAGCATTATCACCAAACAAGCTGTTAATTGCTAAGTGTGAGTAAGCTCCTAGTTCACCTTGGAATGCAAATTTTTTAGCCATTAGAGTTCTCCATTAATTTTTTAACTGCTTGTAAATCTTCGGCAGTGTCTACGCTTAAAGGCATATTTTTAACATAACCTACTTTTATTTCTATATCATTTTCAAAAGCTCGTAACTGCTCAAGATTTCGTTCCTTTTCCATTTTAGATCTTGGTAAATTCACAAATTTTTTTAGACAGTCTTTTTTAAAAGCATAAATACCAATATGGTGGTACAAAGTTTTACGGTTTAGATTATCAGATACTCTAAAAAAATCTATCGCCTTCTTAAATTCCTGAGACTGCTCAAAAGAGTTTTTAATTTCAACCTTAACGACGTTAGAATTAGTTAACTCTTCTTTTGTCAGATCTGAGGCTAATGTAGCTAATAAAGTCTTACTAGTTTTCATATAATTGATTAAATTTTCAATGTCGCTGGTCACTATATTGGGCATATCGCCTTGAAGATTAATAATGATCTCTGGAACAAATTTGAACATTTTTTCATAAACTTCAAAAACCCTATCAGTGCCTGTTTCATGATTTTTTTCAGTCAAATAGGATAAACCACCTTTGGCTTGAATTAATTCATGAATTTCTTTATCAGGGGTAGCGATAATCGTTTTAGCATTTTTAACTTGGTTTGCTCTTTCAAAAACATGGAGAATCATTTCTTTACCGTCAATTTTTAATAGTGGTTTATTTGGCAACCTGGTTGCAGCAAGTCGGGTCGGGATAATTATTACAACTTCACTCATAAATATGCGTCTCTAAGACGCAAAATAATATCTTCTTTTAAGTTTTAATTATTTAAGACATGCTATAAAACACCTATTAAATAGCAAAATTATGGACGGTTTTGAATTAAATAAAATAATCGCTGCTGTGCTTTTATCTGCTTTATTGATTATTGGAATTAACAAATTGGGCAGCATAGTATTTCATGTAGAAAAGCCAGAAAAATCTGCTTATGAAATTGAAGGTGTAGAAACAGCCGTAACCTCTGCTGACGCTAATGCTCAAGGGGAAAAAGTAGTAGAGGTCGTTGACATCAAACAGGTGCTTGCTGCAGGTGATCTCGCGCATGGTGAAAATGTTTTTAAAAAATGTTCTGCGTGTCACATTATTGAAAAAGGCGGAAAAAACCTAATCGGTCCTGCTTTGTATGGAGTTGTAGGTCGTGATGTTGCTGCTATTGGTGATTATGCTTATTCTGATGCTTTTAAAACATATGGAAAAAAATGGTCATTTGAAGAATTAAATGGTTTCCTTTTAAAACCCGCTGCTTACATCAAAGGAACCAAAATGGCATTCGCAGGATTAAAAAAAGAAAAAGACCGAGCGTCTGTAATTTTATATTTGAATTCTAAAAGCGATAGTCCTTTACCGCTTCCTTAAACTTAACTATTCAAACACCAAAGAATTATACTTTTTTGGATATGCAATCTATTAAGTGCTTGTTGCCAAACAACTGATTGTTTACCATCAATAACCTCATCGGTAACTTCCTCACCTCTGCCGACAGGTAAACAATGCATAAAAACTGCATTCGATTTTGCAGCTAGCATTAATTTTTTGTTTACTTGGAATTTTTTTAAATCTTTCTTTTTTTTAGATTTGTTCACTTTATCATTCATAGAAACCCATTTATCAGTCATAACGCAATCTGCATCGGTTACAGCTTTTAGAGGATCGTCTAAAATTTTGATGTTATCTATTTTACTGCCAAATTGTTTTAAGAAATTTTTATTTGGCTGATATTTTTTTGGACTAGCAATTTTAAGATTAAAATTTAATTTTACAGCTGCCTCAATCCACGAATTAGACATATTGTTATTACCGTCACCGACCCAAGCAAGTGTTTTTCCAGAAATATCACCCACACATTCCTCAAAAGTCAGAATGTCAGCCATGATCTGACAGGGATGACTTATCTCTGATAAACCATTGATGATGGGAATGGTTGCATGTTTACCCATCTCCTCTAAGTTCTTGTGTGCTGAAGTTCTGATCATCAATATGTCAGTGTACTCTGACATTACTTTAGCCGTATCTTTAAGAGTTTCATCGCCTCTGCCATAATGAATGCTTTGCGGATCAAGAATAATTGTATCTCCACCTAATTGCTTTACAGCTAATTCAAAAGAGATTCTGGTTCTCGTTGAGGGTTTTTCAAAAATTAAAACCATGGATTTACCCGCCATAGGCAAGTCATTATCCCTTTGCGCTTTAGTAAAACCTGATCTATTATTTTTTCTTTGTTTTGCTTTTTCAATAATATTTCTAAGCTCAACTGATGAAACGTCAGCTATATTTAAAAAATTTCTCATTTAAAACTTTTGCACACTTTCTTTATGATTTCTATTGCAATATCTATTTCTTGATTACTAACGGTGAGAGGTGGCAAAATTCTGACAACATTATCAGCAGCTTTGACCACTAATAATTTTTCTTTAAGTAATAGTTCAATAAACTTAGGTTGGCTAACACACAATTTTAAACCTATGAGCAAGCCTCTGCCTCTTACTTCCTCGATCACATTGGGATACATTAATTGTATTAACTTTAATTTGTTCTGAAAATAATTACCTTTGATCTCAACATTTTTTAAAAAATTCTTAGCTAACAGTGTCTCTAATACAGCATTGCCCACTGTCATAGCTAAAGGATTACCACCAAAGGTAGAGCCATGCGAACCTGGGGTCATACCTTTAGCAACTTTTTTACTCATTAGACAAGCGCCTAAAGGAAATCCACCACCAATCCCTTTGGCGATAGGAACAATATCAGGTTTAATACCAGCATATTCAAAAGCGAAAAACTTACCCGTTCTACCAATACCGCACTGTACTTCGTCTAAAATTAATAAAATATTTTTTTTATCACAAAGTTTTCTTAATCCTTTAAGACAAACATCAGGGATAACTTTAATTCCACCTTCACCTAAAATTGTTTCAACCATGATTGCAGCTGTTTTTTTAGTAATCTTTTTTTCTAATTCCTTGTGATCGCCAAATTCAAAATGGTCAAAACCCTCAACTTTAGGACCAAAACCTTCAATTGAATTCTTGTTATTACTAGCAAAAATAGTAGCGAGTGTTCTTCCATGAAAACTATTTTGAATACATAAAATTCTATTTTTATTTTTTTGCCCTTTGGCATAATGATATTTTCTTGCAATCTTAATAGCTAATTCGGTTGCTTCAGCACCTGAATTTTGAAACGCCACAAAATCAGCAAAGGTTGCTTTAGTCAGTCTAGTCGCTAATTTTTCTTGTTCTTGAATTTTAAATACGTTAGAGACATGCCATAATTTTTTTGATTGTTTATTAATTGCTTTAACTAAATTTGGATGGCAGTGCCCTAAAGAATTAACAGCAATTCCCTGCACAAAATCTAAATACTTCTTACCATTAGAAGAGTAAAGATAAGAACCTTTGCCTCTGACAAATTGAATATTTCTTCTATTGTATGTATTTAAAACAGACTTCATGCTCAATGTTATGATTTAAGTTTGTAACCTTTTTTTAACAACAAATACGTCACGAAATATAACACTATACTTAAGGCTGCTAAATAGATCAATCCTATCGTTATAGAACCATCAGAGGTATTGATGAAAGCAAATCTAAAACCATCAATCATATAAAAGAAAGGGTTGTACTGACTGATGGTGTGCAAAATACCAGGAAGCCTTTCAATTGAATAAAACGTACCTGATAAAAAAGATAATGGCACAATGATAAAGTTAGTGACTGTTGCCATATGGTCAAATTTTTCTGCCCATAACCCTGCTATAATTCCAATTGCACCTAAAATAAAAGCTGAAACAAAAGTGAAATAAGCCAAATAAAAAAAGTGATAGATAGAAAGATCAACAATAAAGTTAAACGTAATAATTGAGATCACAGCAATCATTAAACTTCTAGTAACTGCAGCAAAAATAATTGCTACGCATACTTCACCCGGTGAGAGAGGTGCATAAAGAATATCAACTATATTGCCTTGTACTTTACCGATCATGAAAGTTGACGAAGAGTGTGAGAATGCTTGTTGTATCACTTGCATCGCGATTAAACCTGGCGCTAAAAAACTAATAAAAGGTACACCTAAAACATTCCCTCTATCAGTACCAATTGCTAATGATAGTACGAGCAAAAACAAAAGTGAGGTGATAATTGGTGACAACAAAGTTTGTACCCAAACGGTTAGAAACCTTAACACTTCTTTTTTATAAAGCGTCCAAAGTCCAATCCAATTAACTAGTCCAAATCTTCTTGTACCAATTTTATATTTATTAGTTATTTCAACCATAGATTTCTTATACCCATAATTTGTAAAAAAACTGTGTAAAACTTTGATATTTAGTTTTTTTTATTTCGTTTTGACCATATTTTGTGATTAGTTTTAATCAATAACTAAATATTGATTAACACAAATGACTTGGACGCCAGAAAAAGAGGAAAAACTTAAAGCACTTTGGAAAAAAGGTTTAACCGCAAGTCAAATTTCTAAAGAACTTGGCGATACCTCAAGAAACGCCGTCATTGGGAAAGCGCATCGATTAAACTTAGAGGCGAGAGCACCTTCAAAAAAAAGATCTGGACCAGCAAGTCCATCATCTAAAAGTCAGGCTGCAACTGCAGGTAGAGGAAGAAAATCAAAATTTAAATCGTTGCTCTTAGATAAAAACTTCGAACCAGAAAATCCTAAGACACTGGAGGAATTAAGTGATGAAACGTGTCGATGGCCAATCGGTCACCCTGATGAAACAAATTTTTATTTTTGTGGCAGAAAACCTATTAAAGATTTTTCTTACTGTAAACTCCATGTCCTTTATGCCTTCCAGACTAAAGATCAAAAAGAAGATCTTATTGATAAGGAAGATGAGGTACCTCAATTTATTCAAGACAAAATTAAGTCTGCAGGTTAACAATTTTCTTACCATATGAATTTCATAAAAAAATACCTTAAATGGTTGAGCACTTTTTTAGTCTTAACAGGTATATTATTAACTAACTTAAATATGTATCCAATTAATATAATGTTTCATGGGGCTGGAGTTGTGGGATGGACTGTAGCTGGTTTTTTATCGAAAGATAAAGCAATACTTACAAACTTTGGGTTGCAAATACCTTTATTTATAATTGGGTTTTATCAATTGTTATTTTAAACAAATTATCCCGTGAAATGAGCACGTGAAAAGAAAAAATTTTTGTAACAAAATGTTAATTATAAATATCAATAAAAAAAATTTATTAACACATAAATAATTTGATTTAAGTTTTAAATTTTTTATACAGGACCAATACGCCAAACCAAAAAACAAATAATTAAATTTAACCTCTAGACAGAATTTTCTAAAAAGCTATAAGTAAATTATCTTATGGACTTAACATTAATATATGCAATCGTTGGTTTCGGACTAGCTGGCTATAGTGTAATAGCTAACGATTCCATTCAAACACTTGGAACATTCATTGCGTCTAAGAAAAAATGGTTTGCTTGGTACATATTGGCAGGTTCAGCTTCATTTGTAATGATTATAGCTCTGGCATGGGGTTGGTACAGTTACGATGGTGATATTTCCTATGGAAGATTAACTAGAATACCTTATCAAGAAATTCAGTGGTATCATGCTGTTGCTCCAGCAATTCTTTTATTACTCACAAGAATAGGAATTCCTGTCTCAACGACCTTCTTGGTTTTATCGGCTTTTGCATCAACAGTTGTTTTGGAAAAAATGCTGATAAAAAGTATAGTTGGTTATGGTATTGCAGCAACTGTGGCTTACATATGTTGGATTGGAATATCTAAGTTTATTAATGAAAAACTCGATGAGGTAAAAGGAGATTTTTGGGTAAAGTTTTGGAGGAACTCAGTTTGGATAACATCTGGTTGGTTGTGGTGGGTATGGTTATCACACGATGTTGCAAATATTGCAGTATTCTTGCCGAGACAATTAGATATTACATTGTTGCTAATTGTTATGGCTTACTTCACTGCGCTTCTATTTTATATTTTCTATATACATGGTGGGCCAATTCAAAAGGTAGTTTTAGAAAAAACAGGTACAAGATACGCTAGATCAGCAACAATAATAAACGTTATTTATGCTGCAGTATTATTGTATTTTAAAGAATTAAATGATCTCCCGATGTCAACAACTTGGGTATTTGTAGGTCTTTTATGTGGTAGAGAACTAGCTATTTCAACTATGAACAAAGATTATAAGTTTAAATATGTTTTCCCACTAATTGGTAAAGATTTTGTAAAAATGTTTTTTGGTTTAAGTGTTTCAGTAGCTATAGTTTTAGCAATTCATTACTTCATCATACCTAAGGGATTATATTAAAAAGTATTATTTCTTTTTCTTAAGATCGTCGTAAATCTTTTTAAGATCTTCTTGTGTTAAATTTTCATTTTTTAATTTATTGAGTATTTCTTCATCATCTTCACTTTCAAAAGGATATTTGTTTTCGTAATTATATTGATTTTTTTTTAGACTATCTAATACTCCACTTTCCTTAAGTTCATTTCTAGCTTTTAATCCAGAATTAATTGCCCTAGCACCTAGGAAAACAACAACAGATAATATTAGAGCAATAAATATATAAAAAATTATTTCCATTAAGTTTTTGCAAACTCTCCACCACTTCGATAACGCCAGAGCCATTTGCTCATTTGCTTTTCGACATCTTCAGGTTCAATGCCTAAATCTTTAAGGGTTAAATGGTTGTTGGAAACAATATTATCGTCCTCGCTTAAAATTTTACATTGATCCGTGGTGAGTATAGGTGGGATCGGTAATAAGCTTAAAAGCGTTGCTTGTATTTTAGCTAAGGGCATCGGCATCTCAATGACCAATCTTTTTTTGTTAATCGTCGTCATGATTAATTTAACCATGTCCCCAAAACTTATAATTTTATTGCCACCAATTTCATAAATTTTACCTTCGTTATTTTTAGTTTTGATCGAACGCATAATTGCTTTGGCTACATCATTAACCATAATTGGTTGAAACTTATAATTAATTCCAACAACTGGAATAACGGGAAACATACTTAATTTAGCAAATAGATTAGTAAAATTGTCCTCGGTACCACAGACTACACTTGGACGAATAATCACTGTGCCTTTAAAGTTAGTTAATGCTTTTTGTTCGCCTTGAAATTTTGTTTGTTGGTACACAGACTGTGAGCCTGAGTTAGCGCCAATAGCAGACACTTGAATAAATTTTTTAACATCATATTGCGCACAGAGCTTAGAGACCATATCTGGAATACTGACATGAATATTTTTAAATTTCTGTTTTCGATTTTCGTATAAAATTCCAATTAAATTAATTACAACATCAGAACGTTTGATCGCATCCTCAAGCGCTGCAAAATTATTTGGGTTAAAATCAAGAAACTCGATAGCTCCTGGAGGAGATTGAGTCTTTAAGTAACCTTTTTCATAGGCTTTTCTTGTTGGGATGATGCAGCGATAGTTCTCAGCGGTCAAATTTCTGACAAGATAGCGTCCTATAAAACCTCCAGCACCTAATACAGTTGCGATTGGATAATTATTCATGATAATTAAATAGGTATGGTAAAAATACATAAATTTCAAGGCGACATAACAGAAGATATTGCAAAGAGTTTCAAAGAAAGTGTGGCTATTGATACCGAAGCGACTGGTTTACAAATTCCCGAAAGAGACAAATTAAGTTTAATTCAAATCTGTAATGAAAATGGAGATGTTTATATTATTCAGCCAGATCGAAAAAATTATAAAGCACCTAATCTAGTAAAAGTTTTAGAGAATAAAAAGATTTTAAAAATTGGACACTTTTTAAGATTTGATAAAAGTGCTATTGAATATTTTCTAAAGTGTAAAATTAATAATATCTTTGATACTAAAATTGCCTCCAAATTGGTTAGAACCTACACCGATCAACACGGTTTGAAAAATTTGGTGTTTGAATTCTGTGGTAAAAATTTAGATAAAAGACACGGTACAAGTGACTGGAATAAAAATATCAATGAGATGAATGATAAGCAATTAGAGTATGCTGCCAATGATGTAATCTACTTGCACAAGATCAAGGCAGAACTTGAAAAAATGTTAAAAAGGGAAAAACGACTTGAGGTCTACAATAAATGTATCGAGTTTTTAGATACTAAAATACTTTTAGATCAACACGGTTTTAAATTTGATATATTTGAACATTAATGAAAAAAATTAATTATTTAGCGATCGCCAAAAAATCAGCTGCCATTCAAATCAGTGAATTAAAAAAAATTAATAAAGTTTTTAATAAAAATTTCGTCAAAGCGGTCGAGGCTATTCATAATAGCAAAGGTAAAGTTGTCTGTTCTGGTGTAGGCAAATCTGGACTGATTGCCAGAAAGATTTCAGCTACTTTAAGTTCGGTAGGTATTTCCTCATTCTTTTTAGATAGTTCAAATGCCTCTCATGGTGATTTAGGACAAGTTGAAAAACGAGATGTTTTAATTTTATTTTCTTACTCGGGCAATACAGCTGAATTAACTAATCTTATTAAATATGCAAGTCGGTTTAATATTTTAACCATTGGTATTGCCTCACAAAAAAATAGTATGTTAATTAAATCTTGCGATATCCCAATTTTATTACCACAAGTAAAAGAAGCTGATCCGATCGGAATGGTCCCAAGTACAAGTACTACGATCACTCTATTGGTTGGTGATTGTTTAGCTGTCGCGTTAATGAACAAACAAAAATTTTCTAAAGAACGATTTCGATTATTTCATCCTGGCGGATCAATTGGTAGCGCCTTGCTATTAGTTAAAGATATTATGGTCTCGGGCTCTAAGTTACCAATTATCTCACCAGAAAAAAATATAGCTCAAGCCATTAAAGTGATTAAACAAAAAAAACTTGGCATAGTCATTGTGCAAAAAAATAAAAAAGTGTTCGGTTTTTGCACTGACGGAGATGTCCGAAGAGGCTATCAGACTTATGACAAAAATCAGAAGGTCTCGAAGATTATGACCAAAAATCCTTTATTCGTTACCGAAACAACTCTCGCTGCAAAAGCTTTGGCCATTATGAATGAAAATAAAATTACCAGTTTGTTAGTATTTAAAGATAATAATAGCAAAAAACTGGTTGGGATTGTTCATATACATGAACTGTTAAAGTATGGAATTCGATGAGTTTAAATAGAAAACAAAAAATAAGATTAATACAGTTATTGCTTTTATTTTTAGTAATCAGTTTATTCTCATACACTTATCAAGATCAACTTTTTCAATCGCCGACGAAGAAAACTACAACCACTCCTACGGAACCGAGAGATCAAACTGATGAACAAAAAAATAAGTTTGAATTTGTGGAATATAAAGGTCGCGATGCTAATGGCAATGAATACATCATTAATTCAGATCAAGCAGAATTCAATACCGCGAGTCCTGAAATAATTTATATGCAGCAAGTAACCGCTACTTTTTACCTAACAAATGGTATTCTTAAAGTCACTAGTGACAAAGGTGTTTATAATAATGTTACTTTTGATATCTTTTTTAAAGAAAATATTAGGGCAACTATGGATGAAAAAATATTAACGGCTGACAATTTAGATTTTTTTAATTCAAAAAACATTATGAACGTCTATGGCAATGTTAAAGCAAATGGTATAGAAGGAAGTGTAACCGCTGATAAGGCAGATTTAGATTTAACAACTAAACTGTTAAATTTATCCATGCTAGGTGATAAACAAGTAAACGTGAAATTAAATTAAAATGTCAAAGGGATTTAGAATTGTAAATTTCAAAAAAGCAAAGCCAATCTTTGAAGTAGAAAATTTAAGCAAAAGCTTTGACGGTCGTCCAATTTTAAAAAAAATAAACATGAAATTATTTCGAGGAGAGATTGTTGGTCTCCTTGGTCCTAATGGTTCAGGCAAATCAACACTTTATTCTACGATCATAGGTGAAATTGGTATTGATCAAGGTAAGATCTATTTGGACAACAAAGAAATTCAAAATCTGCCTATACATTTACGTGCTAATGCAGGTTTAGGCTATCTTAGCCAAGAACGAAGTGTATTTGCCATGTCAACTTACGATAATCTGTTTGGCCTAGCACAACTATGTATTAAAGGCACAACTAACCAAATTAAGATGGTTGAAAGACTTCTAGATGAATTTAATCTGCAACACTTACGTAATGTTCAGAGTACTGTTTTATCGGGGGGTGAAGTACGTAGAGTTATGCTGGCAAGATTATTAATCAATAATCCCAAAGTTGTTTTATTGGATGAACCTCTGGCAGCACTTGATCCAATTGTTGTTGAAGATATTCAAAAATATATTGTCAAATTACAAAGAATGGGAATTACAATTTTAGTAACCGATCACGCTGTGCAAAATTTAATGTCGATTGTTGATAAACTTTACGTATTAGGAGATCAGGAAATAATAGCCTCTGGTAAGGTGCAAGATGTTTTGAAATCTTCCAAAGCAATCGAAATGTATTTTGGATCTTCGTTTAAACAATAATTTTCAATCTAGTGAAAAAAAAATTTAACTTAAGTATAAACGATAAAATTAAACCATTTAATATTAAGCTAAACGAAGTCGATCGAGACAAATCCATTTCCATTAGAGCATTTATTATTGCGGCAATTTCAGAAGGTATTTCTGAAATTAATCATCCACTGCAGTCTGAGGATGTATTTTCCTGCATAAACTCTCTTAAAAAATTAAATGTTAAAATCAAGAAACTAGATCAGAATAAATTTCAAGTCTTTGGAAAATCACTAGGATCACTTTTTGCTAAAAAGAATACTGTCTTAGATTTTGGTAACTCAGGTACAGCGATGAGATTAATCACAGGATTATTAGCAACTATTCCTGGTTTAGAATTAAAACTTCAAGGTGACCATTCATTATCAAAAAGAAATATGAAAAAAATTTTTAATTTATGTGAACTATTTGGAGCAGAGTTTTTACCCGCAAACAAATTTACTCTGCCAATAAAGATGATTACCTCAAGTATTCCAGTTGCTATACAATATGACCCGGGTGTTAGTGCTCAACTAAAATCAGCGGCAATGCTGGCTGGAACAAATGCCTACGGCATCTCAACAATTTATGATCAAAATTTCAGCCGAAATCATACTGAAAATATTTTAGATAAAGTTAAAGCTATTAAAATCCTAAAACAAAATAAGCATAACACTATTAAAGTTTTTGGTAAAAAAACATTTAGAGCTCAAAAGTTTGAGGTTCCGGTGGATCCGTCCAGTGCAGCTTTTTTTGTTGTATTAACTATCTTAGCCCAAAATTCAAAATTATCGATTAATCATGTTTGTCTTAATGAACGACGAATAGGTTATCTTAAAATTTTAAAAAAAGCTGGAGCTAAAATAAAACTTACTAAACTAAAAAAAGTTAATAATGAAACGATTGGAACGATCGATGTATCAAGTTCAAAGCTGAAGCCATTAAAAGTGAATAAAAAGTTTTATTCGATGACTGCTGATGAATACCCTATCTTGTTTGTAGCTGCGGCTCTTACTAATGGTCTCTCTAGTTTTGATGGCATTGAGGATCTAACTAATAAAGAAAGTAACAGAGTGAGCGAAATGCAGAAAGTTTTGAATCAAATTGGTATAAAATCACGATATAAAAATGGAAAATTAAAGATTTTTGGTAAAAATAATATTAGGCAAATAAAGGAAAATATTTTAGTGAAAGATTTAGGAGACCATAGAATTTGTATGAGTGCAAGTATTTTGGCTTTATTGACCGGTAACAAGGCAAACATTAAAAATTTCTCTACCGTTAATACTTCAGCTCCCTCCTTTTTAAAAAACATTAAAAAAATGGGAGGACGTTATGACATTAAATAAAAACTCAAAACTGCATATAGCATGTGATGGTTCTGCTGCCTCAGGAAAAACTACCGGAGCAAAATTAATTGCCAAAAAATATAATTTAAAATTTTTATCATCTGGTTTGTTGTATCGTTATGCTGCTTATCAAATATTGAAAAATAATAATTACAAAATAAGTTTTCTGAAATCTAAATTTAAAACTTTGAACCTTAATAAATTGAATAAACTTAATCTTCAAACGCAAGAAATATCTAATTTTTCTTCTGTTATTGCAAAGAAATTAGCTATTAGAAAAATTCTTAAAAAATTTCAAAGAGATTTTGCAAAAAAAAATAAAAGAATTTGTATCGAGGGAAGAGATATTGGCAGTGTAATCTTGCCAAAAGCTGATATTAAATTTTTCTTTAAATGTAGTTTAGAAATTGCAACAAATCGCAGGTTTAAAGAATTAAGAAAAAAAAACAAAGGTATTTCTCGAGCCGAAGTAAAAAAATCCTTAAAATTAAGGAATCTGTCAGACATAAAGCGGAAAAATAGCCCTTTACTGAAAACACGTGATGCGGTACTTATCGACACCGGCAAAACTAAGAATATCAAAGATATGCTTAAAAAAATGTCAGTAATTTTAGAAAAAAAATATAAATAATATGGGTTTAAACACAGAAGTTAATAAGGATAACAAACTAACCGAAGAATTTAAAAAACTCCTAGAGAACGATTTTAAAGATCGTAAATTAGAAGAAAACAATATTGTCTCCGCCGTTATTACTGAAATCACAAAAAATTATGTTGTCGTCGATCTTAAAGCTAAGCAAGAAGGCATGATACCCATTGAAGAATTCAAAAACGAAATGGACAAAATTAAAGTGGGTCAAAAAATTGAAGTTTTTTTAGACAGAATAGAAAGTTATCAAGGTGAAATTATTGTCTCTAGAGATAAAGCTAAAAAATTATCTACTTGGAAGAAAATGGAAAAATTTTATGAAACTCAAGAAGAACTTGAAGGATTCATAACTTCCAAAATTAAAGGCGGGGTAATCTGTGTAGTCGAAGGATTACCAACATTTATGCCGCAATCTCAAATCGACGTCAAACCACCTAAAAGAATTGATCATCTCATGAACGTGCCCATCAAGGTTATAGCAACAAAAATTGATCGCTACCGTGGTAATGTGTGTACAAGTAGAAGAGCTGTTTTAGAAAAAGGCAAAAATGAAAAGTTAAAAGAATTACTTAAAAATCTTAAAGAGGGAGATATAGTTGACAACGCAATTGTAAAGGCAACCACAGATTGGGGAGTGTTTTTAGATATTAGCGGTGCGGATGCTTTGATCCACATATCAGACCTTTCTTGGTCTAAAGTAAAAAAACCAAGTGACATCATTACTATTGGACAAACAGTTAAAGTTAAAATTATAAAAATTGATCCGGAAACTTCTAGAATTTCAGCAAGTATCAAAGCTTTAACTGAAGATCCTTACGCAAACTTAGAGGCTAAATATAAAGTTGGCAAGATCTACAAAGGCAAAATTACTCGTACCGTTGATTATGGTGCCTTCGTTAAGTTAGAAGAAGGTGTAGAAGGCTTAATACACTCAAGTCAAATCGCCTGGGGCAAACATTCAAAAGCAAATAGCGTTTTTAATACAGGGCAAACTGTTGATGTCAAAATTATGGAAATTGATAAAGAAGGAAAAAAAATATCTTTATCATATAAAGAAACCTTAGATAATCCATGGACAACACTTAAAAACAAAGTTGGGCAAACTTTTGAAGGTTCAATTGAAAAAATCACTAATATTGCTTTATTGGTTAAACTAGAAAATAATTTAACTGGTATGGTTCATTTTAAGGAGTTGAGCTACTCAGAAAACAAGGATGACTTAAAAAAATATTCACCAAAACAAAAAGTTAAAGTGAAGTTATTAGAAGTAGAAAATGAAAAAATAAAATTATCTATTCGAGCTTTAGAAAAAGATCCAATGGACTGGTTTGCTGAACATAATAAAAAAGTAGGTGATGTGATTACCACGGTTGTGAAAGAAGTGATGAAAACTGGGGTTAAGGTAGCAATTGGAAATTCAGATCATTTAATTACTATCATCAAAAAAAACCAATTAGCGAAAGAAGCAAGTGATCAGAGGCCAGAAATTTTTCAACCTGGTAACAAACTAGACGCTGCAATAACTGAATTAGATATGAGCTCTAGAAAAATTACCCTGTCAGTCAAACAAGCTCAGATAGATGAAGAAAAATCTTTAATTAAGAAATTTGGTAAAGACGCAAGTACCTCAGGTGCTAAACTGAAAGATATTTTTAGTAAAGCATTTAGCTTAACAGGCTCTAAGAAAGATAAAGATAAAGAAGAAAAATAATTGGCTAATTCTGAATTAGTAAAATATTTAAAGACTAAATTTCCACAATTTAAACAAAAAGAAATATCTGACCTAATCAAATTATTTTTTGATGAAATTAAAGATGCTTTAAAAAGAGGACAAACTTCTGAATTTAGAGATTTTTTCATAATTAAACCAAAAAAACTAAAAGAAAACAAATCAGCACGTAACCCTAAAACGGGTGAATTAATATATGTGCCGGAGAGAAAATCTGTTAAATTCAAAATGAGTAAAAAACTTTTTAAGGATCTAAATGCAAAATAAAAATATATTTTTAGCCCTCGATACTGATAATTTTTCTAATGGTTTAAAAATTATCGAACAAGTTAAAGATAAGATTGCAGGCATTAAAATTGGGTTAGAATTGATTAATAGCATCGGACCAAAAGAAATTGCCAGTTTGGACCAATTTAATTTACCGGTTTTTTTTGATGGCAAGTTTTTTGATGTACCTAATCAGGTAAGTAAAACTATTTTGGCTTTAAGTAAATTTAAAGCAATTAAATATCTAACATTACATGCCTTAGGCTCGAAAGACATGTTAGAAGCGGCAAAACAAGCTGCAACACAAACAAATATTAAATTGTTAGCGGTTAGCGTACTGACGTCCTGGGATCAAAATGATCTGAATAACATTGGCATAGATAAAAAATTAGAAGACCAAGTAAAGCTGCTGGTAGAGTTAGCGGTACGTACTCAAATGGATGGTGTTATCACTTCGGTGGAAAATATAAAAATGATTAGATCTATCACCAAAGATTTAATATTGTTTTGCCCTGGAATTCGTTCGAACAAAAATAGCAAACAAGATCAAAAACGAACAGCTAGTTATGCAGAGTTTAAAAAAATTGCAGACGATAAATGTTTTGCAGTAATTGGTCGACCAATCTACGAGGGTGATCCAAGAAAAAATATTGAAAATATTCTTCAAGAATAATGATTGTCAAAGTTTGTGGTTTAACTGACCAAGATCAGGTTCAGACGTGCATTGATCATGGTGCTGACTTTTGTGGTTTTATTCTCAACTATAAAAAAAGCCACCGTTACCTTAAACAACATCAATTAGAAAAATTATTAACAATTAACAGGCACAAAACAAAATTTGTTGGTGTTCTGGTTAAACCCTCTTTAGAGGAACTTGATATTTTTAGCCGATTAGGATTCGACTATTTTCAAATTTATGAATGCACTGATGAACAAATAAAAACTTACCAGTCTAAGTATCAAACAAAAATTATTGCTGCTCTAAAAATCAGTCAAGCAACAGATGTTTTAAATTATATGCAGTATAAGCATGCCGATTATTTATTATTTGACTCAACGGGTATGGAGAAAACACTTTCTTGGGACTTTGATTGGATTAAAAAGGTACCTACCACAGTTAAAAAGTTTGTGGCTGGTGGCATTGCTATCGATCACTATGAAAAACTAAGTAAAATTAATAAACTGACAAAAATTGCTGTTGATGCATCTGGTGCTTTAGAGACAGATAAGATAAAAGATTTAGAAAAAATTAAAACTTTTCTTAAAATTTATAAAAAAGATGGTTAAACAAAGTCAAAAAAATTCACTTAGAAATGGTCCTGATCATCTGGGTTATTATGGTGAGATGGGCGGTATGGCTGTAGGTGAGACGTTAATGCCAGCTCTTCATGAATTAAATAAAGCTTTTGAAGATGCGATTCAGGATAAAAAATTTTTAGATGAATACGAATACTACTTAAAACATTATGTTGGTCGACCCTCACCTTTGTATTTTGCTGAAAATTTGACCAACTATCTAGGTGGAGCAAAAATTTATTTTAAACAAGAGCACCTAAATCATACCGGAAGTCATAAAATCAATAATTGTTTGTTTCAAGCTCTCTTAGCAAAACGTATGGGCAAAAAAGAAATTTTTGTCGAGTCAGGAGCCGGTCAACATTTCAGTGCTGCCTGTGCTGTGGCAGCTAAATTTAATATGCCTATTACTGGCGTCATGGGAGATATTGATGTCAAAAGAGTTAATCAAAACATTATTAAAGCAAAGCATTATGGTGGCAAACTAGAGGTAGTACCTGGTTCGCTAAAAGAGGCAATAACTCATGCAATAAAAAAATGGATAAGTTCTCCTGACATTTACTACATGATTGGTTCAACAGTATCGAGTTATCCTTTTCCAAAAATTGTCCAATTTGCTCAAAGTGTGATTGGGAAAGAAATAAGAAAACAGTGTCTGGAACTTGAAAAAAAATCTCCAAATATGATTGTGGGTTGTGTTGGGGGTGGTTCAAACTTTATGGGAGCGATACATGAATTTCTAGACGATAAAGATGTTATAAAAATTGGAGTGGAAGCTGCTGAAACTGCTGCATTGTCAAATGGTACAGTTGGTATCATGCAAGGGATGAAAACTTATATGCTACAGAATGAGGATGGCTCAAAATCTTTAGGAGGCTCTTCACTTGGAGCTGGTATTCAATACTTTGCTGTAGGTCCAGAACATTCCTATCTTAAACAAGTTGGTGCGGTTAAATATACTAGTGCTACAGATAAAGAAATCTTAGAAGCATATAAACTGGTAGCAAAAACTGAAGGTATATGTTCCGCATTAGAACCAATGGCTGCGGCGGCGGAAGTGATAAAACAAGCTAAAGGTAAAAATAAAGATTTTATTATAGTGATGAATCTTTGTGGTCGTGGTGAAAAGGATTTAGAGACTATTGAACAACATATCGGACAAGATTTTGACTGACAGATTAAAAAAAATATTTTCATCAAAAGAACAAAAAACAAAACTAATAACTTATTTTGTTGGTTGTCACCCAACCTATGCTGTGAGTCTTGCAACCATCAAAAGCGCTATTGATAATGGTGCTTCAATTATTGAATTAGGATATCCTACCTCTGAAGCGTCAGCTGAGGGACCAATTATTAAAGCGGCGCACGATCGTTGTTTGAAAAATGGAGTAAATTTAAAAGAAGTCATCAAATTAGCTGCTGAAATTAGAAATTATAATAACGAGGTTGGTATTATACTAATGGGCTACATGGCAAATCTCTATCTCTACCCTATTGAAAAATTTACAAAAGATGCAGCTAACGCTGGAGTCGATGGTGTGTTAGTGGTTGATGCTCCGCACGAATTAAAGGAAGAAAATATTTTAAGAGCAGAACTTGAAAAAAATAAACTTGGTTTGATTAAATTAATTTCACCAACGACAACTACTGAACGATTAGAAATGATCACTAAGTTAGCCAAAGGTTTTATCTATTGTGTAAATGTAAAGGGTATCACCGGAGTTAAAAAAGCTGAAAAAGACGAGGTCACTGCCATGATCAATAAAATTAAAAAGTTTAGCGACTTACCTGTCTGTTCTGGGTTTGGTATCAAAACACCTGAAGATGCTAAAATTATTGCTGGGAGCGGCTGTGAAGGTATTGTGATTGGCTCAACTTTGGTGGAAGAAATTGAAACAAATCTTGAAGACAAAAAATTACCACAAATCATTGGAAATAAGATAAAGTCATTTGTAAATATATTGAATTAATGAATTGGATCTCAAAATTTTTAAAACCCAAGTTAAAATCACTTTTTAAAAAAAAATCATCATTATCTAATGAAACTTTATGGACCACTTGTGAGTGCAAGAATTTAATTTATAAAGAAGACTTACACAAAAATTTAAATTGCTGTCCTAAGTGTGGTTCACATCACAAATTAACTAGTCAAGAACGATTTCAAATCTTTTTTGACAACAAAGAGTATCAACTTTTAAATCCACCCGTACCTGAAGATGATCCTCTGCAATTTGTCGATACCAAAAAATATTCTGATCGTCTTAAATCCGCACGGAAATTAACTGGACAAAACGACAGTTTGTTAACGGCTACCGGTAAAATTAACAACATTGATATCGTTGCGGGAGCAATGGATTTTCGTTTCATAGGTGGAAGTTTTGGCGCTGCTGCTGGTGAAGCTTTTGTGCATGCTGCTAATCATGCAATCCAAAACAATATGCCATTTATAATGTTTAGTTCCTCTGGTGGCCAACGAATGATGGAGTCAGCGATAGCTTTAATGCAAATGACGCGTACAGTAATGGCAGTTAATGATCTTAAAAAAAATAATATTCCTTTTATCGTTGTTCTGACGAATCCAACAACCGGTGGCGTAACAGCTTCCTGGGCAATGCTTGGGGATTTTTTAATTTCTGAACCTAAAGCGGTAATTGGTTTTGCTGGTCGCCGAGTGATACAAGACACTGTGAGAGAAAATCTGCCAGAAGAATTTCAAACAGCAGAATATGTGCAAGAACATGGCGGTATTGATCTGGTAGTAGAAAGACCATATCTAAAATCAACTATCACTACTTTGCTTAATGTTTTATTGAAAAAATATCAGTCTCAGTTTAATAGTACTGAGACAGATGAAGAACACCAACCACTTTTATCAAAAGCTTCAGGCTAAATATTCACGAAAAATTGATCTAGATTTAGAGCGAATTAATCGAGTTCTTTTTAAATTAAATTTTCCTCATTTACACATTAATCAACCCATCAATATTATTGGATCTTCAGGTAAGTTTTCCACCTTAACCTGTTTAAAATATTTTTTTGCAGCCAATAAAAAAAAGGTTTCAACCTTTATAAGTCCTCACTTATATGATTTGCGAGAACGATTTGAGTTTAATGGTAAAACATTATCTTTAGCAGAAATTAAGAAATACCAATCACAAATTGAAAAAACAAAAATTAAATTAACACTGTTTGAATTAATCACGTTAATTCAAGTCTTGGCGTGCAAAGATAAAAAAATGGACATTAATCTCTTTGAAGCAGGGTTATTTTTTCGCGGAGACTCAACGCGACTTTGGAAAATGCCTGCTGCCCAAATTATTACCAATATCAACTTACAACATAAAGACTGGTTAGCAAAAAAAACGATCAAACAAATTTGTTATGAAAAATGTGCTTTTCTTTCTGCAAACACTAAAATTTTTATCGGTAAGCAAACTCCCTCTACTTTGCGACTGATTAAGCAAAATTTAAAAAACAATCCTAGTGAAGTATTTTACCCTTCAAATTGGCAAATAAAATCCAAACAAAATAAGATTTATTACTCTGACCCAAAAAACAGCATTACAATCAAAAATAATAACATTGTTAGCCAAGGTTTATTGCATAATTTAGGTTTAGCTATTTATGTTGCTTTAAATTTTGGTGTTTCAAAAAAAATAATACAAAAAACAGCTGCTAAAATTATTTTTCCTGGGCGACTACATAATATTACCAAGGGAAAATTAAGAAAATTAGTTCAACCCAATACACAATTAATATTAGATGGGTGTCATGCGCCTACGGAAGGTGAGAATTTAAGTCGTTATCTGCGTACGCTTAAGCAACCTATTTATGGTGTTTGGGGAATGTTAAAAAACAAGGAACCAGAACATTTTATTAAAAAGTTTAGAGGGATTTTTAAAACAATTATCCCTGTCTCTATTAGTGGTGAACCTAGCGCTTGTTCAACCAAAGAATTAAAAAAAATATTGTTTAAAAATAAATTTCAAATAGGAACTGCTAATAATTTTAAATCAGCCTTAACCACTTTAGCTAAAAAACCAACTGGTACTATTGTGGTCTTTGGTAGCTTATATCTTGTCGGTGAAGTTTTAAGTAAAAATTAATTACTGTTTAACCCAGTCTTCAAAGCCTTGCGTACCAGCCCAACCGGTTTGCCTCGAGACTTCTTCTTTACCTTTCCATTTAATAAATAATGGAACGCCTCTAACCATCAGTTCAGCACCAAGATTAGGACATTTATCGACATCAATCTCAACGATCTCAACATTACCTTTTAATTTCTCGGCAACTTCAGCCACTGGACCTTTGCTGGCCTGGCAAGGAGCACACCAAGTGGCCCCCACTTTAACGACTCTTACTTTATCATCAGCCTGTAAGAAGTTTTTAAACTCTGCTTCACTTATTTCTTTTAATGATGCCATACTACTTAATTAGTTATTTTTTTTTGTAAGTCAACAATACTATTTTACTTTTTCATACATTGTTTGTAATTCTTCTATATAACCATTGATCTCTTCTAACTGTGAAATAATTTCATCATTTCCCTCATGTTTATTCCTAAGATCGTCAATAGCCTGCATTGCGGACGGTATAGTTGTAAAAGGTTTTTTTTCCGTGCTTAGAAAATTATCAGCGAAAAACTTACTGATTTGTTTATATTCCGTTTGGTCTAAGAGCTCCGGACTATTCTCATAAATTAAACGTTTTGCAAAATAAGAATATCGTTCATCAGTAAATTTATTTCTTAAGTTATATTTATCTTTCCAGTTGTCCGTTTGATTAAAATCTTCAATCACCTTTTGATCTTTGGAGCCAGGAAATCCTCCTGAGTAAATTGTTTCTTCAACAAATTTATCAACTTGGTTGTTTGCTTCTTTTTCCTCTACTTCTTCTTTTTTGATCAAACTTACTTTTTCAGCAAATTCTTTATTCATCTTAATTTTTTTTGCCCTCTCTAATAACTTCGTCATGCCAATTGCATTATAAGGTTCAAAATTATTAAGATATGAAGGGTTCATTAAAATAGGATGTGCTGAATGTTTTATGGTTCTAACGGGTTTGGGTTTACCTTTTAACTCCTCTTTTAAATGATGAACATTTAATGTTAATAAGTGATCAATATCGTGTCTTAGATCGACACAAAGCGGCCAAGTAAATTTTGGATGTGGACATAGGTAAGTTACTAGATGAGGTCTGGGTCCCCCTCCATAATTTTCAGTCACAATAACCATCTGTTCATTTTCTAAAATTTTCATAACTTCCTGCTTACTAGTCGTTAACATTGATGAGTCCCAAACACTTTTGGCTTTTTCTTTCAATAATTTAGCCGTTGATAACGTTGCTTCACAATCACTGAGAGCTGTATGTTTGTCTTCATGCTTTAAATCATTAGCTGCACTAATGCTAGTGAGCTTAAATTCAGCATTACCTTTTGAGGTAGTCCCAGTTTTAATTGAACCCGGGTAAAACAAGTGTGCACTTCTAGCTACATGAATAAGATCAGCTTCTGAGTTACCATTAGAGTTTAAAATATAAGTTTTTTCTAAATTTCGAAACATCGTTGACCTAATAATATTTCGATCAAAATTAGTTGAATTCCAACCCATACTAATATTTTTGCCCCACTTACTAAGCGTATCCACAAGCTGCTTGGTCATTTGGTATTCAGAAAGATTAGTTTCTTTAAGTCTTTTAATAGAAATTTTATTTGTTATTAGTGCTCCTGGGTGTGGGATAAAAGTTTTATTCAACCTTGCATGAAAAACAGCGCGGTCTAGTTCCTGTAAATTATCATTTACTAATATCATCGCGCATTCCAAGATTTGTGAAAAGTGAAGAGAACTGTCGCTAGTTTCTAAATCATATATTACTAAATTTGGCATTATGGTCTTTTATAATGAATTAAGAAAATTATTTACTTAAAACTTTTACTTTTTCTGAGTTATCCTCAACTGCTTCCTTGACTTGATCTGGATCTTTAATGTTGCTCAAAGTGTTCATAATTGAACGCGCATCTCTACCAAAACTTTCAGTCGCTGTTATTGCCTGCTCGAGTTTTTTTCTAAGTTCAACTATATTATCAAAGTGTTTTTCAAATCGAGAAGTTATCGTTCTTAAATCACTATAAATTTGGGTTGCATGTTTTGATACTTTGAGTGTTTGAAATCCTAAATGATAGGATTGCAATAAAGCAGATAAAGTATTTGGTCCAGCAACAGTAATTCTGTATTTTGTTTGTAATTCTTGAAGCAGTAGTTCTTTAGTTTTCGGGTCCCGATAACTTGAGAGTTCTGCAAACAAACCTTCGGTTGGGGCGTAGACAATAGCAAAATCTGTGGTTTTGGGTGGTGCAATATATTTGCTACTCACTGCTTTTGCTTTGTTTCTAAAAGCTGAAGCTAACTCTTTTCTTGCCTCTGCTAAAGCATCTTTATCTTTTGCTTGGTAAGCTTCATCTATTGCTTTAAATTTTTCTATTGGCCAATGGCTATCAACGGGTACTAAAACATTTTGTAATTTAATTGCAAATTCTACGGTATCTGAAGTTTCTTCAGGTTTCATCTTCACGTTAGCAATAAATTGAGATGCAGGGAGTAAATCTTTTAATAAGGATGCTAAAGAAAATTCTGCTAAAACACCATATTGTTTTACTCCAGCTAATATTCTGCTGAAGTTTTCTTGACTTTTATTTAATGTTTCTACTTGCCTGTTAAAAACATTAACTTTCTCATCTACTCTGGTTAATGCTCCAGTCATATCTTTTGCGATATCTTTGGACATTGAACCAAAAGACTCACTGAAAGTATTTCTTAGGGAGCTAAGTTCATCTTTTAAAACTTGTTCAGTGTTATCAATCTTAGTTTCTGACTTATTCTTAAATAAATAAAAAATGACCCCTAGATTGAGAACAAGCAAAATTACAACTAAAATGATCAATAATGATTCCATTGAAATTCAATATAGCACATATTTAAAATGATGTATAATAATCCTATGCGTAGAAATTTTTTAAAAGTTCTATCTTTTTCTTTTTTAGGATTATTTTTATCACCATTTAAGTTTATTTATGCTGCCACTAAACAAATTATTAATAAGGATTTAACCGAAGAGCAAAAAAATATTTTATTTAACCAAGGAACAGAAAGGCCTTTCACTAGTGATCTTTTGAATGAAAAACGTGAAGGCTTTTATCATTGTGTAAATTGTGGAGCTAAACTTTTTAGTTCTGCTGCCAAATATGACAGTGGTACCGGTTGGCCATCTTTTTCTGAGGCTTTGCCTGGCGCTTTTGTGACTAAAATGGATTATTCTGAAGGTATGCGTCGAGTTGAGTATAGTTGTGCTAAATGTGGTGCCCATCACGGTCATGTATTTTTGGATGGTCCAACTACAACAGGTTTAAGATATTGTAACAATGGATTATGCTTATTTTTTGTACCTAAAGAGTAAGTTAATGGCTTAGTCTGAAAGCAGATTTAAATAGCTCTCATTAAAACTTAAGAACACATTTTGGTTTTTCTTAAAACTTTTTTGTGTTTCAGAATCAATTACAAATAAATTTCCAACACTGGTCTTAACTTGATACTGTATTGTATTACCTACGAAAGAGGCATTAATAACTTGACCTGAGATTGACTTGTCAGAACGATCAGCACCAATCTTTATTTTGTCAGGTCGAATTGAAACACTTGGTTGAGCATTCGGTTTCAGCGCTGAGTTTATTTTAAAAGCAAGATTCTCAATTTTAATATCAAATTGCTTGCCTTGATTAGCTGTAATTGAACATTTGATAATATTCGAGTCGCCAATAAAATCAGCAACAAATTTTGTATTGGGTGTATTATATAGATCTCTAGGAGTTCCTTGCTGAGCAATAACAGCTTTGTTCATCACGATAATGCTATCAGAGATTGCTAGGGCTTCCTCTTGATCGTGGGTGACATAAATTGTTGTGACGCCAAGAGTTTGTTGTAAACTTCGAATATCTTCCCTAACCTGTCTTCTCAATTTACTATCAAGATTTGATAGAGGTTCATCAAATAATAATACTTTCGGCTCTAAAACAATTGCTCGGGCAACAGCCACTCGTTGTTGTTGTCCGCCTGACAACTCTGAAGGCATACGCTTGTCAAAACCTTCGAGTCCAACAAGTTTGAGAGTGTTAAATGTTTTCTCGCTATATTCTTCTTTGGGAGTATTGACCATTCTTAATCCGTACGAAATATTTTCAAAAACATTCATGTGCGGAAATAAAGCATAAGATTGAAAAACCATTGAAACATCTCTTTCAGTCGCAGGCAAAATTGTAACATCTTCACCATCAATAAAAATATTTCCGCGCGTCGACCTTTCAAGTCCAGCAATCATTCTAAGCGACGTAGTTTTGCCGCAACCCGAGGGACCTAACAAAGTAGTAAGAGTTCCTGGTTGAAACTCGCAGCTAATATTATCTACTGCAATAGTTTCATTAAATTTCTTTGAAACGTTTTTAAATTCAACTTTAACTTTTTTCATTTTAACCCGCTCCTTGCAATAAACTAAACCCTTGATCTCGTCTACCTAATTTTCTTCGTCCAACAATTAATTGGATGACAACAATCGTCAACAACATTACAACGATTAATGCTGAAGAATAAACAATAGCTAAACCATAATCATTATTTTCTAACCTTCCTAAAATATAAGAGGTTGCTAAATCATATTTAGCACTTACTAGGAAAATCACTGCACTGATGGCTGTCATAGCTCGAACGAAAGAGAAAACTAAAGAAGCAATAATTGCCGGTTTTAAAAGAGGCAAGATGACATTCGTAAAAGTTTGGTAACTAGATGCATTTAAGGTAGAAGATGCCTCATCTAAATGCGGATCTAATTGGTTCATAGAGGCAATTCCTGCTCGGACCCCAACTGGCATATTTCTAAATACAAATGAAATAATTAAAATAATTCCTGTACCAGTGATTTCAATCGGGGGTGTATTAAAGGCAAACACGTAACTAACTCCAATTATCGTACCAGGAATTGCGAAGCTGAGCATAGTTCCAAATTCAAAAGCTCGTTTGCCAATAAAGTTATGACGCGTTAATAAATACGCAGTCAGTATCCCGATGGCAGCAGTTGGCGGTGCTGATAAAATTGCTACCCAGAAAGTCGTCGAGAAAGAATTCCACGCCGTTCCTGTCCAATGCAAACCACCAATTTTTTCGTCATAAGCTACACTAAATGCCTCAATGTAATGTTTTAAAGTAAATTGATGATTTACACCCCACATTTCAACGAAACCACCAAACATAATCATTACATAAATGATTAAGGTTAGTAGCCCCCAAGGCACTACAACAAAATAGAGAAAGTTCTTAACTGGACTTGGTAGTTCTGAGTATAAACCACTGTCGCCCTTTCCGGTGATTGATACATAAGATTTTTTCCCCAACCACTGATTTTGAATATAAAATGAAATCAAGACCATCGATAATAAAATCATAGCTAAAACGGCGGCACGGGACTCATCATATTGAGCGCCGACAACTGCAAAGAAAATCTCGGTTGATAAAACATCATAATCTCCGCCTAAGACCAAGGGATTTCCAAAGTCAGCTAAGCTTTCAATAAAACCAAGGAGAAAAGCATTAGCAATGCCGGGTCGCATCAAAGGAAAGGTTACTGTTTTAAAAACCTGCCATCTAGATGCTCTTAAAGTTTGAGAAGCTTCTTCCATCGATGGTGAAATGCTTTCTACCACTCCAATTAAAACTAAAAAAGCAATTGGTGTGAACGCTAACGTTTGCGCAAACCAAATTCCTGATAAACCATAAATCCATCTTGAACGCTCTATTTCAAAACCCCACTCGAGAAAAGATGAAACAGCACCACTTCGTCCAAATAAAATAATAATCGCTAAACCAATTACAAAAGGCGGCGTAATAATAGGTAAAACAGATAAAACTTTGAATAGTCTTTTAAGTTTAAAATTTGTTCGCGCCACTAACAGAGCAAAACCTAATCCTAAAAACGTCGATGAAAACGCTGTTAAAATTCCCATCCATAAAGTATTCCAAACAACGCCGCACCTTAATTCGCTATAAAGACAATCAATGCCCCAGAGTCCTTTATTAATAAATTTTCCAGAAAAACTTACTAAATTATGAACACCTTCTGTGTCTAAGAATGCACGGTCAAACATACTGAGAATCGGATAGAAAATAAAAATAGTGACTAGAATAATGATTGACCAAATAGTCCCAACGATAAAGTTGTCTCCATTTAACCACCCGCGCGAGGATAGACCATGGGTAATATAAAAGATAAAAGTTGAAATTGTTAAAACGGCACCAACGCCAATTCCAAATTGGCGATCAACCTCACCGAAAATTTCTTGTAAAGTTAAAAAATTCCAGCCCCTAACTCCGATCGCAAAACCTTGAAAAAAGAAATATAAAAATCCTAGCAGTCCACAGATAAGAAAAATATTAGAGTAGGTGCGACGCTGAGATTTTAAAAAAACTAAAATAATTGGAAAAACTAATGGCAGCGCCAAAGGCAATAACCATTTTTTTTCATGAAAAGCTAAATAAAAGGCTGGTCCGTAATCTTCTAATTCATATTCAAGCAACCATTCAAAAACAAAAAACCCGTCATTGATCATGTACCACGGAAGAATAAAATAACCTAAACTTCCAATAAATATCCAACCAATGACGAGCTTTCTCATCAAACTTATCTTGGTAAATTAGATACGTCGTTGTCCCATTTACCTAGAAGCTGACCTCTTTTATCTTTGTTCCCGTATGTTTTGAAATCATAATTAATTAATTTGATTTGAGATAATACAGGAGCATCAGGGTCGCCTTTAGCTTTAGTATTCGCAGGAACCTGTAACGATTGACCTGAGTTAAATACTAAAGTTTGCGCTGCCGGACTAAGTGCCCAGTCGTAAAAGACTTTAGCTTCTTTCATATTTCGAGCACCTTTAATGATACTCATTGAACCAACCTCATAGCCAGTGCCTTCAGTTGGTGACACTACTGCAATTGGTAAACCGCTTTTCTTTTGTTTAACCGCATCGTGTTGGAACACAATACCAATAGTTGTTTCACCTCTAGCAGCTGCTTTGATCGGTGCAGATCCAGATTTAGTATATTGGTTAACATTCGCATGAAGTTTTTTCATGTAATCCCAACCTTTATCTTCACCTAAAATTTGCATGATAGTTGCTAATGTTGTGTAAGCAGTACCAGATGAATTGGGGTTAGCAATTTGAACTTCACCTTTGTATTCTGGTTTAGTTAAATCAGCCCATGATTTTGGAACTGGTAAACCTTTTGATTTTAAAAGCTCCGTGTTGTAACCGTAGCCCAAAGCACCAACGTAAATTCCAACCGATCTATAATCAGCAAATTTAGCTTGGTTTTGTGCAGCTGGTAATAAATCTTTTAAGTGTTTTGATTTATACTTTTCAGTCAAACCTTCTTGGGCAGCCGTTAAGTGTGGATCACCTGTTCCACCATACCATACATCACCTTTTGGATTTGAAGACTCTGCTTTAATTTGAGCAAACGTTTCACCAGAACTTTTTCTTGTCATTGCAACATCAATTCCAGTGTCCTTTTTGAAACCTTGAATTAAAAGTTCACAAACTTCTATTTCCACGCTGCAATAAAGTGTTAAATTCCCTTTAGCAAACGAAGGAAAAGAAAAAGACATTAGAAACAATGTTGAAAAAACAAAAAGTATTTTTTTTACATTTTTCATGTTGTTCTCCCTTTGTTAATTTATTGAATTAGATTATAAAAACTTGGTTTTGTGAAGTGCTATAATAAAGTTTTTAATACTACCTGAGGTTTAAGTTTATAATTAAACTTGCAATTACTTATAAAAATATTAGATAGCGAGAATATGAACTATAAAGAATTTTTAGAGCAGTTGGAAGTTTTAGGTATGGATATTGATGATGTTGCTGAAGCATTAGATATAGAAGTTACCGAAATAGAGAAATGGGAAGAGCTAGAAGAAATTCCTGCTGAAGCTGAAGATTGGATCAAAGAGGAACAAGATCTTGTTGACGGGGAAAATGAAGACGAGGATGAGGAAGATCTTGACGAAGAAACTACTGAAGATTAATTTTAATTTAATGCAATTATTAAAATTATTATCTTTTATACTTATCTCTATTTTTATCCAGCAAACTAGTTTTTCTAAGGAAGTTAAAGTTTTTGAATTTACAGCTAATGAATTGGAAACATTGGATAAAAGGAAAATTAAAGGTGAAACTATTTATACTCTAGGTGCTAACGAAAAGGGAAATTTTATCAAAGCTGAAGCTAACGCTGCTGGCTCTGGTCTAGGAAAAGAAATAACAATTAATTTAAACGAAACACCTTTCATCAATATTACATGGAAAGTTGAGAAAAGTTTGGGTGACATTAATCCTAAAGAAAAGAAAATGCATGACTTTGCCGCCAGGGTTTTTGTAGCTAAACAAATGGGTCTTACACCATTATCGAATAAGGCAATTAATTTTGCTTTTAGCAATACTTACCAACCACAAGATTATTGGACTTCGCCTTGGACCAAATCTTCAATTGATTATGTTTTATCTTCATCGAAAGAACATTTAAATGAATGGGTTACTGTTAAAGCTAATGTTAAAGAATTATATAAAAAGTTACACGATTTAGACCTTGAGGATATTGATGGCGTTGCTATTTTTGCTGATACAGATAATACTAAACTTTCTGCTATTAGCTATTTCCAAAATATTTACTTTTCCTCAAATTAAAAGCCAATTATAACAAAGCTATGAAAGATACGTTTGTTTATATTTTGTATGGCATAGCTTTGGGTTTAGCAATTTACCTCGCTGATAAATACCTTTTCTAAAACCACGCTATGTTTTTTGATTTGCAAAAATCCTGAAGTTTTTTGGGATAATCTGTGATGATGCCGTCCACACCATATTCGATCATTCTTTGAAAATCACTCTCACTATTAACTGTCCAAGTATTGACTGCCAATCCAAGATTATGGGCAAGCTCAACGTTTTGTTTGGTAACATCACGGTAAAATGGGCACCAAGCATGACCAGCTAATTTTTTTATAACTTTAGGTAACTCGAATAATTCAATTTCAGTTATATTCTCATCCACCCAAGGTGAATTAGCTGAAATATTTTTTTTAAAAGACCCCAGGTCTTGCTGCAGAGATAAATGACCTCTTAAAATATTGGGTGCCTGTTTTTTAAATTCTTTAATAATTCTCCAGTCAAACGAAGAAATTAAAGTGCGATCTTCCAAACTTGATTTTTTTATTTCATTTAAAATAAGTTGTACCATCTCATTAGGTTTAGGTGTTAAGCCCTCTTCAACTGGGGTTGATTTAATTTCTAAATTTAAAAAAACATCTTTATTGGCATTTTGATTTAATAACTCAAATAATTTGGCTAAGGTTGGGATCCGTATATTGTCTAATTGTTTTTGATCTTTAAACCGCCTACCATAGGAACTACTGGGATTAATGCTACCAACATCATATTGCTGAAGTTCTTGTGAAGTCATCTGATTTACCTTTTGGTCACGGTTTAATAGCCACTGACCTTGGGCATCCCTAGTGTTACTGATATTCAATCTAAAATCATGCACGAGCACTGGAATTGAATCTTTGGCAATCAATACATCAAATTCGAATGCTTTAACTCCAGTGGAAAATAAATATTCAAATCCTTCAATAGTATTTTCAGGATAATCTCCTCGAGCGCCTCGATGACCATAAATCCTTACATAATTTGGTTTCATCAACACTTAATTAATCCTCTCACCTGTTTCTCTGTCAAACAAGTGAACTTTTGTGGAGTCGAAATTTAATTTTATTTTATCACCAATGTCTTTCTTGTTGAGAACACCTGGTACACTGATAACTAAACTTTGATCAGAATTTTCAAGATTAGCATGCACTAAAGTGTCTGATCCGATCATTTCAAGCATATCAACATTAGCATTTAAATTACCCTCTTTGCTAATTTTTAAATCTTCAGGCCTAATACCTAAAGCGAGCGAGCCTTTTTTCTTACTACTAAGATTAATTTGATTGCTATTAACAAATTTTATTTGGGAACCATCACTTTCACACTGAAATATATTCATAGCTGGGCTACCAATAAATTGGGCAGTAAATAAATTTTTAGGCTGCGAGTAAACTTCAATCGGTGTTCCAACCTGCATCACTTTACCTAAATTCATCACAACCAAACGATCTCCTAAGGTCATCGCCTCTATTTGGTCGTGTGTCACAAATACTGAAGTAGTTTTTAATTGTGTATGTAATTTTTTAATCTCTAGTCGCATTTGTACTCTAAGCGCAGCATCAAGATTAGATAAGGGCTCATCATACAAAAAGGCGACTGGACTTCTCACAATAGCTCGACCCATAGCAACTCGTTGTCGTTGTCCTCCCGATAACTGACTTGGTTTTCGGTCAAGAAAATCATTTATTTTTAATATGTTGGCAGCTTTTTTAACTCTGTCATCAATTTCATTTCTTGGAATCTTTGCTATTTTAAGACCATAAGCCATATTATCGTAAACACTCATGTGCGGATAAAGAGCATAGTTTTGAAAAACCATAGCAATATTTCTCTCCATCGGCTCAAGGTCATTTACTTTTTTGCCATCAATTAAAACTTCTCCGCTATTCACTTCTTCAAGCCCTGCGATCATTCTTAGTAGTGTAGATTTTCCACAACCTGAAGGTCCAACTAGAACAACAAATTCACCATCTTTAATATCGGCACTTAAGCCATGAATGACTTTATTTTTTCCATAAAATTTTTCTAAATTCTTAAGATTGATTGTTGCCATATTATTTATCGCTTTCTAAAAGTCCTTTTACAAAAAATTTCTGCATTCCTATCACAATTAAGACCGTTGGTATCATAGATAAAATAGCTGTGCTAAAAATAGTTGGCCAATGACCAAAGTCATCACCCGTAGG
The DNA here is from genome assembly GCA_038124645.1 of Candidatus Pelagibacteraceae bacterium. GTDB lineage: Bacteria > Pseudomonadota > Alphaproteobacteria > Pelagibacterales > Pelagibacteraceae > JAYPCI01. Next base: position 53,446 of record JAYPCI010000004.1, read on the forward strand.
TATCATAAATTTTATACCCATTACAATCGTTTGCATGCTGGTATCGGTTGTGATTAATAAAGGCCAGAGGTATTGATTAAAACCATATACAAACATAATTACAAACAAGGCTGCTATATTGGTTCTACTAATTGGAATTAAAATATCTTTAAAAAATTGTATTGGTCCTGCGCCATCCATCCGTGCTGCTTCGATCATTTCATTAGGCACGGTTAAGAAAAACTGCCTAAATAAAAAAGTTGCAGTGGCAGAAGCAATTAAAGGTAAAATTAAGCCTGAGTAACTATTTAACATATTTAAGTTAGCCACCACTTCATAAGTTGGCACAATTCTTACTTCAACTGGTAACATGAGCGTAATAAATATTAACCAAAAGAAAGTTCTTCTAAATGGAAATTTGAAATAAACAAAAGCAAAAGCGGAGAGTAAAGAAATAATAATTTTTCCAATGGTTATACCAAGTGCCATAATTGTTGAGTTAATCAGCATTTTGACAATCGGGATATGATTATAAACATAGTCTTCTGGGCCACCATATAACAAAGTATTTTTGTAGTTCTCAATAAAGTGTGGTCCAGGTAAAACTGGAAATGGTGGTTGTAAGATGTCATCATTAGTAACAGTTGAGCCAACAAAAGCTAACCATACCGGGAAGAAAATAAATAGTACTCCAATAATTAAACCCAAGTGTGTCAACCAATAGCCTGCTTGTTTTTTTTCTACCATTAATAATGCACCTTTCTTTCAATATACTTAAATTGAAAAACTGTTAATAAACCAACACAAATTAATAAGATCACCGATTGAGCGGCGCTGCTGCCAAGATCTTGTCCAACAAATCCATCAGCATAAACTTTATATACTAAGGTTGTTGTCGCTTGCTCTGGACCGCCTGAGGTAATCGTATGAATAACACCAAAAGTCTCAAAAAAAGCGTAGACAATATTTACCACTAATAAGAAAAAACTGATTGGTGAAAGCAATGGAAAAACGATTGTTCTGAACCTTTTCCAAAATTTTGCTCCATCTATGGCTGCGGCTTCAATAATAGATTTTGGAATAGCCTGTAACCCCGCTAAAAAGAAAATAAAATTATAGCTGACACGTGACCAGGTAGAAGCAACGATAACTAAACTCATAGCTTCTCCTGAGTGCAGGGCATGGTTCCAATCATAACCAAGTAAACCTAAATACCAAGACACTAAACCTATTCGACCATTGAACATAAACATCCACAACACACCAGCCACGGCTGGAGCTACGGCATAAGGCCAAATTAATAAAGTTTGATAAACACCAGCCCCTTTGATTAAACGATCAGCTAAAACTGCAAAATATAAACCTAGACCCATTGAGAGAACAGAAACTGAAATAGAAAAAATTGCGGTTGTGATAAAACTTGCTCGATAATATGAATCACCAAATAAAAAAGTGAAATTATCAATACCAACAAACTCGGATTTTAATCCGAAGGGATCTGGTAAAAATAAAGAATTCCAGATGGCTTCTCCGGAAGGATAAAAGAAAAAAACTGCCGAAATTATTAATTGCGGACTAACCAACAATAAGGGTAACCACCAGCCTTTAAATATAACTCGCTTTTCCATAAAAAAAATTACCGGGGATGATCATATCCCCGGTAATTATAAATTTGAACTACTTATTAGCTCTTTCGAATCTTCTTAGAAGTTGATTACCTCGAGCAACAGCAGAGTTCATTGCATTTTGAGCATTTTTCTTGCCAGTCCAAATTGCTTCTAACTCTTCGTCGATGATACCTCTAATTTGATCAAACGAACCAAGTCTCAATCCTTTTGAGTTTTCAGTAGGTGCATTAGCTAACATTTGCTTACCTGCAGTGTCAGTACCAGGATTTTTTCTGTAAAAAGATCCAGTAGCTTTAAATGCTGCAGTGGTAATCGGTAGATAGCCTGTGTCTTGTGCCCACTGACTTTGAATGTCTGTTCTTGATAAGAAGTTAATCAGTGCCGCAACACCTTTGTACTCCTCAGCAGAGTGACCACTCATTACCCAAAGTGAAGCGCCACCAATAATGGTATTTTGTGGTGCTTTCGTACCTTCATAGTATGGTAAATTTCTGATACCGAAATCGAATTTAGCTTCTTTCTTAATACCAGCATAACCAGCAGAACTTTCTGTAAAGAACATACATTCTCCAGATCTAAAGTTTGCTCCACCTTCATTTCTTCTACCAGCATAGTAGAATTTACCTTCTTGCGCCCATTTTCCTAACAAGCCAAGATGTTGGGTGTGTAAAGGACTATTAAATGTAAGTTCAGTATCTAAACCGCTAAAACCATTTGCTTTAGATGCAAAAGGTACATTGTGGTAAGCTGAAAAGTTTTCTAAATGTATCCAGCTTTGCCATGCAGTTGTGATACCACAAGAGATACCAGCTGATTTAGCGGCATCTAATGCTTTACCTACTTCACCCCAAGTTTTTAAACTCATATTTGGATTAAGACCTGCTTTTTTCATTAAGTCTTTGTTAATCCATAATACTGGCGTTGAAGCGTTATAAGGTAGTGACAACATTTTACCATCAGTTGTGGTGTAGTAACCTTTCACTGGCGGTATGTAAGCATCAGGATTAAACTTAACACCTGACTCAGCCATTACTTCATAAACTGGTTTGATAGCTCCTTTTGCAGCCATCATCGTTGCTGTTCCAACTTCAAATACCATCAAGACATGTGGTTGTTGTTTTGCTCTAAAAGCAGCGATACCAGCGTTTAGTGTTTCAGAGTAGTTACCTTTTCGAGTGTGCACTACTTCGTAGTCATTTTGACTAGCATTAAATTTCTTTACCTGCTCGTCTAATAATTCACCTAATCGACCACCAAATGCATGCCACCACTGTATTTGAGTTTTAGCGTAAGCACTTGTTGAAGAGATTAGTAAAAATATAACGATCGAAAGAAATGTTTTTTTTATTGATTGCATATGCTTTCTCCCTTTGTTTTTTGAATATTACAACACAGAATAAAAATAAATTGAAGTAAAAATAAAAAAAATAATTCTAGTATAGGTTTAATTATTTTTGTGGCAGACCGTTTTTTTGCCAGGAAGACTTAGAATCATCAAAGTTTTCAAAACCATCACTTATATTAGCGGTCTCATAACCAAGTCCTTGAATGATTTCTGCTGCTTTTTGCGATCGCATTCCACTTCGACAAATACAATAAATTTTTTTGGTTTTATCTATGTTTAAAGCTAAAAAATCTTTTTGAAAATTTTCATTAAAAACTCTTTGACCATCTTTGTCTAACATTAAGGATAAAAATTTTGTTTCAACGCCTAAAGCTTCTGCATCAGGTCGACCTATATTTTGCCATTCTCCATCCGTGCGAACATCTAAAACGCATACTGCTTTATTCTCTTTAAAAATTTTAATTAGTTCCACTGAGTTAATTTGCTTAATCGGCATAATTATTTTTTAAAGGGTTGCACCAATGTAAAAGCAAATAACATAGAAATTATAAAAATAATTGAAGAACTGTTCAAGAGAACTAGACTAGCTACGGCTGGACCAGGACATAAACCAATTAAACCCCAACCAACGCCAAAGAGCAAAGAACCAACCACCAAGTTTTTATCAATTTCTTTTAAAGCAGGTAAGGAAAAACTGTCAGCAAAAAGAGGTTTCAACTTATTTTTTTGAATATAGATAACTGGAGCACTTACCAAAATTGCTCCGAGCATGACAAATGCTAGCGATGGGTCCCAGGCACCAAAAATATTTAAAAAGCCAATCACTTTTGCTGGATTAGTCATACTGGCAATAGTTAATCCAAGTCCAAAAATAGTACCACTTATCAGTGCGATGAATGCCCTCATGCAAATATCCTCATTAAATAAACCGTAATAATACCTGAACCCAAAAATAAAATGGTGGCAACTATTGACCGTTTAGAGAACCTACTAATTCCACAAACGCCATGACCCGAAGTACATCCACTACCGATTTTAGTTCCAAACCCAACTAGAAAACCTGCAACGACTAACAAAGGTATCGAGGAAGAAATAACAAAACTTATTTCTGGATTTATAAAAACTTTATAAATAGTTGGACCTAATAATAAGCCTATAATAAATAAAAAATTGTCAATTCGATTTGTTTTAGCAAAGATAGTGTTGTTTACTATGCCGCTAATGCCCGCAATTCGACCATTACCCACATAAAAAATAACAACAGCTAACCCGATTAGAATACCTCCAATAAAAGCACTTACAGGAGTAAAATTTATTATAGTCATAATCTAAATTAATTGCTCTAAAATTATATATAAACCAATTCCAAGTGTCATGTAACCAAAATATCGTTTCAAATTTTTTTCAGATATTTTTTTTGATAATTTATACCCTGCAATTACTCCAAAAAATGTAACAATTAAAATATAAAACACTAATGTCCAATTAGTCAGAAACCCGCTGATCAAATCGCTTCCGAAACCTGCTAATGATTTAACCGCAATGATAAATAAAGATGTGCCCACTGCAACTTTCATATCCAAACCAGTTAATAACACCAGAGCAGGTATAATCAAAAAACCACCACCGGCACCAACAAAACCAGTTAACTGACCAATAATTAATCCTTCCAAAATAATTACAATATTTTTCTCAAACTCTGCTTTTTGTTTTTTTGGATTGTTTAAATCTAATTTTCGATCTCGGATCATCAAAGCTGCTGATACCAGCATCAAAATTGAAAAGATAAACATGATGATAAAGCTTTTAGAGATTGTGAAATTTAAAAGTAAAAAATTTTCTGGTAAATAAGGAACTAAAATTTTTCGAGCAATGATCACACCAATAATGGAAGGGATACCAAAGACAATGCCGACCCGTAAATTTACTAAATTACGATTAAAATATACTAAAAAACTGAATAAAGCTGTTAAGCCAACTAACAATAAAGAATAACTGGTAGCATCTAACACTGAGATATTAAATAAATAAACTAAAATCGGTAATGTAAGAATTGAACCCCCGGCACCAAGCAAGGACAGCACGGTCCCCATTATAAAAGAAGCAATTAACCCTAAAGCAAACATCAATTTTTTGATTTTAGAACATCAAAACCATTTAGTTTCCAACTTTTAAGACCACCTACTAAATGAAAAATATTTTTGATATTATAAGATTTAGATATTTGTACAGCTAAATTAGATCGTTCGCCTACGGCGCAATACAAAAAAACTTCTTTTTTAGCTAAATCATTTTCAGAATAATATTTTGATATTTCGTGAAAAGGAACATGAATTGCCTTAGCTAATTTGCCTTCTTTTTGGATCTCGTGATCCTCTCTTAAATCAATAAGAATGGCACTAGATTGTTCAATTCCTTTTTTAAATTGATTAGCTTCTAAACCGTTATTATTTTTTTGTTTTGTAAAATCAACGCCTAACTTCAAATTACCAGGTACAGCAATATCCATCATTTTTGGATTTGGAAGATTTAAATTATTCATGATGTCTACATATTCATCTACAGACTTTACTTGAAGTCTTGGATTAAATTTTTTTTCCTCACCAATTGTAGAAACCATATCACCTTTATAATCATGAGCAGGGTAAACTAAAGTATTCTCTGGTAATACTAATAATTTTTTAAATATTGAATTATAAGAATCTTTTGGATTGCCGTTTTGAAAATCTGTTCGACCTGTACCTCTAATCAATAAAGTATCGCCTGTAAAGACTCTATCCCCCAGCAAATAACTATAACTATCATCAGTGTGTCCTGGCGTATACATGGCCGTTAATTTTAATCCTTCGATGGAAACCTGATCACCATCTGCGACACGCATGGAAACTACATCAGCTTTAGTATGTTCGCCCATGATGGTGGTACATTTAGTTTTTTCTCTTAGCTCTGCAATACCTGAGATATGGTCAGCATGAATATGAGTATCAATTACTTTAACGAGCTTAAGTTGTAGTTCATCTAACAATTGGATATATCGACTGACGTTTTCAATTACGGGATCAATAATAATAGCTTCTCGCCCAACATCTGAGGCAAGTAAATAAGTGTATGTGCTTGAAACTTTATCAAATAACTGCCTGAATATCATAAGTCTGAAAGGGGTAATTGTTATTACCCCTCCACATCAGATAAAATTATATCTCTTTTTTCTCTGTCTTGGCATGTTTTAAAATTTTACCGGCGTTCGATCCAGCTTTCACTGTATAGCCCGTAGTTCCATTAGCATACGTATCAACTGATTTTACTAATGTTTTTTCTAAGAACTTAGAACGTTTGGTCTCAGTATTACTTCGGCCAAAACGTTTTAAGATCTCATGCATTCTATTTAGCATACATGTCTCCTTTTTGTTTCAACCTACTTTTAACTCATGTAGATGAGCCACTTTGTGACCATGTGGATGGTTATCAAAATAATATTATTTCAATTATGAAAGTCAATAGGGAAACTGTTTGCTTATTTGGTCAATAATTAATAGTTTTTAGATATGGTCAATAATCCCTTGTGGTCTCCGAGTAAAAAAAGGTTAAAAAATTCAAATCTCTATAAATTCAAACAAGCTATTGAGAGCAAATATAAACTAAATTTTCATGAAGATTTTCAAACATTCTGGCATTGGTCAGTAAAAAATGATGAAGTTTTTTGGTCAGAATACTGGGACTATGATCAGTTTGCAGGAAACAAAGGAACAAAGATTATCGAAAAAAATTTAAAATTTTGGAAAAATGAATTCTTTCCAGAGGCTAAATTAAATTTCACCCAAAATTTACTGACAAAAAAGACGGATGAGACAGCCGTTTATTGTTTAAAAGAAAATAATATTACTGAACATAAAAGTTGGCGCGAATTATACACTTCGGTCTGTAAATTTTCATCCTATCTAAAATCTAAAACAAAATTTGGTGATCGAGTCGTAGCTTATGTTCCAAATACGATTGAATATGTTGTTGCCTTTTTAAGCGCAGCCAAGAACGGAAATATCTGGTCCAGTTGCAGTCCTGACTTTGGTATCAATGGCGTTGTTGACCGTTTTTCACAAATTCAACCTTCGATCTTAGTAACCAGTGATTGTTATTTTTATAATGGTAAAAAAATAAATCTTATTGAAAGAATTCCAGAAATAATAAAAAAAATTCCCTCCATCAAAGAGGTGATTGTTTTTAATTATGATCAAACAAATAAAATTGATCATTCTTACCTTTCTTTTGAAAAGATAATTAAAGAAGCTGAGTTAGATGAAACTTTTGAATTATTTAATTTTAATCATCCAGTTTATATTCTTTATTCCTCTGGTACTACTGGCAAACCTAAATGTATTGTGCACGGTGCTGGCAATGCTCTCATTGAACAGAAGAAAGAGTTATCCCTTCATCTCGATGTAAAAGAAAATGATCGAGTATTTTATTTTACTACGACTGGTTGGATGATGTCGCCTTGGCAAATTGCTGCCTTAGCTTGTAAAGCATCAATATATTTATATGACGGTTCACCATTTTATCCAACAATTGATCGACTAATTGAATATTGTTCATCACAAAAATTTACTTTGTTTGGAGTTGGCGCAAAATATATCGATCATTTAAGAAACGAGAATTTTTTAGCAAAAAAATTTAATTTAGATAATCTTAAAACGGTGACTTCAACTGGCAGCCCTTTAATAAAAGAGAGTTTTGAATTTGTTCATACTAATTTAAAAGATGATGTTCATTTAGCCTCAATCTCTGGAGGCACCGATGTTGTAGGTTGCTTAGTCTTAGGCAATCTTCTCCAACCCGTTTATGCTGGTGAAATTCAGGGTCCAAGTTTAGGCATTGATGTAGCTATTTACGAAGAAAATGGAAAAGAAATAGATAATGAAATGAAAGGTGAACTTGTTGTCAAAAAACCTTTCCCTTCTATGCCGGTAAAGTTTTGGAATGATGCGAATGAAGAAAAAATAAAAAAAGCTTACTTTAATAAATTCAATAATCTCTGGCACCATGGTGACTATATCCAAAAAACAAAAAGTGGAGGTTACATAATTTATGGACGATCTGATGCAACGCTTAAACCAGGGGGAGTGAGAATAGGTACTGCGGAAATTTATCGACAAGTTGAAAACTTTGAACAAGTTTCTGAAGCCTTAGTTGTTGGACAAAATCATAACAATGATGTCAGGATTGTTCTCTTTGTAAAAATGCGTAATCAAAAATTAGATGATCAGCTTAAAGATGAGATAAAAAAAAAGATTAAAACTAATTGTTCACCAAGACATGTACCTCAACTCATTTTTGATTGCCCAGATATACCTAGAACTAAAAGTGGAAAAATTGTGGAAATCGCTGTTAGAAAAATTCTTAACAACGAGTCTGTAGAAAATATTGAAGCGATCGCTAATCCTGAAGTTTTAGAGTATTTTAAAAAACTACCTATTGTGCTGACCAACCACCATCAATAATTAAATTACTACCAGTAATCTGAGCTGCCGCATCGGTCGTTAAATAATATGCCATTGAGGCCACATCACTCCGGGTGACAAACTCCATGGAAGGTTGTTTTTCTTTTAAAAGTTGGGTTTTAGCTTTTGCATAACTTATATTTTTCTTTTTAGCGATGGTTTTGATTTGATCTTCAATTAAGTCGGTAAGAACAAAACCCGGGCAAATAGCATTGCAGGTTATATTTTCTTTTGCTGTTTCCAAAGCGATAACTTTAGATAAGCCTACCAAACCATGTTTTGAGGAAACATAACCAGCTTTAAAAGGACTTGCGACCGTGCCATGCACCGAAGAAATATTTATGATCCGACCCCATTTAGCTTTTCGCATCATTGGTAATGTTTCTTTGATCATAAAAAATGCCGCATTTAAATTTATATTGATAATGTTGGTCCAAATTTCATCTTTAAACTTTTCAATCGGCGCTACGTGTTGTCGACCAGCACAATTGACTAAAACATCAATTGATCGAAATTTTTTAAAAGTAGATTGAACAAATTTTTTGATATTACTGCGTTTAGTTAAATCTAAACTTTGAATAAGCGAGTCTTCACTGGAGAATTCTTTTTTAAGTTTCTGAATAAGGCTAGATTTAACTTTGCCACAAAGCGAGATGTTAAAGCCTCTTTGATAAAAAAATCTTGCAATATCTAAACCAATACCGCTGGTACCACCTGAAATTATTATTGTCTTACTCATAATTAAAATATAATTAATTCTATTATGTCTAACAAATCAATAGGGTTTATTGCTGTAATTCTAGGGGCATTAGCTTTGTTCATTGATCAAGAGTACTCCTGGGTCGTTTCAGCTATTTTAATTGGTGTTGGTTCAGGTTTGTTTTTTTGGCCTGAAAAAAAATAAATAAATGAACTGGAGCTGGATCACTTTTTTATTTGCTGGGAGATTTCTATCATCGGCAGTATTTTTTATGTATGTGGGAACTCTTCCCTTTATTTTATCCTTATGGGGTTTAACTGCTACCGAAGCAGGTATAATACAAACGGGCTCGGTAGTGGGATTTGGTTTGGCGTTAAGTATTTCGACATACTTATCAGATTTTAAAAATCCAAGTCAGATCTTAATTTTTTTTTCCATAACTAACTGTTTATTTGCTTTTTTATTTGCTTTATTAGCAAGTGACTTTATCAGTGCTTTAATCTTAAATTTTTTTTTAGGATTATCGCAAGGCGGCATTTATGGACCTTCGATGATCTTGGTGAGTGAGAAATATGTTCCTGCAAATCGGGGAAAAGCAATGGGTTTGAATATCGCTGGTCAAAGTTTTGGTTATGGAATCTCTTTAGGACTAAGTTTTGTTCTAGCTAACCTTTACTCTTTACAAACAGCTTTTTTAATTTGTTCTATTTTAACTATTTTAGGATTGCTAATATTCTTAGCTGGTTTATGGAAAGATTTATCTAAAAAGTATCATTTTAAAAAATCTATTTTTAAATTTGATAAAAAAGACGAGAATAAAAAAAACCTCATTGTCAGTTACTCTGCTCACTCTGTTGAGCTTTTTGGTATGTGGGCATGGTTGCCGGTCTTTTTAAGTATAATTCTTTTAGATATTGCTGAATTAAGTCCAGTTGTAATTGGTTTACTTGTTGGTGTTGTTTTGCATTTTTCAGGATTTATAGCCAATATGATTGCTGGAACTTTATCGGATAGATTAGGCAGAAGATTTATCATGGTGTTATTCGCTTTATCAAGTGGCTTAATTTCATTTTTAATTGGATGGATTGTAGATTGGAATTGGATGATTATTTTAATTATTTCAATACTGTATAGTTTTTTCTGTATCGGAGACTCAAGTGTTTTAACAGCTTCCCTGACTGAAAATACTTCTCGATCAGTTTTAGGGAGAGCTTTAGCTTTTCGATCCATTATTGGTATCGGGTTAGCAAGTATTACTCCTGCTATTTTTGGATATATTTTAGATCTTTCGAACAATCATCAGCCTATTGATACTAGCACAAATTGGGTCTACGCTTTTTCTTTTCTAGGAATTTCAGGTTTGATTGCTACTTACTTTGCGTATAAAACTAAGACAAAACGCATTTAATAAATTAAAATAAATCAATGAAAAATTCATACCCACGAGACCTTATTGGTTACGGTGCTAAAGGTAAAATTATTGAATGGCCCAATAGAGCTAAACTGGCTGTGCAATTTGTTCTCAATTATGAGGAAGGTGGAGAAAATTGTACTTTACACGGTGATAAAGAGTCAGAAATTTTCCTATCTGAAATTATAGGAGCATTACCAGTGAAGGGACGCCATATGAATATGGAGTCATTTTATGAGTATGGTTCTAGAATTGGTTTTTGGCGACTACATAAACTCTTTGAAGAATTGAATATTCCAGTCACAATCTTTGGGGTCGCAATGGCTCTAGAAAGAAATCCTGAGGTGTGTGCCGCGATTAAATCAGGAAACTATGAGATAGCAAGTCACGGATGGCGTTGGATTAATTATCAAAACATTAAAAAGGCAGAAGAAAAAAAACATATGCATAAGGCCATTGACACGATTAAAAAAATTTTTGGTAGTCGACCACTTGGTTGGTACACGGGCAGATCAAGTCCTTATACGAGGGAAATGGTTTTAGAGGAAGGCGGATTTAAATATTGTAGCGATTCTTATGCAGATGACTTGCCTTATTGGGAGCATAAAGGAAACAAAAAACTATTAATTATTCCTTATACTTTAGACAATAATGATATGAGATTTGCAACAAACCAAGGTTTTAATTCTGGTGACCAATTTTTTACCTATCTAAAAGACAGTTTTGACACTTTGTATCAAGAAGGAGATACACAGCCTAAAATGATGTCAGTTGGTTTACATTGCAGACTGATTGGTCGACCTGGAAGATACCAGTCATTAAAAAGATTTATTGAATATATTAAAAAATTTAATGATGTTTGGATTTGCAAGAGAATAGATATTGCTAATCACTGGATTGAAAAAAAATACTAATTTATGAAAGAAAAGATAATTTTTAAAAAAGGTTTGATTGATCTTGCCCAACCAAGATTGGGTACTAAAGTAGTTTATAAAACCGATGATTTTTTTGCCTCCGCTAACAGAATTATTGATCCTAACCCGCCTATTTTTAAAGAAGGGGTTTACGATAAGCACGGTAAGTGGATGGACGGATGGGAGTCGAGAAGAAAAAGAGTCTCAGGACATGATTATTTAATTCTTAAATTAGGAAAAGTAGGTTCAATTGAGCGAATTGAAATTGATACCTCGCACTTCAACGGCAATCAACCAGACGCGATTAGTGTCGAAGGTGCTTATCTTCAAAAAGCAAAAAAGATAAAAGATATTAAATGGCAAGCGCTCTTAAGTAAAAAAAAAGTTAAAGCGAATAATAATCATATTTTTAACATCAAAAATAAAAATAGTTTTTCTCATATAAAATTAAATATCTTTCCTGACGGAGGCGTTGCAAGAATAAGATTATTTGGCAAAATAAATCAAAAATTAAACAAGTCTAAAAATAAAACAACAAACTTAGCTTCATTATTATTAGGTGCTTCTATCATCGCTTGTAACAATGAACATTTTGGAAAAGCAGAAAATATTTTAGCACCCGGTAAAGCAAAAAATATGGGAGATGGTTGGGAAACTAGACGAAGAAGAGGAAAAGGTTTTGATTGGTTAATTTTAAAATGTGTGGATGGTTACAAAGTTAATCAATTAGAAGTTTCAACACATCATTTTAAAGGTAACTTCCCAAGTCAGTGCTCAATCCAAGCAGCGTATATTAATAAAAAAATAAATGATCATGCTATTGTCAAACAATCAAATAAATGGAAAATTTTTTTAGGTAAAAGTAAACTTGCAGCTAATAAAACACATGTCTTTAAAAACCTGAATAATAAAAATGGCAAGGTTAATTTTATTAAAATAAATATTTATCCTGATGGTGGTATTTCAAGATTTAAGATTATAGGCAAAATGTTATGAGTGAAAAAAAATATCAAGCACAAACGATAACTAAAGAAAATTTCAAAGAGTTTGGTGACTTGATCACAACAGAAGGTATTGAACCCTTAAATATTAACAATGGTTTTGCTAAGCGTTTTGATGATATTGCTCAATTGAATACAAAGAGTGAAGGTGGGGAAACGACAATCAGTATTTTTTCAGCACTTAAGCGTAATTTTCCAATGCAAATTGATATGATGGAAAAGCATCCGCTAGGAAGTCAGGCTTTTATACCAATGAAAGAAACTAATTTTCTCTGTTTTGTGGCCCCCGCAGCAGACAAACCTGATTTATCAAAAGCTAAAGCTTTTTTAATCCCAAAAGGATTAGGAATAAATTTTAAACCAGGAACTTGGCATTTCCCTCTTATTTCAACAGAGAATATGAATTTTTTAGTTGTCGATCGAAAAGGTCAAGGTGAAAATCTTGTAATCAAAGATTTAAAATCTGAAAACATTTACATCAATTATTAAAAAAAAAATCCGCCGTTAAAAAACGGCGGATTTTCTAAACTTGTTAGTTTATTTTTTTGAACTTGCTAAGTGTATGATAGCACCTAATGCAGCTCCAATAATCCAAGCGTAACCGCCTAAACTTTGAAGTGCTGGATGCCATACTGTCATAACTGAGAATACACCTGCTATAATCCAAGCAATGAATGCTTTGGTATTCCAACCATCGTTGTAATAATACTTACCTCGACTCTTGTCAGAATATAAGTCACTTGGACTTAATTTAGCATTTTTAATGATGTAAAAGTCAGCAATCATGATTCCGTAAACAGGTGCAAGTACTGCTCCTAAAGTATTTACAAATGGAAACATTCCTATGTTACTGATTACAGAAACCCAGAAAGCTCCAATTATGAATCCGACGATTGCAGTTATCAAACCACCAGTCCTAAAATCAATTTTACTAGGAACTAAGTTTGATAAGTCGTATGCCGGTGGCACAAAGTTAGCAACTAAGTTAATACCAATTGTTGCAGCAAAGAATGCAAACGCTGCAATAACGGTTAAACCTAAATTTCCAACTCGCTCAACTATCTCTGTTGGATTAGTTAATGTTTCACCAAACACCGCAACTGTACCCGCTGTAGTCATTAAAGCAATAAATGAGAATAAAACAATATTGCCTGGTAATCCCCAAAGGTTTCCTTTTTTCATTTCTTTTTCGTTCTTAACGAAACGAGAAAAGTCACCAAAGTTAATTACAACTGCAGCAAAGTAAGCTACCATAGTACCAAAGACTGCTAAGAAAGCAGCTATTGGTCCACCACTATACGTACCTACTCCTTTAAAGATATTACCAACTTCAGACAAAAGTCCACCACCTGCTTTAGCCCAAATCATAATCATCAATAAAATCATGATGACATAAACTGCTGGACCCGCAAAGTTTAAGAATCTTCTGATTAGGTCAATACCATTCCAGAATAAATAGACTTGGAAACCAGCAACAAAAATAAATGAAACCCAATCGATTCCATTCATTCCTAAAAATGTTCCTGAGCCTCCGTCAGAACCAGTTATTCCTTTCAAAAGTAAAGCAACCGCTGTTGATGCAAAATATGTTTGTGCACCATACCAGAACATTGCTACGATACCTCTGACCATTGCAGGAAAGTTAGCACCATAAACACCCATACTCACTCGAGCAAATACGGGGTAAGGTATTCCATACTTAACACTTGGACTACCTGATAAGTTAACTAACCACATTATAAAAAATCCTGCTAAGATTAGGGCTAAAAATACTACCCATCCATTTAAACCATAAGTTAAAAATAGAGAGGCAGCTAACGTATATCCAAATAAACTTTGAACATCGTTCGCCCACACGTTAAAGATTTCAAACCAGCCCCATTTTTTGTCTTTCGACGGAGTTGGTGCGAGATCTTTGTTATATAGCTTTCTTGAATTAGCCATATTCCCTCCTTTGTTGTTGATGCAGAGCTTAACTATTTTGTTGAGCACAGCAACGATATAACTGCTTAATGGTAAATATGCATTGGTATTGAAGGATAATAAAACTTAAAATGGATACCTAAATTCTATTTTTAAGTTCGTCTAATTGTTTTTTAAGATTTTCGACCTCTTCAGAAAGCTGTTCATTGTTTCCTGTCTTTTTTTCTGCTGAGTAGTTAGTTGGTTTATTACTAGTATTCGAACCTTTGTTGTACATGTTAGTGAGATCGAAAGGATTAAATTTCATCATTTTAGAAAAACCTTCAGTAAACATATCGTTTGCATTCGCAAAATTATGCATATGATTTAAGTAGCCAAACATGTCATTAGATTTATTATTTTCATAATACAAAATAATTTGTTTTAAAAATTCCACCGGCACAAGATTAACGCCGGACGTTTCTTTATCGAGAATTATTTGTGTTAGAATTGCTGAGGTAATATCTTTTTTATTGTCAGCATCAATAATTTTAAAATTTTTATTTTCTTTAATTAAATTAACAATATCGTCTTGAGTAATGTATGAACTTGTTTCTTTATTATAGAGACGACGGTTTGAATATTTTTTTATTTCAATCATTTTATTTCTCAACAACGTATTGACCAGGCGCCTTATAGATTTCTTTAAATTTATTTTGTGAAATTAATTTGGTATCCAATATTCTGCCTGAGTGTTCCGCTAACCATTCCATCCATAACGGCCACCATGATCCTTCTTTTTTATCGGCATCGTTTAACCACTCATCAGCAGATTTAGATAATTCAGTTTTATTATTTTCAAAATAATATTGTTTACCTGGTTTGGCGCCTTTGCCTTGAATGATACCCGCAATATGTCCTGAGTTTGCTAATACGAATTTGCTTTTGTTAGAATAACTCTTCAATCCTACATAAACACTTTTCCAAGGAGCAATATGATCCTCTGTGGTTGCGACATGAAACATTGGCGTATCAACTTTGCTTAAATCTAATTTCTCGCCCTTAAAAATATACTCGCTCTTCACTATCTTATTATGTAAATAACAAGATCTTAAGTAGTCACTATGAAGCTTTTCCGGAATTCTAGTTGAGTCTGAATTCCAATAAAGCATGTCAAAAGCAGTTGGCTTTTGTCCAAGTAAATAATTATTCGTAACATAATTCCAATACAAATCTCCAGGTCTTAAAAAATTAAATGTGGCAGCCATATCTTTTCCGTCAAAATAACCTTGTCCCTTCATCCTGTTTTCGATTGATTGAATCTGTTCGTCTGAAATAAAAATTCCTAAATCGCCTGGTTCCTCAAAGTTAATTAAACTAGCAAAAAAAGTTGCTGAATTGACTTTAATATCAAAGTTTTTATTTTTTAAATGTGCTAGGGTCATCGATGTCAGAGTTCCACCCACGCAATAAGCTGAAAGATTGACTGCTTTAGCATTGCTTTCTTGCGCAGCAACTTCGATTGCTTTTAAAACACCGTCCTCAATGTACTCCTCAAAACCAAAAGCGCGACTATCTGATTTTGGATTTTTCCATGAAATCAGAAAGACATTTTGATTTTGTTCTAAAAGATAATTCATCATTGATTTTTTTTCATTAAGATCCATGATGTAAAATTTATTAATAAATGGTGGAACAATAACCATTGGTACTTCGTACTGTTTTTCCGTTTTATGGTTATAGTGAATTAATTCAAAAACCTCGTTTTTAAATATAACTTTGCCTGCGGTTGTCGCTAAATTCTTTCCTACCTCAAATTCACCAAAATCTGTTTGAGAAATAAACAATTTGTTTGGGTGTTTTAAATAATCATCTCTAAAATTATTGTAACCTCTAACTAAATTCATCCCTCCTTCTTTAATAGTAGTTGAAAGGACCTCAGGATTTGAAAAGACAAAATTGGTTGGTGAAAATGCCATGTTAAGCTGTCTGATATAAAATTTCATTAGGGCTTTTTGTTTTTCATCGATGAATTCCACTGAATTCAGTAAGTTTTCCAACATGTTGGCGGTTATTAAATAAAATTGTTTAATAAAATCAAAAAATAGATTTTCGGTCCATTCTGGTTGGGCAAACCTTTTATCTGCTTTTTCAGGAACTATGACTGGGTCAGCTTTTTGGTTAGATAACCTTGCTAAATAATAGAAATTTAGTTGTGCAATCTGCTTTTGCCATAAATTAACATTCTCAAAGTAAATTTTTGGGTTTTTTTGAAGAGCTTCAGTAAACTTATTCAAACTCTGCATAATTTTATTAGCTGTTGGATTCACCAAATCCATCCAGTCTTTAACTGAAAACTGATCTAAATTATTTGATTTTTCATCACTGGGTGATTTGCCATTTGAACTAAAACTCTGATTATTAAAGAAGTTATTATAAATTTTAAGGTTATTTTGCATAACCTCCTCAAAACCTGGAAATGCTATATTTGCAAAACCTTGGTTTTCCTCATTTTTTGAGGTTTTTTTGCCTTTTTTTGGTATTTTTTTACTTTTTTTCTTATTGCTGTCTATTGGTTCTTTCATTTTGCCCACTATATACATCATAAATCAAAATAATTATATTGCAATAATGAATAAAATGTCGCACTGCATGATAATTGTTAAAAATACCCTACTTTTTGCCTATTTTATTACTAAATTTACTATTGACATATTGTGCATTGCAACATATATATATTGCATTAATAAATAAGGAGATAATTATGATTAATACAAACTATAACCCTTTTGAGATGTTTGATTTTGAAAAAATCTTAACTGCAGCGAAGTTACCAAACGTAGATGTTAACTCTGATGCTGTTATTTCTTCTCAGAAGAAAACTATGGAAGCTGTTGCAGCTGCGTCACAAGCTGTATTCGTAGGTATCAATGCGTTTGCAAAGAAACAAGTTGAGATCTTAAACGATGCAGTAAACAACACAAAAGTTGCTACATCTGAAATAGCTAAAGGTAATACTCAACAATCTGCTGCTAAATCAATTGAACTAGTTAAAGAAGCAATTGAATCTGCACAGTCAAATGTTGCTGAATTATCAAAAATTAACGAAAAAACTGCTAAAGAAGCATTTGAAATTATGAATGCAAGATTTTTAGACAGTTTAACTGAACTTAAAAACGTTATTGCAGAGCAAACTGAAAAGAAAGCTCAAGCTAAAAGCTAATTAAGTAAATTAACTTCAAAGACCAGGTCTCATACTTTCCCCTGAAAACTGGTCTTGAAGTTAAAATTTTTGGGGAGTAAAATAAACCATTATGACGAAACTGGCACTAGTTACCGGAGGTACCCGTGGTATCGGGGCTGCGATAGCAGTGAAACTTAAGGCTGATGGCTATAATGTCATTTCAACTTATATTGGTCACCCTGAAAACGCTGAAAAATTTTCTAAAGAAACAGGTATTAAAGTTTATAAATTTGATGTGGCTTATTTTGAAAGCTGTCAAAAAGGAATATCTGAAATTGAACAATCGGAAGGTAAGAGCATTGATATATTAATAAACAATGCTGGAATTACAAAAGATCGATTTTTACATAAAATGTCCGCTGATGAATGGAATGCTGTTATCAATACAAATCTTAACTCAGCCTTTAATATGACAAGAAACGTAATAGAAAAAATGAGAAATAACAAGTTTGGTAGAATTATTAGTATTTCATCAATTAATGGTATTAAAGGACAAATTGGTCAAGCAAATTACTCTGCTGCCAAAGCGGGTTTAATTGGTTTTACAAAGGCAATTGCACAAGAAAATGCTAACAAAGGTGTTACTGCAAATATTATTGCACCAGGTTATGTGGGTACAGACATGGTTAAAAAAATTGACCCAAATATTTTAAAAACAATCGTTGCACAAATTCCAGTCGGTCGATTAGCTGAACCAAGCGAAATAGCTGCTTTGGCTAGTTACTTAGCAAGTGATCAAGCTGGCTTTATCACTGGCGCTACATTCTCGATCAATGGTGGTCAATACATGCAATAAATTTAATTTTTAATAAATTTAAACTCGGAGGAAAAATAAGATGGATAAGAAAAAAGAAATAGTAATAACAAGTGCATTTAGAACAGCAATTGGATCTTTTGGGGGTGCTTTATCTTCATTATCAGCGGCTCAATTAGGTTCTGAAGTAATCAAAAAATGTGTTGAACATTCAGAATTAAAAAATACGGATGTTGATACGGTTTATATGGGACAAGTTTTACAAGCTGGCACAGGCCAAAATCCAGCGAGACAAGCTGCTAAATTTGCCGGCTTACCAAATGAAACTGTTTCTACAACGATCAATCAATTATGTGGCTCGGGTTTAGCGTGTGTTGGTTATGGTTACAATTCAATTTTAGTTGGTGATGCTAATATTGTTGTTGCAGGCGGACAAGAAAGCATGAGTAACTCTCCTCACGTTGTAAATTTAC
>JAYPCI010000005.1:0-5174 GCA_038124645.1 Candidatus Pelagibacteraceae bacterium
AAGAAGCTAAAAAAAGAGATTTATCACCTTTAGCTAAAATTGTTTCATGGGCTGTGTGTGGTGTTGACCCCGCTATAATGGGAACAGGACCAATTCCAGCTTCTAAACTTGCTCTAAAAAAAGCAGGCTGGGGCGAAGATCAATTAAATTTAGTTGAAGCGAATGAAGCTTTCGCAGCTCAAGCCATTTCTGTAAATAAAGAATTAGGTTTTACAGCTGACATTGTGAACGTAAACGGTGGTGCCATAGCATTAGGACACCCCATCGGTGCTTCGGGCGCCAGAGTATTAGTAACCCTACTGCACGAAATGCAAAAAAGAAAAGCTAAAAAAGGTTTAGCGACCCTATGTATTGGTGGAGGTATGGGCGTTGCTATGTGTGTTGAAAGAAATTTCTTAGACCAAAAATAATTGCAAAACTTTAAAAATATAAAAATTAATACTGATCAAAACCTTGGCATTCTAACTCTGGATAGGAAGGATGCCAAGAATTCACTCGACATAGAAACCTCAAAAGAAATTTATGAAGGTTTAAAAAACCTTGAAAGAGAAAAACATATTAGAGCAATTGTGATCCAGGGTAATGAAAAATTATTTTCACCCGGAGCCGATATTAAAGAATTAGGTAGTTTAGAGGAGAGCAGCGCAAAACAGAAAGGTTTGTTCAACTACTTCGATAAAATTAAAGAAATTTCTATTCCAGTCATTGCTTCTGTAGAAGGTTATGCTTTGGGTGGTGGAATGGAATTGGCATTAATATGTGACTTTATTATTGCTTCTAAAAAAGCATCTTTTGGTCAACCAGAAATTAATTTAGGTTTAATACCTGGCATTGGTGGCACACAGAGGTTAAAGCACTATGTTGGAAAATTTAACGCAAACTTTTTATGTATGAGCGGCGAAATGATCACTGCAGCAAAAGCTTATGAGTTAGGTATTGTCAGTTTAATAATTGAGAGTGACAACTATCAAGTTGATGCTATTCAATTCATGAAAAAAATTGCTGCTAAACCAAAATCTAGTTTAATTGAAATAAAAAAACTAATTAATCTTTCGAATAGTTTAACTCAAGATTTAGCTGAAGAGCGTAAGAGTTTCTATAAATTACTTAGTTCTGATAACAAAAAAATCGGCATTGAGAGTTTTCTAAAAAAACAAAAACCTAATTGGAAAGATTAATCCATACTTTTCCTCAAAATTTTGCTAATATTTCCCATGCGTTTTTTATCATTACGAGGACTAGTTGGTGCTTTTTTTGGATACTACATTATCAGAAAAATTCAAATTTATAATCAAGTAGATATTTCTGAAGACGGCTTCGGTCTTTATGGTGCGGTATATTACGGTGCCTTCTTGGGTTACGTCATTGCACATAAATATTTTAAAATGGATAAAAAATTATAAAAAAACTTGCAAAAAAAATATTTTAGGTTTATTTTCCCCACCATGGCAAAAAAATACAGAAGAAACTGGCTTGAGAGAAAATTGGATGAGTACAATCACACAATGGAACTTATCCGAACAGTTGTACCTTTTATAATTTTAGTCCTACAAATCTACATAATCACAAAAGTTATTTAATATACTCGCTAACTTGATGTACAATTAGTGCATTAAAACTATGAAACTTTTACGATATGGAGACCTAGGCAAGGAAAAAGTAGGTGCGCTGGATCAAAATAATGAAATTAGGGATTTATCTAATTTCATAAGTGATCTAGATCCAAAAAATATAAATTTTGATAACCTTGAAAAATTAAACAAGGTAGACCTACAAGCTCAAAAACTAGTTTCCAAAACTACACGAATTGGCTCCTGCATAAACAAACCTGGAAAATTTTTAGCTGTGGGTTTGAACTTCTCTGATCATGCAAAGGAAACAGGTTCAGCTTTACCTAAAGAACCAATGATTTTTTCTAAAGCAACGAGTTGTTTAAATGGACCTTATGATGACATCATTATCCCAAAAAATTCCACGCATCTTGATTGGGAGGTGGAAATTGCTTTTGTCGTTGGTAAAGAAGCAAAATATGTTGATCTGAAAGATGCTGAAAAGTATATTTTTGGTTACTGTTTAGTCGATGATGTTAGTGAACGTGATTGGCAAAAAAATCATAGTGGGCAATTTGTTAAAGGTAAATCGGCTGACACTTTTGGACCCGTTGGCCCCTATTTAGTTACGAAAGACGAAATTAAGGATGTCAATAAATTAAACATGTTTACAGATGTTAATGGTAAGAGAATGCAAACTGGAAATACTGATAAAATGATATTTAATATGAACCATATATTATCTTACTTGAGCCAGTTTATGTCCTTACAACCTGGAGATATCATCACTACAGGCACACCGCCAGGAGTGGCTTTGGGTATGAAAAATCCTCAATACTTAAAACCTGGAGATGAAATTAAGTTAGGCATAGATCAATTGGGAGAGCAAGTTCATAAACTCAAAGCGTATAACAGTTAATGTGCGGAAGATACGTCATCACTAAACCAGTTACTAAAACTACTGATCTAGTTAAAACTAATATCAAAGTTGAAAATTTAGATAATTATAACGCTCATCCAGGTCAAACATTGCCAATCATCAAAGCGTATACTAACGGCAGAGCTTTAGAGTCGTTAGAATGGGGTTTAAAACCTGACTGGGCGAAAAACAAAAAAGATTTTAGACCCTTAATCAATGCAAGACTAGAAACACTTATGGAAAAATTATCTTTTAAAAATTTAATCAAAACCTCTAAATGCATCGTGATTGCCGATGGTTATTATGAATGGAAAAAAGAGGGTACCGCAAAGTCTCCCTACTATTTTACTAGAGAAGATAAAGATTTAATGTTTTTTGCTGGTATTTATGAAAAAAATCAATTTTGCATTATTACTAAAGAAGCTCAGGACAATGTTAAAGAAGTTCATAACCGTGAGCCTGTAATTATCAATCAGAGTCAACTCATTAATTATTTAAACGTAAAGAAAGATGGTTATGAATTATTACAAAGCCTAAAGCCGCCTAAACTAAATTATCATCCAATCAGTAAAGATGTAAATAACCCGACTAATAATGATCCAGTGCTTATTAATAAAGTTTAGTCTGTGATGATGGTTAAGTGCCCCATTTTCCTGTTAGGTTTGGCTTCTTTTTTTAAATAATCGAAAAAAAACTCATTTCTATTCAATTTTTTATTTTTATATTTAAGAATTTCTGAGCCCAGAATATTAATCATTTTAGCATTGTGTATTTTTTTTAGTGGAACAAATTCTAAATCACATACGGCACGAACATGATTTTCAAATTGGCTAACATTATGAGTATTAATTGTTAGGTGACCAGAATTATGTACTCGAGGAGCAATTTCATTAATATAAAGGTTATCTTGATTATCAATAAAAAACTCTACGCACATGGTGCCAATATACTCTAATTCCTCGGTTAATTTTTGAGCCGCCGTAGTGGCAGTGGTCTTAATTGTCTCGGACACTGAACTTGGAATAATTGACTCTGATAAAATTTGATTATTGTGTGTATTTTCAATGGGTTCATAAATTGAAGTTTGATTTGATTTATATCTAGTAATAACTATGGAAATTTCTTTTTTAAGTTTAATTTTTTTTTCTAAAATATATTCATTTTGAAAATTAATGTTAATATTTTTAATATCTGGGATTGAATTGATGACAAACTGTCCTTTGCCGTCATAGCCCATGCTTGTTGTTTTCAATATACCTGGTAATAACGCCGAGCCTTTGTTTAAATCTTCTAAGCTTTGAACAAACTTGTAGTCCACTGTTTTTAAACCCAACTTATTAATAAATTGTTTCTCTGATAAACGATTTTGAACAATTTGATTAATTCTAGGATTAGGATTGACCTCACATAATTTCGATAGATGATTTAAGGTTTCAAACGGTATATTTTCAAATTCATAGGTTATAAAATCTACTTGATTAGCAAAATCAGTAAGTGACTTTTCTGCTTCATAATTGGCATAAATAAAATTGTCTGCAAAATGTTGTGCTGGAGAATTTTTATCATCTGCAAATACTGTCGTTTGTACAGAAATTTTTTTAGCGGCTTGACATAGCATGCTTGCTAATTGCCCACCTCCTACTATGCCTAGTTTAACCATTAGGGTTTTAATTTGACAGATTTAGTTTGCTGACTTCTCCATTGCTTGAGGTTCTTTGCAACTTTTTTGTCTTTTAGAGCAATTATCGCGGCTGCTAATAACCCTGCATTCATCGCTCCACTTTCCCCGATAGCCAAAGATCCAACGGGAATCCCTTTTGGCATTTGGACAATAGACAAAAGTGAGTCTAAACCTTTTAATTTTTTAGATTCGATTGGCACTCCTAAAACTGGCAGCGTGGTTAATGAAGCTACCATCCCAGGCAAATGAGCTGATCCTCCTGCCCCAGCAATAACGACTTCATATTTTTTATCGGCTGTTTTAGCAAATCTAAATAATCGATCAGGAGTTCGATGTGCAGAGACAATTAGGGTATCAAAGTTAATTTTTAAAATTTTTAAAATTTTCGTTGCATGACGTAAAGTTGGGTAGTCTGATTGACTGCCCATAATCACTGCTACTCTTTTGATTTTCATAAATCTCTTTTGGGAATATTTCAAAAATTGAAAAATAAAGCAATGACTTAATAACCACCTCCTAAATTTTAATTTAAGAGGTGGTGAGGTTTTGCTAAGATTTTAATAATTCTAAAGCTTCTTGTAAAAGTTGCTCAGAAGTTTGATGATCGCCTGACTTATGTAAAGACTCAGCTTCATCTCTTAACGTTTCAACCTCTATTTTTTTATCTTCTGCTAAATTAGAAGTTGCTAGTTTTTCATTCACTTGTGCTATTAGCATTGGACATTGTCCCGCAAATGCTAAAGTGGGTGAAAGAAACAAAACCAAAAACACAATCAATGATTTAATGTTTTTCATATTTGCTCCTTGTAATAAGCGACAAGTAGTATTGGATTGTGTTCTAAATATGTAGCAACTTAAAATTGAACCTTCAGATTTATTGGTTATTGGTGATTGCTTCCACCAGGTTGCTGGTACTTTGTGCTCCAGATATGTAAGCTTTGTTGTTTATCTCAAAAAAAGGAACACCGTTAATCCCCATTGACCTAGCTATCTGATCAGATTTTTTTATTTCAGCAATCAAATT
>JAYPCI010000005.1:5274-37897 GCA_038124645.1 Candidatus Pelagibacteraceae bacterium
TACATGGGTTTCGCATTATTAAATCCTCCAAATTTAATATCTAAATATTGGCTTCTAGACATTCCACTTAATGGCATGTCAGGATTGAGCTGAAAGGGGCAATGAACTATTTCGAAACTGATATTTTTAAATTGATCAAGGGCATTTTGCAGTCGCTTATGACCAATATAGCACCAGCCACAGATGGTATCGGAGTATACTTTTATTTTCATATTTAGATATTATATAGTGACACAATTAATTCTACCAAGTATTATTAATAATGCTTAATATTACACCGTGTAAAAATAATGTGGGCGCTTACATCGATTGCGATATTAAAATGGCAAGTGCTGAAGAAATTAATCAGATTAAACAAGCTCTTGATAATTTTGGTGTTGTTTTTTTCAGAAATCAAAATTTAGACTCTAAAAGTTATATAACTTTTGCTAAAAATTTTGGCACTTGTGCTGATTACCCAATGCTTAAGGGTTTAGATGGTTTTCCTGAGATTACAGTTGTTGAAAAAAAACCTGGAGAACAAATTATGTTTGGTGAGGGGTGGCATACCGACTCAACCTATACAAAACAACCACCTCGTTATACAATGCTCTATTCTATCAAAGTTCCGCCGCGTGGTCAGGGCAATACACGTTTTGCCAGTCAATATCTAAGTTATGAAACTTTACCGGAAAAGATGAAAAATAAGATCTCAAGTTTAAAAGCTTTATTTAGTGCAGACGGACCGATTTCTAAAACGAGAAATAACCGAACCGCTGAGCGGGGCACCGGTTTAGACCCAAAAAGTTTATCAGCAGAACATCCGATTGTAAGAATAAATCCAAATAATAAAAAAAAATCAATTTATCTTTCACCGGGTCATGTTATTAAAATTTTAGACGTTAATGACAGTGAAAGTAAAGAATTGTTAGGTTACTTATTTGAACATCAGGTCAAAAATGATTTTACGTATAGTTTTGAGTGGGATAAAGACTGCCTAGCTTTGTGGAATAACCACGCTGTTTTACATAACCCGACCAACGATTTTAATGGTCATCGGGTGATGCATCGAATTACAATTCAGTAATTAAACTCGTCTAGTGACCCAGTTGCCCCAAACTTGACCTGAACCTTGGTTTTGTAGTTGGAACATAGACAATTTTTTATATCTACGATTTTTTACTCTAATTTTAATTTTTTTTGCTTTATTTAAGTTTTGCATGTTTTTCTTATATTTTATGTTGTTTCCAATTAGTAATGCTGATTTTGCAGATTAGAATTGAATTAATTACTACTTAGTAATGAATTGAGACTAAATAATGACAAAACTTAAATTATTGTAAATATTTTTTAAAAAACTTAATAGTTCTTGACCATGCAAGCTCTGCGGCTTTTTTGTCATACCTAGGAGTTGTATCGTTGTGAAAACCATGGTTGGTTTCTGGATAAATAAAAGCTTCATAAACCTTATTATTAGCTTTTAAAGCAGCTTCATAAGCAGGCCAGCCTTTGTTGATTCTTTCATCCAATTCTGCATAGTGTATTAGCAATGGAGCCCTAATTCTTGGCACATCCTCAGCAGCGGCTTGCCTACCGTAAAACGGAACTGCTGCTGATAAGTCTGGATAAGCAACTGCTAGGGCATTACTTACACCTCCGCCATAGCAAAAACCTACTACTCCCACTTTGCCATTAGTGTCATTTCTGGATTTTAAAAACTCATATCCAGCAAAAAAATCATTCATTAATTTTTGAGGGTCAATTTTTGCCTGCATGGTTCTTCCCTCATCATCATTGCCTGGGTATCCACCTAATGAGGAAAGCCCATCAGGAGCCAGTGCTAAAAAACCTGCTTTTGCTAATCTTCTTGCGACATCTTTTATATATGGATTTAAGCCTCTATTTTCATGGACAACTAAAACTGATGGAAATTTATTAGTATTTGTATTTTTAGGAAGTACCAAATATCCATTAACTGTGCCATTACCTTTTGAAGATTGATATTGAATATTTTGAATAGTAATTGCGTTATCTTCTTCGTCAACTTGATTAGCATAACTATAGTTTGGTGAAAGCAAGTTAAGAGCTGTTAAAGCAGTGATTGCACCCGTAGTATATTGACCAGCCCGTTTAAGAAACTCTCTTCGAGAAATTTTTCCATGCGCATAAAAATCATAGAGTTCAAGTAGTTCTTTTTTAAAGTGCTTTGCTGTTAATCTATTCATAGTTATAATTGTAAATTAATGACAGGATATGCCATATTTTTTTAATCTCCAATAGTTATAAGGCCATGGGGTTAGAAAACCCACAATCAGCATTATGGGTATTACCCACCATGTTAAAACTGCCCCTCCAGTAAGGAAGAAATCGGTAAGATTCATCGTAGTTTCCATAGAAATCATTGAAATAAAACTCATTCCTAGTGCAGTTCTTATCGCTTGATGAAAAGTGAATTTTTGCCTCATTAGGATGATTGTCTCTAATATAATGCTCGTCAATAAACCATTAACGATCGCTAAGATCATAATTCCCAAAACGGGAAAAGGTGTTTGGGTTATTTGAAAGAAAAAGATCGTTCCAAAATCACCAATGGAACAACCAATTAAACACCATAAAGTATTATAAGCACTCTTTTTCCAGGTATGCTTACAGGACCAATCAAATTTGGCAGCAACTTCACTCATATATACAATATATAGTTATTATTTATATTTTAGAAAGGAGTTCTTTCGGTAATTTGGTAACGGAACCCTTGGAGTTAACAATTGCCAGTTCTACAGTTGATGTCACTAAAATTTCAGTTTTTCTAAAGACTTCTTGGAGCAAGATAAGACGAACTGGCGATTTTTTGATCACGGATGACTTAATCTCAATTTGATCTTCAAAATGAGCCGATTTAAGATATTTAATATCACACTCTTTAACCACAAAAATGCAGTCATATTGATCCTTAAGTTCTTTATGGCTTAACTTTAGACGGTCATAAATCATCTCAGTTCTTGCCCTTTCGGTAAATTTTAGATAGTTGGCATAATAAACAACGCCACCCACGTCGGTATCTTCATAGTAAATCCTTAACTGGATAGTATGCTTAGCGCTCATTTGAGCGATATTACCTTGAATAGATAGAAATTGTCTAGATAGTGTATTTTTGAGTGTTTAGATTATTCTTTCCAGTCACATTCAGAATATTCCTGATTGTAGTCATATTCTTGGAAAGCACCCTCGCTTAAATAATCTTCCATAGACATAACTATTGCTATTTTTAGATAAAAAGCAATAAGCAAAAATTCATTTTAGGTCAAAAAAGATCAATATTTATCTAATGTTTTGAGAGATATTAACGCTTAGTTGTCAAATTCTTTTTGAAATTTAACAAGCGAAGAGACAAAACCTCTAAGAAGTTTTGCGAAATTCTTTTCTATTTTTTTTAATGTTTTCATTACTTTTAACTTAATAATAATTAATTAATTATTAATTAAGATTTAATTAAGAATAAATTAAGACTTTTTTAAGATTTTATTAATTTTTAATGTGACATATTTGAAACAATTTTGAAACAAACATTAATCATATCTAACCACTAAATAGTATTTATGAAACAAATATTACTCTTAGTAGCTGCGCTAGTTTTAACCAACTGTACGGCTCATTCGGTCAAATTAGGTAAAAAATGTACAGTAGCTGATAGTTCCGGAGCGTATGAAAAATCATATATCTGGATAGTCGATAAAGCTACCAATGGAAGTTTTGACCAAAAAATTAATAAAGCAAATTGTAAAAAAAATAGTTAATTGTACTTTTAAAAATGGCCTTGTCTTGCTATAGATGAGGCCATGAGTATAACCTTCATTGCCATAACTTGTGTAATTATCATCGCTGTACTCATAATCTTTCCCTTAGTTATCTCTAGAAAAGCAGAAAAAGACGCTAATCCTAAGAAAACAGAGTGGGATAAAATTGTGGAGTATGGCAATAAGATAAATAAAAAAGATAAAAGTTAGTAGTGACTTTGTTGGGTTAAATGTCTTTTAATTGAATAAGATTTTTTCATTAATTTTGTTAAATCATAAATTGTTCTAAATCCGTTTTGTTCTGCTATGGCAATTAACTTAATAAATAGTTTTGCTGTCATTAAACTATCACCATAAGCTGTATGTCGATCTGAAACTAAAATTTTGAAATGATGACAGAGATCAGTTAATCCATGGCTGCGTAATTCAGGCAATAAACTTATGGCTAAATTTAAAGTATCTAAGACAATATTATTTTTAAATTTTAATCTTAATTCACTATAAGGAATAATATTTTTAATAAAGCCTATATCAAAATCAATATTGTGACCAACAATAATATTGTTCCCAATAAAGCTTGCAAATTCATGCTCAACCTCTCTGATTTTAGGTTTTCCTTTTATATCCCTAGGATAAATGCCGTGAACCTGTGAAGATTTTATTGGAATATCTCTTTCTGGATCAATGATTTGATCAAATTTAGTTTTATAATTAATCTCCAAATTGTTTATTGTTACAGCACCAATTGATACTATTCGATCACCCTGATTGACATCAAATCCTGTTGTTTCGGTATCGAGCACACAATAAGTTTGATCACGCGCTAGCAAATCATTATGGGGTTTTGGAAATAAATTTTTAATAAACTCAAACATACTCTTCACCAAAATCTCCTTTTAATTTTAACTTGAGATCTTTAATCTTTTTTAAATAAATTTTAAGTATACTTTTTTCCCGAGAAGTTAAAAATCTTGGATCAATAAAGTTTTTAATCACTTTATTTTCTTTTGATCTGATAATTTGATTCTTTAATAAAATATTGGATAAAAATTTAAAAGCGCCTCTAAAAAAATCTTCCTCGGACTCTGTAAATACTCCTAAAGCAGTTAATTTTGATAGTCGAACTAAAGTGCTGACAGAATCTACTTTGTTTTTCATTGAATACATACGAATAGACTCAACTAAGGGTAATGTTCCAGTATGTTTCAAATTCAACATACCCAAGTTTTCTTGATCTTCTTTTTCCAGAATAAACTGTCCAAAAAATCCAATGGCAGCATTTGTCCCCTCGTCACGTTTATATAAATATTTCAAAAACTGTGGTGACTCTTCCAATCGATTTAATAGATAATTTCTAAGGTTCTTGGCTAAATTTGCATCTCCGTAAATGGCTCTAAAATCGTAAAGCATATCCATGTAACGAAGCGAGTCGTCATTGGGTTTTTGTACCCAATTATTTATTTGCTCTTTCCAATTTTTAAGCGATTTTCTCCACAAAGGATTGGTAGCCATAAGATCGCCTTTACAAAGTGGAATGCCTGCTCGGTCTAGTAAGATCGTAAATTCATTAGCTAGTTCATAAAAATACTGATCTATATTCTTTAGTGTTTCCTCAGAGGCATTGTCTGTTTCATAAATTATTCCATTGTCTTGATCGGGATGCAAGTAACTCTCCATTCTTCCACCTGAGCCCATCGTGAGCACACAGTAATTGGGGATTGTTTTGATAATTTTTTTTTTAGCTACTCTCTCTGTAGCTAAATCAATGCATCGCCGATAAATTATATTATTAAGAAAACTTAATAGATAACTTATATCCAAAGGATTTACTTGTTCCTCATAAAGTTTCCAAGCTAAGTCTGTTTGTTCAGTTTTAATTTTAATGATACCAGCTTCGGTGTTTTCAGTAGTAACGCGATCAATACTTTCCATCAACGAACCTAATTCAGCGGACAACGCTGCAGGGAGATGAATGATGCCAACAACACGATTAGAAGAGTTTAGTACCGGCATATGCCTAAAATTATATTTACGCATTTGACCAACACAATGAAACAAAAGATCATCCTCGAAAACGAATTGTACTGGCGTCGACATAAATTTATCAACGCGATCTTTAGGATCAGCATTAAAGGTAATTTTGTTTAGAATATCTCGTTCAGTAATGATGCCGTTGATTAAATTGTTGTCGTGTACAATAATAACTGATTTCTTCTCATTTTTAAGTTTTTCAATAGCAACACCAATATCAGTTTCTTTTTTTACGATTATAAAGTCATCAGATAAATAATCTTTGATTTGTTTGGTGAATATATCGACACTCGTTGATCTTTTAAAAACCATATTTGTTAACTGGCTTTTTTAGCTTTACGTTCTCGGTCTAATAATTGCGTAATAGAGTCCACCATTACATCACTTGCTTTGAATATCTCATTAGCTTTAAACTCATGTGAAATATTTTTTTCCTGATCTGTTTTATCCTCAATGATAATACCTTCGTCAGGTTTATTGTTTTTAATATAAATTAACATAAGCCAATCTTCATCGGGTCGGTCATCCCATTTAATAAATATTTCTCCACTTTCAAATCTTCGGTCAATCACCCTCAAGATGCTTAGGTATTTTGGAATATAACGCTTATTAATTTGATAACACAAGCTGTGTGCTGAGCGATAAAAACTTTCTAATGCAAATTCTATTTTTTGTCTCTCAATATGATATTGTTTTTCTTTTTCTAAAAGATCCTCTCGAGTATCCCCTTCTAAAATATTAACACCTAATTGTTGAACTCTTTCTCTGATCTTCTGATCTCTAATCGCTTGATACTTTTCTTTTATTTTATTAATTCGGTCTTGGACTTCAGAGTAATTTTCTCTTTCTTGCTGTAAAACATATTTTTCTAAGGCTTTAATTTCTTGAACTTCTCGTTTTCTGAAAGCCTCTATCTTTTTCTCTAATTTTAATTGTTCTAAAAATTTTCTTTGTTTTTCAGCTTGTTCTTTTCTAACTAAAGCTTGCTCTGCTTTTAAAAACTTTTGTAGTTCCCGTTTTCGATCTTTTTCAAATCTAAGTTCTTCTCTTAATTCTTTTTGTTTTTCTAAGACTTCTAGTTCTTTAGCTTTTTTTGCTTCCTTAATGGCTGCAATTTTTTCTAAACGCATTAAACGTAATTTTTGTTTTCTTTCTTTTTCTGCCTTGGCTATTTTATCTCTTTTGGCTTTTTGGATTTTTTTTGAAATATCCTTGATCAGATCTTCAATTTTTTTTTTAAAATTTAACTGAATTTTTATTTCCTTTAGCACCTTTTTAAACTTTGATGTAAGTGAATTTTTTGTTTTTTTGATAAATTCTATTGATCGAACAGTTATTTGGCTTGCCTTAATCTTTTTTAATTTAGCTCTGCTCCGCCTTATCTTTCTGATTTTTTTAGCTGTTTTTTTGGAACGTTTTTTTCTTAATTTGGAAGGCTTGCGCTTTTTCCTCTTTAATTTACTTTTAGTTTTTTTGGAGTTCTTTTTTTTACGTTTTTTCTTGCTCATGCTAATACCGAAATAATATCAGTATCTTATTTATAAATATAGTGTCTCGAGTAGTAATTGTGGTTAGATTTTTGGCATGATGAAATTGATAAAAAACCTCTTTTTTTATTAAGGTTACCTAAAAATCTAGCAAGTAACATTAAGCTGCTATATTTGAATTAAATAAAAATTTCAGTGATTTAAGTTTCTCTAAAAGGCTGGTTTTATCTTCTTGTTTTAATAAAGTAAGTGGCGGTAAAACATGATTATATTTTTCATTCATTTCGCCTAAAAAAGTATGTACAGCGGTAATTAAATTATAGTTTTCAAAAGCTTCACGGACAGCAACCAAATGTGAGTTGGTTGTCTGTTCTTTCTTGTTTTCAAAGTCGTCAAATACTTTTCTTGCAAGTGAATGGGTAACGTTCGCTGTAGCTGTGATGCAACCAGCGCATCCTAATTCCAAACCTTTAAGCAGTTTTGACTCTGAACCAGGAAACATTAAAAAATTTGGTAACTTTAAGACTTCAAAAAGATTATAGGTTGAATCTTTACAGCCAATTATATTTTTTGGAAAAGCCTCAACTAATTTTTTTACAAATTCTGTAGAAAATTTAAATCCACTAAGTTTTTCAAAATTGTATAAAATTAATTTTGCTTTTGGATTTTCCTTAATGAGTCCCTCATAAAAATTATACACCCCTTTTTCAGTGTTGCCTTTATAGTATGCGGGCGGCATCACCAAAAAATAGTTAAAACCGTATTCGACTGCATAGCTAATAATTTCTGAGTTCTCTTTAAGTGAGTTGCAGCCAGTGCCTAAATAAAAATGTTTTTTTAATTTGTGGGAGGCAATTGTTGAAATTAATTCTTTTTTATCTTGTGTTGAAATTAGCTGACTTTGCCCTGTAGATCCAAAAAAGAATACTCCATGTAGTCCTTGTTGGATCGTTGACTCTGCATGTTTAATAGTTTCCTCAACATTCAGTGAATTATCTTTGTTAATTATACTGAGCGTGGCAGAATAAATTCCTTTTTTTAACATAAAAAAAACTCAATTTTTTGATTAAAATATAATAACTTCAAACAAAATGAAAGTTCTTGTTATTCAACAAAGAATGGGTATTGGCGATATGGTAATTTTCTTACCTTATATTCATG
This sequence comes from Candidatus Pelagibacteraceae bacterium, assembly GCA_038124645.1. Taxonomy (GTDB): domain Bacteria; phylum Pseudomonadota; class Alphaproteobacteria; order Pelagibacterales; family Pelagibacteraceae; genus JAYPCI01. Next base: position 13,727 of record JAYPCI010000005.1, read on the forward strand.
CTATTTCTAATAAATTAAAAACCAAAGTTTCATTGCTAGTAAAAGATAATTCGAGAGCGTCTGATTTATTGGAAAAGGATTATCATATACAAGAAATAATCACTTTAAGTCGAGATCGGAAAATGCATGGTCATCATGACGGTTTTTTTGGTTTCTTCAAACTGGCCTTTGAACTTAGAAAAAAACAGTTTGATGAAGTATTTATCTTTAACAGCTCTTTACGATATAAACTTTTAGCCAAATTTGCTGGGATAAAAAAAATTCACCAATATCCACTTTTTCGTAAGAAGGATAATCTTGTTGCCTCAGCTAAAAATTTTACTGAAAGTATTATTCAAGAAACAATTCCTTCCGAACCTATTCTTTATCCAAATGGTAGTGAGGTTGAGAAGATAAAAAAAAACCTTGATCTAAATTATAAACGTATTTGCATTGGTTTATCCGCTAGCGGGCCAACAAAACGTTGGGACATTCAAAACTATCTTAATCTTTGCAAAGAAATTACAAAAACAAAAAAATGTAAATTTTATTTAGCGGGAGGGAAAAATGATATTGAGCTGATTAATCAATTTAAAAAAACAAAACTTTGGAATGATTGTTTCTCATTTGAAATGCTGTCTATTAAAGAAACTTTACCTTATCTTAAAAATTGTAATCTTTACATTGGCAATGATACTGGCTGGTTGCATATTGCTAACGCCCTTAACATTAAATGTGTTGCTTTATTTATGGATAGTCCAGTTCTTACTTACGGTAATTACTCAAAAAATATCCACTGCATTATTCCTGAAGGAGAAACAATGGAAACCACGGTACATGATACCCTGGGAAAAGATAAAATTTCTTTCGAAAAAGTTCTAACTAAGTCTCTCTCTTTATTGAGCTGAAGATGAATCAAGCATTTACAATCCATCAAATCAGAAAATTAGAAAATGAGGAATTTAAAAAACTTAAAAGTTCTTTTATTTTGATGGAACGTGCAGGCAGTGCTTGTGCTAAATTTATTTTAAATAAATTCACTTTTTCACATGCCACGATCTTGTGTGGTCCAGGTAATAATGCAGGTGATGGATTTATAATTGCTAGACTTTTAAAAAAAAATAAAAAAAAGGTTTCATTATATTGTTTAAATAAAAATACCTACAGCGGTGATGCCTTAAAGGCTTATAAAAAAAACAAATTACAAAAAAAAACATTTAAGACTTTTAATATCAAAAAAAACTCACTTATTATTGACTGCTTATTTGGTATTGGTTTGAATAGAAAAATAAAAGGTATTTTAAAAAATGTTATTTTACTGGTGAATACGAGTGATAATCTCGTCGTTGCAATCGATATTGCCTCCGGACTTAATGGCAATAGTGGTAAAGTAATGGGGACAGCTATCAAGGCAAATTATAGTTTAGCTTTACATGGTATTAAGCGTGGTCAGACCAAAAGTTTGGGTAAAAAATTTTCCGGTAAAGTTAAAGTAATCGATATTGGAATAAGATCTTAAGCAAAGTCTGTTTTTATAATATTTTCTTTTGCCTCATTCACCAATTGGCTTATTCGTTCTGTATTAATGTCTCTATTCAAATCAGGATGAATTTTTTTTTGCAATTTATTTGCAGCCTGCATCACTTCCTCTTTTGAACAACCTCGCTTTAAACCTAAAATTTTATAAGACTCTTCAATCGTGATTGCAGATGAGGGTTTAGTTTGACTTGAACCATAAGAAAACCTTCCAGTGCTTCGTAAATATTGTAACAAACGCCACAGCTGTAAAATTTGAAATGCTGTGAAGCCTTTTAATTTTAATGAACTTAAAATAATTGCTATGAGCGGAAGTGAGAACAGAAATCTTCCACCCACTATTAATAAAATAGCTAGAATTAGGGATACAATAATTGCTGTTTTTTTTAAAAATTGAGCAATTTTTTTTTTGCTAGCTCTAGCAAACCAGACTAAACCTAAATAAATTAGGACAAATAAGATAATTCCAAGAACAAATAAATTCATATAGTTATTATAAAAATGAATATACCAAAATTAAGAAAACAACCGATAAAAAAAGATTGTCATGGTTATACCTGGGAAGATGATTATGCCTGGATTCATCAGGAAAATATTCTTGAAGTTTTAAAAGACGGAACAAAGCTATTACCTGAAGTCAAAACCTATCTTGAAGCAGAAAATAGTTACACCAAAAAGCAAATGCGAGATACCGAGAACTTACAAAAAAAACTTTTCCAGGAAATTAAAGGACGTATTAAACTTGCTGATGAGGGTTTGCCCTATAAAGATAAAGCTTATGAATATTGGTCCAAAACTACTGAGGAAGGCAATTACTCAAAAAGATTAAGAAAAAAGATTGGTTCAAACAAAGTTGAGGTTTATTGGGATGGAGATGTTGAGGCAAAAGGAAAAAAGTTTTTTAGTACCGGTGACTTATCTGTATCTTATAATGATGAATATTTAGCTTATTCTATTGATGACAAGGGAAGTGAATATTTCACAATTTACATCAGAAGAATTTCTGACAATAAAATCATAGAAGAACCAATTGTTGATACCGCGGGTGGTATCGTATGGTCATTTGATGATCAATTTATTTTTTATACCAAACTGGATAAGCTTCATCGCCCAAAACAAATTTTTCGCCACAAAATTGGCACATCGCAAAAAGACGATTTACTCATCTTTGAGGAAAAAGAAGATAGTTTTACTTGCAGTATTGGAACAAGCACAGATGAAAAATTTTATTTTATTACTTCCTCAGAACATACAACTTCAGAAAAATATTATTTTACTCATGATGAAAAAATTCCTCAGCCAAAATTATTTATAAAAAGAAAAGCAGGTATAGAGTATTCGATTGACAGTTGGGATAGTTATTTTTGGATGCATACTAATGACAATGCAAAAGACTTTAAAATTGTACGTTGTAAACATTCAACGATTGGTCAGTGGGAAGATTTTATTCCAGCAAAAGATGAAGTTTTAATAGGAGGTTTGGTATTTTTAAAGGACTGGATTTTAAGATCAGAAAAAATTAACGCTTTATCAAAGTTATTTGTTAGAAATGTCAAAACTGATCACGAAGAAGAATTAATCATATCTGATGAAGAAGTAATTAGTCCAGGGATCAGTTTAAAACAAAAAGATAAAAATACAGACATTGTTCGTGTTAGTTACGAGTCACCTAAAACGCCTACTAGAACTTATGAGTATAATTTAAAAACAAAAGAAAAAAAACTTGTCAAAGAATTAGAAATTCCCTCGGGCTATAACCGAGATGATTATATTGTAAGAAGAGTAAATTGTGATGGTCATGATGGTCGTAAAATACCAATTACAATTACACATCATAAAAATACTAAATTAGATGGGTCAGCAAATTTGTTATTATACGGTTATGGTAGTTACGGCCATTCAATTCCACCTAGTTTTTCTACAACAAGACTAAGTCTTATCAATAGAGATATTATTTGGGCAACTGCTCATATCCGTGGGGGTATGGAGCGGGGTATGAAGTATTGGGAAGAAGGTAAGATGATGAACAAAAAAAATACTTTTAAAGATTATATTTCCTGTGCAAATTATTTGATTGATAAAAAATACACAGGCAAAGGAAAAATAATTGGTTATGGAGGTTCAGCTGGAGGTTTGTTGATGGGTGCTGTTGCTAACATGAGTCCTCAGTTATTTTTAGGAATTATTATGGCTGTGCCTTTTGTTGATAATTTAACAACAAATATGGACCATTCGTTACCTTTAACTGCAGGCGAGTTTAATGAGTTTGGTAATGCCAAAGAAAATAAAGATCACTTTGAATATATTAGATCCTACTCCCCTTATGAAAATTTAGAGAAGAAAGACTATCCGCATATGTTAGTTACTACGAGCTTGTCAGATAATCGTGTCTTATTCGATGAACCTACAAAGTACACTGCAAAGTTAAGAGATTTGAAGACTGATAATAATTTATTGTTATTTAAATGTGAAATGGATGCTGGTCACGGTGGTAAATCTGGCCGGGATGCAGCTATTGAAGAAGTTGCTTTTGATTATGCCTTTGCGTTAAAAATTACTAATAAGCTAAACGTCTAGCTATCTTGAAATTTTAAAAATCATTCATACATCTTACTTGTTAGTCGCCTAATGGGACTAACACAAACCTTGCTAACAAAGGAGGAAAATATGACAAGTAAGGATCTATCGATCTTTAATTCACTTAGACCTTTTAGCGTTGGATTTGACGACATGTTCGATCATTTCGAGTCGCTTTTGGGTAATGGGGCTCTTACGACACAAAGTAATTACCCCCCTTACAACATCCGTAAAGCTGGAAAAGATAAATATGCAATTGAAGTTGCATTGGCAGGCTTTAACAAAGATGATGTGGAAGTTGAATATGAAGATAATCTTTTAACAGTAAAAACAAAACAAGTTAAAAAAGCTGTTGAAAAAGATGAGGACGGTGAAGTTATTCATCGAGGTATTTCACAAAGATCTTTTGCAAGATCATTTACAATTTCAGACGATGTAAAAGTAAATGATGCCGAGTTAAAAGATGGTTTGTTGACGATTACCTGTGAAAAAATTGTCCCAGAAGCAAAGAAAAAAAGACTTATTCAAATTAAATAAGTTGACCTTACTTGCGGAGCTCAAACTCCGCAAGTAATCAAACATTATCCCAGAAATACTTAGCCAAATTAATATTAGTTAGATTAAAGTAAGCCATTAAACCGGTTGGGCTGGTAACATTAATATCGCCAATCAATTGACCATCTACAAAATCAATACCAGCAAAATAAATATTCGATTTTTTTAAATCTTTTGCTAATAGTTTGCTAACTTTTAACTCTGTCTTTGTTAGTTTAATCTGGCGTGCGATCGCACCTTTACTCATGTTTGACAAAATACTACCTTTTTTTGGAATTCGGGTAATCGAACCAACAACTTTGCCATTAATAATAAAAACCCTTCTATCTCCCAGACTTATTTTAGGTAAAAATTTTTGCAAGATAATTTGATGATATTTTTTAATGTAAGTTTTGATTAGTTTGCTATTAAAATTCTTTAATAATTTAACTTCGTTTCCGCTAAATCCGTTTATAGGTTTTATAACTACTTTTTTATTTTTTTTTATAAATTTTTTAATCTCATGCAAATCTTCACTGATTAAAGTGTTGGGCATATATCTTTTAAATTTTAATGAATATAATTTTTCTTGCACATTTCTTACAGCATGGGGATCATTAATAATTTTTACTTTATGCACAATCTGTTCTAAAAGAAATGTGGTGTTAAAATACTGTTGGTTGAAAGGTGGATCGTTTCGAATTAGCAAATATTTTGCTAAGCTTAAATCAAAATTAACTTTTCTTTTAATTTTATAAAATTGCTTTTGATTAGAATATAGTTTGATTACCTTACAGGCTGCATAAACTTTGCCATCTTGGTAACTCATCGACTGCGGTTCGAAATAATAGATTTCAAAACCTCTAAGTTGTGCTTCTAAAGCTAGTAACAACGTAGTGTCCGTTTCGGTATTCACTTTGGCTAGGCTAGAACCCTGAATAGCTAAAATCTTCTTTTTCATTGAATAAAAATTTTAAATTTTTTGTTTTATTATATTTTTCAATTAATCTTTCTGCTCTATTTTTTCCAGAATTTATTATATCTCGAACATGACTTAGATAAATAGTTTCATCTTGTTTGGATTTATTTAATTTGTGTCTTTTTTTTAAACCATCTAAAGAAATTTCAAGCAAAACTTCTGCCCAGTACTTTGCTTTTTTATTATGCAGTTCAGCAGTTAAACCTTTTTTGGGAGCTGAAATATAAGCTTGCATAATTTCTTCTTTTTTCCATTTTTTTATAATTGAAAGAGTTTCTTCTAAATCATTGTATAGTAATCCGGTTAAAAAAGCTGGACCATTACATATACAACCCCAATCACAAGTATCGAGTGATCTAATTTCAATATACTGTTTTAACCTCACCTCTGTAAAAATGGTTGAAAGATGATCTTGAAAATTTTTTATTGTCGGCAAATAACTTAATTGCCCATTCATAAAATCATTAAAAGTTTTGTTCTCTGCTTTTTGATACTGCTCTTCTTTGATAATAAATAGTAAAGGGTAATTAATAATAAAATCAAAATACTTCTCGAAGCTCATCTCTTCAAAAACAATCGGCATTATTCCACCACGTGCTGTGCTTTGCCAAATAAAGTTTCGATAAGAGTGATAGCCGGATAATGCATTATTTTTAAATGGAGAATTAGCAAAAATTGCAATGAGAATTGGGACGATATAGTTGCTGATTTTAAATTTCTCAACAAAATCTCTTTCGGACTTATAATCTAAATTAACTTGTAAACCGCAGGTCTGATACATCATTTCTAAACTTAGTTTGCCCGTTTTAGGCATTTCTTCGGTCATGATTTTGTATCTAGCTTTAGGACTTTTAGGAGCATCTTTTAAAGAGTTAAATGGATCATAGCCAATTGAAAGATGTTTGATGTTGTGGTTCTCGGCGCTACGATTAATCTCTTTTAGATAGCCCGAGCTCTCGGCACAAACTTCATGAATGCTTTCATGGGTTTGCCCTGACAGTTCAAACTGAAAACCGGGTTCTGTAGTAATACTTTTATTATCTTTTTTAAGACCAATTAAATGATTATTTTCTCGCATTTCTTGCCAGTTATTTTCTGCAAGTGATTTTAATAATTTTTCTAAGAGCAGATAATCTGCTCTTTGATTTTTTGCATTAAATAAAAATTTTTCGTGCTCAATACCAATTTTAAAATGATTTTGTGGTTTTATTCCTTGTGCAAAGTGGTTGAGAAATAAATCTCTTAATTCAGTTTTAATCATGCGCTAAAAGCAATTTTTGCTTGTATAACCCTCGATGATATTCTTTGAATTAACTTCAAATATTCTTTCACACTTGATCTTTAATTTTTCACTTTCATAAACATAAAATCGATTTCTTGAATCTCTAAAATCTATTTTATCTGGACGCCCAAATTTTTGGATAAGTTCTTTTTCAGTTTTGCCTATTAATTGATTTAAAGTTTGCTCCTCTTTTGTAACCGCCTCATCTACTTTTTTAGACACTGTAGAACATGATAAAAGAAAGGTTAAAATTATTAAATTAAGCGCTATTTTAATTGCTATTTTCATTTTCAACTTTTCTTAGAATATATCCTAATCTTACTCACAAGAAAATGAACTTTAGGTTGTGAGTATCGATCATTAATTAAGATTTTATTAATCTTTTCAAGTATCTAATTTTTCTTACAGGGAGGATTAATGTTAGATAATTATTTTAACTATAAACAAAACAAAACCTCATTCAATACTGAAGTCATTGCGGGTGTGACGACATTCTTAACGATGGCTTATATCATGTTCTTAAATCCTTTTATTTTGTCAGGTGAGTTTGCCGGACCAGAAAAAGGTTTCTTTGACTTTGGTGCAGTATTTACCGCAACAATTGTTGCAACAGCAATAGCCTGTTTTATTATGGGCTTCTACGGAAAAACTTGGCCAATTGGTCTTGCTCCGGGAATGGGTATTAATGCCTTTGTTGCTTTTGGCGTTGTCGCTGGAATGGGTTATACACCTCAACAAGCACTAGGTGCTGTATTAGTTGCTGGTGTTCTATTCTTAATAATTTCATTAACTCCACTTAGAGCTTGGATAATAAATTCCATACCACGAAGCCTTAAATTAGGTATTGGTGCTGGAATTGGTTTCTTCCTAGCTATAATTGGTCTTGAGATTATGGGTGTCGTTGCAGACCATCCGGTTACTTTGGTAACTTTAGGCGATTTAAAAAATCCTTTAGTTCTATTAGGATGTTTAGCTTTCGTTTCGATGGTTGTCCTAGAAAAAATGAATGTAAAAGGAAATATCATTATTGGTATTTTAGTATTCAGTATTATTGCTTGGGGAACAGGACTTGCAAAATTTAATGGTGTTGTAAGTTCACCACCTTCAATGTCATATTTATTTGAATTTGATATTGGAGCAGCAATGACCGCTGGAATGTCAACGGTGATCTTTACTTTATTATTTATTGACTTCTTTGATACTGCTGGAACTTTAACTTCAGTAGCGAATGTCGCTGGTAAAGTTGATAGCAAAGGTAAAGTGAAAGATATTAGCAAAGCAATGATGGCTGATAGCGTTGGAACTGTTGCAGGTGCTTTAATGGGTACAACAACAGTAACTAGTTATGTTGAGTCTGGTGCGGGTGTAAAAGCTGGCGGAAGAACTGGAATGACTTCAATTGTAATTGGAGTATTATTTCTGCTCTGCTTATTTTTCTCTCCATTAGCAACGAGCTTACCGAAAGAAATTGACGGTGCAGCTTTACTCTATGTTGCTATCTTGTTTGCTAGAAATATCACAGACATTGAATGGGATGATATTGCGGAGTCTGCTCCTGCTATTGTTGCAATGGTAACTATGCCATTAACTTACAGCATTAGCCACGGTATCGCGCTTGCATTTATCTCATATGCATTAATTAAAATTTTCACTGGAAAATTTTCATCTACATCGCCTGCTATTTGGTTAATAGCAATTTTAGCTGTAGCTAGTTTTGCAGTTGCTTAATTTTTAAATTTAAAAATTAGAGGGTTGGATTTGGTTCTGACCCTCTTTTTTATTTGTGCTTTTGAATAATTTGATCAATATTTAATTCTTCAAAGTGTTCTGTAGGTTGGACAATCCAAGGGTCGTTTTTTAATCTCACTGGACAAAAATCTGGCGTGAAAGAAGAGGACTTCTTCTTCCATAGACAAGCAGTTTTGACTTCTTTAATGTAATCTTTAATTGGTTTGTAATTTTTTAACCATTCAATACTTTTATTTAATGTTAAGCCAGTATCAGATAAATCATCAACGAGTAAAACTCGCTCAAAATCTTTATTTTGTGCAATGGAACTGATATCTCGGGCAAAAACTAAATCACCTTGTTTATCCTCCATGCCTTCACCGGAGTAACTTTGAATCACGATATAAGCTGTAGGCAGCTTAAATATTCTTGATAGAATATCTATAATTGGAGCAGCACCACGCATAATACCAACTAAAACAGTTGGTTTAAAATTTTTATGGATCTCTACAGCTAGTTTTTCAACAGTGGTAAGATACTCTTCAAAGTTGATTATTAATTTTTCTGACATTAAAGTTAGTTATCATAATTAAAAAAAATTAAAAGGGAGAATCTTATGAAGGGATATTGGGTCTGTATATATGAAAAAATTCACAATCCTGAAAAATTAAAGGAGTATGCCGTACAGGCAAAAGCTGCGATCGATAAATATTCAGGAAAATTTTTGGTAAGACGTGAGACAAATAGAATTACTGAAGGGGTTAACTCACCTCGTACCGTAGTGGTAGAATTCAAAGACCTTGGTACCGCTGAAGCTTGTTTTGATTCAAAAGAATATCAACAAGCACACGAAATTTTAAAAGGACACTGCATAAGAAACCACGTCATAGTTGAAGGGGCTTAATATTGGATTGGTTCATTGTCGATAGTGCGCCATAAATACCAAGTAGCAACTGAACAATAAGGTGAAAATCTTTTCTTTAATTTTTGAACAAATAATTTAGGTGGGAGATATTTTTTTTTATAGTTTACAGAAATTGCTTTAAGTAATCCTATATCTTGTATTGGCCAGATATTGGGCCTATTTAACGTAAATAAAAGCACCATTTCCGCAGACCATTTACCAATTTGTCTTAATTGAACTAAGTATTCTATAGCCTCCTCATCAGTCATCTTTTTAAGTTTTTTTGGATCAAAAGTTTTATTAATCAACTTTTTTGCCAATTCTTTAATACCAAGACATTTTTGTTTACTTAAACCACAGGCGCGCAAATTTGTAATTTTTAGTTTATTCACTTGTTTAGGGTTAATCTTGAAATTGCACTTTGCCTTAAATCGATTAAAAATTGAGTCTGCTGCCTTAACACTAATTTGTTGTCCAATAATACTTTTACATAATGAAAAAAAAATATCGTTTCTTGAAACCAAATATCGGTCTTGATATTTTTTAATCAAATTTTTCATCATTGGATCTTTAGTTGATAAATGTTTTATTGCTTTAGACCAATACTTGGGACGTTTACTCATACCCGCGGATTAATTATCTCTTTTTTAAGTTTGTTTTCTCTGACAAAAATTATAAATGAACTTAAAACAACTAAACCCGCGCCCAATAAAGTAAATACTTTTGGTATTTCTCCCCAAATAGTAAAGCCGAAAAAAATTGCAAAAACTAAACTCAAATATTTTATTGGAGTTACTAAAGACGCTTCCGCTAGACGATAACTTTGAGTTAATAAAAGATTAGCCACACTGCCACAAATGCCCATAACAATAAAAATTAATGAATCTTTAAAAGTAGGAACTACCCAACCGTGAGATAGGGTAAAAAGACCGATCAGCATTGATAGAACGGTAAAATAAAAGGCTATTCGATAATTTGGTTCTGTGGACGATAAACTTCTGACACTGATTGCTACACACGAAAAAAACACACAAAAAATAATTGGGAAAATATAATAATAATTTAACTCGGTAAAAGCAGGTTTGACAATTAATAACATTCCTAAAAAGCCTAGTGCAACTGCTGACCATCTTCGAAAGCCTACTTTTTCAGACAAAAATAAAATTGAAGCTACTGTCACGAAAATTGGCCCTCCAAATGTTAGCGAGATAACATCTGCTAATGGTAAATTTCTCAAAGCAAAGAAAAGCGACATGATGGCTATCGCCCCTGAAATAGCTCTAAAAGCATGTAATCCTGGTCGAGACGTTTTGTAAAAGTTTTTTAAATCACTCTTTGGAATAATTAACAATATTGGCAATAAACCAATGAAAAATCTAAAGAATAAAACTTCACCAAACGGATAATTATTTAACCACTTAATAGAAATATCCATAATGGAGAAGCAAGCAACACTTGCGACCATATATAATACTCCTATTTGATTTTTTGTTAGCAATTTAATATCCTCTATTCTTCATAACATATTATTGAATTATGGAAAAAGCTTACTTGGCACTGGGGTGCTTTTGGAAACCGGAAGATTTTTTTAGAAAAGTTAAAGGAATCACAACAACTGAAGTTGGTTATGCTGGTGGTAGTGCCACGAAAACAACCTACGAAGAAGTCTGCACCGGTAAAACTGGGCATGCGGAAACAGTAAAACTTGAGTTTGATGAAAAAGTAATTAGTTTTGATAAGATACTAGATTTATTTTTTCAAATTCATGATCCAACCCAAAAAGATATGCAGTATCCTGATGTGGGAACACAATATCGTAGTGAAATTTTTTATGTAGATGAAAAACAGAAAGCAGCTGCTGAAAAAATATTCAAAAAATATAATGATAAATTTAATGGCAAAATTGAAACTTTAATATCACCCATAAAAAACTATTCAAAAGCTGAAGATTATCATCAACAGTATATTATGAAGAAAGGCTAAATGGTTTTAATTAATACGCAGTGGTTACAAGAGCATTTGCAAGACTCTAATACAATTATTTTAGATGCGACTTGGCATTTACCTAATGCCAACCGTAATCCTCTTGAAGAATTTAATATTGAACATATACCAAATGCGATTTTTTTTGATATTGATAAATTTTCTGACAAATCATCAAAATTGCCTCATATGCTCTGCGATAAAGATACGTGGGAAGAAAAAATTTCAAAACTTGGGATTAATAATAAAACTAATATTATTATTTATGATAATTCAAATTTGTTCAGTTCTTGTAGAGTTTGGTTTAATTTTTTATATTATGGACATCCGCTTGATAAAATTTTCGTACTTAATAGTGATATCAAAACTTGGAAAAAAGAAGATAGAAAAGTTACTAACTCACATGCTCAATTTTCTTCTTCACAATACAAAGCGAACGAAAATAGGCTAATGGTAAAGAACTATCAACAAATTAAAAAAAATTTAGAGTTAAAAAAATTTGTAGTAGTTGACGCAAGAAGCAAAGCAAGATTTGAAGGCACTGAAAAAGAACCTCGAGCAGGACTTAAATCAGGACACATTGAAAATTCTCTAAATTTGCCCTTTAGTGAATTAGTTAATACTGAAAACCATTCTTTTAAAGAACAGGGAAAACTCAAAGAAGTTTTTGTAAATCATGGAGTCACACCTGGTCAAAACCTAGTATTTTCATGTGGCTCTGGTGTAACCGCTTGTGTTTTGGGTCTAGCAAATTACATAGTAAGTGGTACAACTCCTGTGATATATGATGGCTCTTGGACTGAGTACGGTTCATATTAAATAAAATGACAACGTCAAAAAAATATAAAATAATTTTAATATTAATACTTATCATTATTGTGGTGGTTATTGCTGGTAGGTATTTTATTGGACAACATTTTAAAAAAAAATTTAGTGTAAGACCTGCGCCAGGTGTGATTGTCGAACAAGTTGCTAAAAGTTCTTTTTTTGAAAGCATTGAGACATTTGGAACAGCAATCGCTTCTAATTCAAAAACCTATCGAGTCAAAAAAGAGGAGTTAAATAATCAAAATTTACCAGACGAAAAAATGGTAAAAAAAGGTGACTTAATATTAGAACTTTTATCTGGTGAAAAAATAATTGCTGAATTTGATGGCAAACTAGGTAAAAGAGAAATAGCACAAGGCGTGTTAGGCACTGATAGTTTTATTGTTTCTTTAGATGCTATAAGTAATATTTTTGTTGATATTAAAATTCCTGAAAATTTTGTAGGTATTTTAAAACCTGGTCTTCGTATTGAAGCAACATCAGATGCTTATGATAAAATTTACCAAGGGAAAATAGAGTCTGTCAGCTCTCGTATAGATCCCTCCACGAGATCAATTTTAGCCAGAGTACTTATTCAAAATGACAAATATGAATTAATACCAGGGCAACTACTTACAATTAAAATTATTTATAATGAAACTGAACAATTGGGTGTTCCTGAAAGATCTGTAACAATACAAGGAAGTACAGCTTTTGTTTATGTTGTCAAAGATGGTGCAACAGTCGAGAAAAGAGATGTAACATTAGGTAAACGAAATTATGGTAAAGTTTCGATAATTGACGGACTAACTGAGAACGAAACAATCATAGCTGAGGGCATTTCAAAAGTCAGAGACAAAGCTAAAGTAAATATAATCAATCAATAAAATGTTTTTAACGGATCTCTCAATCAAAAGGCCAGTTATAGCATCTGTAATGAGTTTGGTGCTGGTTTTGTTTGGATTGGTTGTTTTTAAAGATATCCCAACCGATGAATTGCCTGATGTGCAACCACCGATCGTTTCAGTACAAACAGATTATAAAGGAGCTTCAGCAGAAATTATTGATACACAAATAACCCAAAGAATTGAGGAATTCGTTGGCGGGACTCCAGGATTAGAGACTATAGATTCAACTAGTGAAGATGAAAGATCTTCAATTAGACTTACATTTAAGACAGGTTTGAATCTTGATAATGTGACAAATGATGTCAGAAATGCTGTTGCTCGTGTAGTTGATAATTTACCAGAGGGAGCTGAACCTCCAGAAATATTTAAACAAAGTGCAGGTTTTAGAACAACAATGTGGATTGAATTTAGTTCTGAAACTATGACAGATTTAGAATTAACAGATTATGCGGACCGTTACTTAGTAGATAACTTCTCAACAGTTGAAGGTGTTGGCAGAGTAACTTTAGGTGGTGAAAGAGAATTATCTTTGCGCGTATGGCTGGATCCAATTGCTTTGGCAGCTAGAGACCTAACAACGCAAGAAGTTGAAAATATTTTAAGAAAAGAAAATATCGAATTTCCTGCTGGCAAAATTGAAAGCAAAGATATCGATTTAACTATTAAATTGGACAAAGCATATCAAGAAGTTGATAACTATAAAAAACTTCCGCTTAAAAAAGCTGGTGATGGAACAATTATCACTTTGGAAGATGTTGCTAGGGTAGAACTAGGTCCTCAATCAACAAGAACTCTTTTTAAAGGGAATGGCAGACAAGTCGTGGGAATTGGTATTTATCAGCAATCGGACGCAAATACTATTTCCGTAGCTAGAGGAGTAAAAACTAAAATTGCTGAAATGCAGGAAGCACTTCCGCCCAATACTAAGTTAGAAGTTTCTTTTGATCGAAGTACCTATATTAGCCAAGCAATCTGGGAGGTATATAAAACTCTTTTTATTGCTCTAGTTTTGGTAACTATTATTATTTATTTGTTTTTAGGTAGCATCAGATCTTTAATTGTACCTTTAGTTGCGTTACCCGTATCATTGATTTCAACCTTTTTGGCAATCTACATTTTTGATTTTACAATCAACTTATTTACTTTGATGGCTTTGGTTTTGGCGATTGGTATTGTGGTCGATGATGCCATAGTAATGTTAGAAAATATTGTTAGAAGAATCGATGAAGGTGAGACACCACTAGTCGCTGCTTATAAAGGTGCTAAGCAAGTATCCTTTGCAATTATTGCTACAACGATCGTGCTAGTAGCGGTTTTTGTTCCTCTAATTTTTATTAAAGGTATTACAGGAGTTTTATTTACGCAGACAGCAGTAACACTAGCCTCCGCAGTCGTAATTTCCAGTTTTGTGGCTTTATCTTTAAGTCCAATGCTCGGTAGTAAATTTTTAAAAAAAAAGATGCACAAAAGAGATTTTGTAATCAAGTTCGAGCGAAAACTTAAAGAAATAACATCTGTTTATATTAGTTCTTTGAGTACTTGGATTGATAAAAAGAAAATTATTGGAATATTTTTATTAGTAACACTTGGACTTACAATTTTTTTATTCAAGTTTACTCCTAAAGAGTTGATTGCCAAAGAAGACCGGGGAGCTTTTTTTGTTATCGTGAAAGCACCTGAAGGATCTGGATTTGAATACACAAGATCAAAAGCAGAAGAAATTGAAAGTTTTTTATTACCTGAAGTCGGTAAAGGAGAATATAGGAAGTTAATTTTAAGAGTCCCTGGGTTTGGACGATCAAACCGGGCAGTCAATAGTGGCTTTATAATAGTCTTACTTGAACCATGGGATAAAAGAAAAAGAGACGGGACAACTATTATGCGTGAGTCCTTTGGAAAAATATCGCGTGTTCCAGGTGTTTTAGCTTTTCCGGTTATGCCCCAAAGCATCAGAACAGGAGGCGTAGAAAGTCCAGTACAATTTGTAATTTTAGGGAGAACCTATGATCAATTAATTCAATGGAAAGAAATTATTAAACGTGAAGCAAGAAAAAATCCTGGATTAACCTCAATCGAAGATGACTTCGATTTAGACAAACCACAAGTAAATGTAAAAGTGAATCAAAAAAAAGCTGCTGATCTTGGTATATCAACAGATGAGATTGGTAAAACTGTTGAGACCATTTTTGGATCAAAAACAGTTACAAGATATACCTATGAGGGGAAAGAATATTCTATTATTTTACAAGGCGATATTAAAGATCGAAGAGAGCCAAGCAATTTAGCAAAACTCCATGTCCGTTCCAAAAATAATGGACAATTAGTTTCATTATCTAGTCTAGTAGAGTTTTCAGAACAAGGCGAAGCTCCCTTCCTCAGTAGGTATAATAGACAAAAAGCAGTCACGATTTCAGCACGACTAGTCGGTGATTATACTATGAATGAAGCCTTAAATTTTTTAGTGAATACGGTTAAACAAAATACGCCAGAAGCTCAGATCGCATATAAGGGTGAAAGTGAAGAATTCAAAAAAACAAGTTATGAGATTTATTTAATATTTGCCTTAGCTCTCATTACTGCCTATCTAGCTATGGCAGCACAATTTGAAAGTTGGAAACACCCATTCACAATTATGTTAACTGTACCGCTGGCTATTGTGGGTGGTTTAGTTGGTTTATTATTAGTTGGTTCTTCATTAAATATTTATAGTCAAATTGCACTGATAATTTTAATTGGTTTATCAGCAAAAAATGGAATTTTAATAGTTGAATTTGCCAACCAACTAAGAGCTGAAGGTAAAGATATTAAGACTGCTGTGGTGGAAGCTGCCATCGTAAGGTTTCGTCCTATTTTAATGACAAGTTTATCAACTATCTTTGGTGTCTTGCCATTGGTTTTTAGTTCTGGCCCAGGAGAAGCAAGTCGATTAACCGTTGGTATTACCATAATGGGTGGAATGATTTTTTCAACTTTCTTTACTCTTTATGTTATTCCTACCATGTATTTGATTTTAGGGAAAAATACTCAACGAATTGATGCGATTGAGATTGAATTAAATAAGCAACTTAAAAAATAATATATTTATTTTTTTCTAAATCTTTTTGGCACAAAGTTAATTGTTTTTTATATTTACTTGCTATTTCTTTTACGCGAGTGGCATAAATTACTGCTTTTTTATCACTCCTATAATTTTTGTAATCACCCCATCCTTTGTAATAGGCTATGTATTGTCGATAGGCGTCGGTTTTGGGGATCTTAAGCATTTTATTAGTTTTGTTAATGTACCAACCAATAAAATCGACTGAGTCTTTAAATCTAAATCTTACCGCTAAATCATTTCCGGTTTCATTTTTATATTGTTCCCAAGTACCTTTCACTGCTTGAGAATAACCAAATGAACTTGAAGGCCTTTTATAAGGAATAATTTTAAAAAGTTTAATTCTTTCTGGCTTCGCTAGCCAATCAAAATCGCTTTCCTTTTTAACAAATGCTAATTGCACATGAATTGGAGCTCCCCATTTTTCATAAGACGCTTTTGAATGTTTGTACCAAAGATAACGATCTTCAAAAATATCACAGCTATTAGCAGTATTTTTGGGGACAGAGGAACAACCAGTAAATAGCATTAAAAATGCTAACAATAAAAACTTTTTATAAAGAATCACGTAATGACTATATTACAATATTAATTTTTCTTTCTCCAATTTTCTGGTAAATCAAATGTACCTGCCCAGATACCTAGTTGCTTCCGTTCAGCATCTTCTTGATCTGATACATATTTTTTAGAATATCTCTGGTAAGCGACTGCATAACCATTTCTAACTAACCATTTATTAATATCTATTTGATCTAAAAAACAAATGCCTAGTATTCTTTGATAACGATCTCTTTCTGAATAGGTGCATCTAATTTTCTGTTTATTAATTTTATTTTCAAGTTTTTGAGTTGAGACAGTTCCACATTTATAAGATATTGAGTATTTATTTTGACACGTTTGATTAGATTCTGGTGCATCAATTCCAAATAATCTAATTTTATTGTTTTTTATTTCAATTGTATCACCATCAACGACTCTTGCCGTTCCTTCAATTTCAGCTGCATTTAATGAAGTAAGTAAAAAAAAAGAAAGGATATATTTAAGAAAAATCCTGTTTGGCACGTTCAAAGCATTCTAATAAAGTTTTATTAATTTCATCATCAGTAGTACTTAAACCGTTTGCAGTAAGATCACCTTTCACCTTCTTTATAACATCTTGATCCCCTGGTTCCTGAAAATCTGCTTTGATAACCTCTTGAATATAGTCTTTAGTTTGTTCCTCGTTCTTGTGAAGTTTTTTTGCAACCCATTCAGCTAAATATTTGTTTCTTCTTGCATTAATCTTGAACTGAAATTCTTGATCATTTGCAAATTTTTTTTCGAATGATTTTTCTCTATCTTCAAACTTTCCCATAAGTAATTTGGTATATTTTATAAAATAAATATCCAATAATAAAGCCTAATGTATTAGCTAATAAATCATAAAATTCAAAAGCACGATTTGGTATAACGAAATGTAAAATTTCTAAAACAACAGAGAGAGAAATAAGAAATAAGACATTTTTTTTTGTCGAGTTAGATAAAAGACCTACTAGCGTAAGTAATCCAAAGTAAAATAAGTGATTGATTGATGTCCCTATTGGATTTTTTATTATTTCAGGTTGTTGACCTAAATCACCGTATAATAACCAACCAATTAAACTGCCTGGGAATAAATATAAAATCAAAAGTAACAAGACTAGTGTTTTATAAATTAAACTGATTAGATGCTTGATTTGACCCATCGCAGATATTCAGGATTTCCTTTTTTAATATCAAAGAAAACTATGCACGGTACATCATAGGAATGAATGTTTTTTACTGTGGAAATTAGCTTCTTCATTTTATTAGTAGTGGTTTTACCAACAATTAAAAATTCGTTATCAGACTGTAATTTTTTTTTCCAAAAATATATTGAATTTATTTTTCCTATCAAGTTTACGCAGGCAGCAAGTTTTTGTATCACTAGTTTGTGGCCGATTTTTTTTGCTTCGCTTCTATTAGCACAAGTAATATAAAATAATTTAATATTTTTCATAATAAAAGTATTATAATAATTAAACTAAATTCAAAATAATTAAATTATGAGTAAATTATTGCTAGTAAGACATGGTCAGAGTGAATGGAATTCACAAAATAAGTTTACTGGGTGGGTAGATGTTGAGTTGTCACCTGTTGGAAAAGCTGAAGCAAAAAAATCAGGTGAAATAATTAAAAGTTTGAATTTAAACATCGATTATTATTACACATCTTTTTTAAAAAGAGCGATTAACACTTTAGAAATTATTTTAGAAAATTCTGGTTCAAAAAATAAAAGTTATATTAAGAGCTGGGAATTAAATGAGAGACATTATGGTGCTTTAACAGGTTTAAATAAAGATCAGGTTAAAAAAAAAATAGGTGATGAGCAGTTTAAAATTTATAGACGTTCATGGGATCAACCGCCTCCAGCTATTGAGTCAGATAATGAAAATTTAACTTTGTTTAGCGATTTAAATTCCATGATACCAGCACAATCAATTCCTAAAACGGAGTCTTTGAAAGATACATTTAATCGAGCAGTACCATTCTATAAAATGGAAATTGAGACAAAACTAAAGAATAATCATAATATTTTAATTGCTGCTCATGGAAATTCCATAAGAGCTTTGTGCAAAGAGATCTTACAAATTTCTGATATCAAAATTAATGAATTGGAAATTCCAACAGGCAATCCATTATTAATAAATTTTGATAATAAAATGGTTATTGATCAAATAAAATATTTAGATAAAGAACGAGCAAAAAAAATTATTTTTAATACTTAACCTTAAGTTTCAAAACTTCTTCATAGCTCTTTACTGAATTAATATGATAAAAAATATTCTTACTTTCGAATCCAAGTAATTGATTGTTTTTTATTAATTGATCCCAAATAGTGTTCATAGAAAATATTTTTTCCTTAATGTTGGAAAAATTAGCACGCGTTAAAATCTGTGCTCCTGTGTAAATATATTCATTATTGGTGGTATCTCTTCGAACGATATTTTTTGCATCTAAATTAAAATCACCTTTAAAAGATTTATCATAACTTATTTTTTTGTTAACCAATAATAATATTGGTAAATTATTCTCAAAATAACTTTGCGTCATTTTTTCAATTTCTTGATCGTAATCTCTTCCCCAAATAGTATCAGGGTTAAGTACTAAAAATGGTTCTTGATCATATGAACCTGTAGCATTAAAAATGCCCCCGCCAGTGTCTAATAAGTTTTTTTCTTCAATGAGGTCTATGTTAAAATTGTAGTTTTTATTATTTAAGAACTTTTTAATATCCTCCTTGCGATAGTGCGTATTTATTTTAACTTCTTTAAATTTTAAACGATTTAAAAGATTTAAAGCATAATCAATTAACGTATGTTCATTTACTTTAACAAGAGGTTTGGGCACTGCATTAGTTAAAGGTCTTAACCTTGTGCCTTCGCCTGCAGCTAAAATCATTGCCTTATTTAGTTTCATGATGAGATTTTATTCTTCTTGTTTTTTTATTAACAAATTTATTTAAAAGACTGGCTATTGTTTTTAAATAAGGATTACGCAACCTTAGAGCAATTAAATTCCAAGTGTTTGGCATAAAATTAAAGTAGTCTGGTTTACCATCACGAACAAATAATCTAGTAAAAATTCCAAGAATTTTAAGATTTCTTTGAAGTGATAATATATGAAAATTTTTAAGATATTCTGAGTAAGACATTCTTTTTTTATAAAATTTATAACTATATTTAATTAATTGATTTTTTATTTGTAAGCTAGTTTTTACTCTTACATCGTCTACTAAAGAGACTAAATCATATAGAGGATTACCTATAATTAAATCTTGAGAGTCTATTAAGTAATAATTATTTTTATATATCATCACGTTCGAGGCATGAAAATCACGGTGGACCATTACTTTGTTTTTAAAGTTTAAAGATCGATAAAGTTTATTGAGTTCTTTTCTTAATATTCTTTTTATTTGATTACTTTTTTTTCTGCTAAAGAAGTAAGGCAAATACCACTCAAAAAATAAATCTGATTCTGCATGCAGTTTATTTACATTATAATCTTGGATAAAAATTTTAAAACCCTTATACTTTAATGATTTTATAATTTTAATTCTTTGGAATTTAGCTAGTATCTCTATAAGTTTTTTATAGCTTTTAAGTATATTTCTCCTGCTTTGTATTTGATGAACTAGTGAATTTGAACCTAAGTATTCAATCTCAATAAAATTCTTTTTGTAATGATTGCTGATAGTCTTTGGCGTTTTGATACCATTTTTTCTCAAAAAATTATTAATAGCTGCATAAGTAATTAAATTTTTAAATTTTTCCTTATCAGCATAAACTATGACTGTTTTTTTTGACTCTTTTTCAGTCAAAAAGAATTTTCTAAAAGAGGCATCACCAGAAATTTTTTTTACTTTAACTCTCAATTAAATTTTTCCCTTTAGTCTTCCTTTTGCGCTTATCTTAATCTTTCTACTATTATTCATTTTACTTGGATTAAAATCTATTTCTAATCTGTTGTGAATTTTATTTTTCTCTAAAAGTTCAGGCCATTCGATTAAAGTGATACATTTCTCAATATTTTCCTCGAAATCCAAGTTATTAATTTCCTGCAATTTTTTTAATCTATAAAAATCATAATGCATAATATTCTTATCTTTTATTTTATATTCATACAAAATATTAAAAGTTGGACTTTGAACTATCGTCTTAGGTAAATTATTTTTTGCCTGCAACGCATTTATAAAAAATCGGCTGAAGGTAGTTTTGCCGCTACCTATTGGACCGGATAGTAAAATACAGTCACCAATTTTTATTTTAGACAAAAGACTTACTGCAAAAGACTCTAAATCTTTTAATGAATTTATAACCATTGATATAATTTTAGTATCGGTAGGTATCTGGTTTAAATGGACCTTGAGGTTCTACGCTAATATATTCAGCTTGATCTTTAGTAAGTTCAGTTAATTTAGCACCAACCTTTTTGAGATGAAGTCTTGCGACTTTTTCATCTAGATGTTTTGGTAACACATAAACTTTGTTTTCATATTTTGATGAATTTTGCCATAGTTCAATTTGTGCAATAACTTGATTAGTAAAAGATGCACTCATCACAAAACTTGGGTGACCTGTGGCACAGCCTAAATTAACTAGACGACCTTCAGCTAACAATATAATTCTTTTTTTATCTGGAAATTCAATTTCATGAACTTGTGGTTTAATTTCAGTCCATCTGTAGTTTCGTAAAGCATCAACTTGAATCTCATTATCGAAGTGACCAATATTACAAAGAATTGAGCGGTCTCTCATTTTTCGCATATGATCAGCTGTTACTATATCTTTATTGCCAGTTGCTGTTACAACGATATCGGCTTTGTCGATTGCTTCATCCATTAAAACAACTTCGTACCCTTCCATAGCAGCTTGCAAAGCACAGATGGGATCAGCCTCGGTTATTAAAACCCTTGCGCCACTTTGTCTTAACGAAGCAGCACTTCCTTTACCAACATCACCAAACCCAGCGACAATTGCTGTTTTGCCCGAGAGCATAACGTCAGTAGCTCTCCTTATCCCGTCAACTAAACTTTCTCGACAACCGTAAAGATTATCGAATTTCGATTTTGTAACTGAGTCATTAACATTAAAAGCAGGTATTAACAGAGTTTTGTTTTTTTCCATTTTGTTTAATGCCTTAACGCCGGTTGTAGTTTCCTCTGATACACCTTTTACTTCTTTTAAAAGATCTTTGTAATCTTTGTGCATTAAAGCAGTTAGATCGCCACCATCATCTAGCAACATATTCGGTTTCCATCCAGATTTACCTACAATAGTTTGTTTGATACACCACCAATATTCTTCGTCAGTTTCACCTTTCCAGGCATAAACAGGAATTCCAGCTTTTGCGATAGCAGCAGCTGCATGATCTTGTGTTGAAAAAATATTACATGAAGACCAACGCACATCTGCGCCCAAATCTTTAAGAGTTTCAATTAAGACAGCTGTTTGTATGGTCATGTGCAAACAACCAATAATCCGAGCCCCTTTAAGTGGTTTGCTTTTAGTATACTCTTCTCGTAATGCCATCAGTCCTGGCATCTCTGTTTCGGCAAGAGATATTTCCTTTCGCCCAAAATCGGCTTGAGTTAAATCTTTAACTTTAAAATCATTACTCATAATTTTAACTCTCTAATAGCATTAATTCTAATTTTTTCCTAAGAAATTTTAGGCAAACTAATCTCTATTTGAGCACCCTTGTGGTTTGACCTATTTAAAGCTTTAATACTACCTTTGTGTAACTCAACTATATTTTTTACAATATTTAAACCAAGCCCAGAATGTTGACCGAATGTTTTGGGACGATTGCTATAAAATCTCTTAAATATAACATCTGTTTGTTTTTCTTTAAAACCGGGACCTTCATCTCTGACAACCATTAAATATGAGTTTGAATTATTAATTATTTCAATTTCGATAGTTGAATTAGATGGAGCAAGAGAAACAGAATTATCAAGAAGATTAGCAATAACTTGTTCTAAGCGATTTTCGATGCCTAAAATATTGAATTCATTTTTACCATTAAGAGCTTTCAGATATTTAATTGCTACATGTTTTTTTTGTATTTCTGGATTGAACTGGAAATCTTCTACGACATTATTTATTATTTTAACCAAGTTAACTTTGCTCATTTTTTCTTTTGATAAAGAAGCTTCATCTTTTAACATTTGTGTATAGTCAGTAATTAACCGATCAATTCTTTCAATATCAAAAATAATTATTTTCATTAATTTCTCTCGCAACTTAATTTCATCCGTTTTCTCTAATAACTCCGATGCACCTTTCAGCGAAGCTAATGGATTTCTTATTTCGTGAGCTAAATCTGTTGAAAATGTTTCTGCTCTAAAAGCTCTTCTTTGTAATTCATTTGTCATTTCATCGATAGATTGTGCTAACACTCCAACTTCGTCTGAGCGCATAAGATTTTTTTCAATATGAGTAAATGTGTTGGATTTAGTTTTGATGTGTTCTGTATACTTAACTAGAGAACCAATAGGACCTAAAATATATTTGTTTAAAAAAATAGAAAATATAAGAACTACGATCGCGATACCTAAAACTGTTCGAATAATAAAATCTTTTCTTTCTTTTACTGCAGTTATTATTTCATCCGCCTGTTCACTGACCATAATGAAACCGATTTCATTATTTTCTGTTTCAATTTTTCTTAAGGTTCTTACAAAAAAGTTATTTTTTATTTTCTCTTGAATAATCACAGATTCATTAGCTGTAGTATCAGATTTAATAAGTTCTAGTATTTCAGGAATAACATTCTCCTCAACTTCTGTATTTTGCTGAGGAGAGTTGTTTTGATTATTATCAATATTATCAAAAAATATCTGTTCAGTTCTTGAAAAGACGCTTTGATCTAAATCTAAAATGTCAGTATCGCCGATTAGATTTCCGCTACTATTAAAAAATTGGACTCTATCTATTCCTTGAAACAAAAATCTAGCAGATAAAAGAAATGTATTAATTTCGTCTTTGTTTAATCCAATATTTAATCGATTCAAATGATCTGCCGTATTATTAATAACAATATCGTGATTAGTAGAATTTTGTTTGACAAGATTGGGCTGTATAGCATTTAAATAAATTATTGTAAATAAACCCAAAACAGAAAAAGTAACAAAGTTGAAAAATAAAAATTTTTTTAGAATTGAAGTTTTTTTAACAATCATTAACTAACATTCCACCGATAACCACTACCATATCTAGTTTCAATCGCTGAAAATTTCTCATCCACTTTTTTAAATTTCTTTCTAATTCTTTTAATATGACTATCAATTGTTCGATC
>JAYPCI010000005.1:37997-60151 GCA_038124645.1 Candidatus Pelagibacteraceae bacterium
TCAACGAGAACTTTCATTGAAAAACCGCCTGATTTTTTAACAAAATCATCTGCTCCAAGTTTAAGTCCTAACAATTCATCAACTTCTTCATCTTTTGAAGTTAAAAAAATTATGGGAATTGACATTTTTTTTCTTAGTTTTTTTAAAAGTTCTTCTCCATCCATTCTTGGCATCTTAATATCGATAACTGCAAGATCAGGAGGATTTCTTGTTAGCCCTTGAAGGGCAGTTTCACCATCAATATAGGTTTGCACTTTAAATCCCTCTTTTTCAAGAGCAATACTTATAGAGGTCAGTAAGTTTCTATCATCATCTACTAAAGCAATCGTGTTTGGCATATCTAATTTTTAACTAAATTAATGTCAAAATTTTGACTTTAATTTTAGTGTGCATCATCCCAGTTACTACCATAATTGACATTGACCTTTAATGGAATACTAAATTTATGAAATTGGGATGAGCCAGCCGACTCCATACTATGTTTTATCTGCTCTATATGCTGCTTAATATTATCCTGAGTAGACTCAAAAACGAGTTCGTCATGAATTTGAAGTAGCATTTTAGACTCATCAAGTTTAATTTTTTTATTATTAAAAATGTTGATCATTGCAATTCTTATAATATCTGCGGCAGAACTTTGTATAGGAGCATTAATTGCTGCACGCTCTTGAAAACTTCTAACGCTAAAGTTTTTATCATTGATCCCGCGTAAGTGTATTTTTCTACCAAAAATGTTTGATACATAGCCATTTTTTCTACAAGTTTTGATAGTAGCATTCATATAACTTTTAATTTCTGGAAACTTTTTAAAATATGACTCAATAAATTCTAAAGCCTCACTATTTGAAACTGATAATTGTTTAGCTAAACCATATTGGGTAATTCCATAAATAATACCAAAATTAATTGCTTTGGCTTTCCTTCTCATTTCCTCATCAACTTGTTTTAACGGACAATTAAAAACTTCACTCGCGGTCATGCTATGAATATCATCATTATTTTTAAAAGCTTTTTTTAGCTCTTTTACATCAGCAAGATCCGCTAATATTCTCATTTCTATTTGACTATAATCTGCAGAAATTAAACAGTTAGCTTTGTCCGCTACAAAAGCTTTTCTTATTTCTTTGCCTTCATTAGTCTTAATAGGAATATTTTGCAGATTAGGATCACTGGAGGCTAATCGACCAGTATTAGTAGCTGCTAATAAAAAAGAGGTATGAACTCTTTTTGTCTTTGGATTAATATGCTCTTGCAGTGCCTCAGTATATGTGCTTTTTAATTTTGCTAATTGCCGCCATTCAATTACTAATTTGGGAAACTCGTGACCGGCATATGCCAGATCTTCTAAAATATTTGAATTGGTAGCTAAACTGCCCTTTTTAGTTTTTTTATGTTTTGATATTTTTAATTCGTTATAGATAATTTCACCCAATTGCTTGGTAGAGGCAATATTAAACTCCTTATTAGCAATTTTATAAATTTGTTTTTGTAAATTTTCTATTCGCTTTTGGAATAAACTTGAGAGTTTTTTTAGTTGTTGTTCGTCAACCTTGATGCCTTTTTTTTCCATTGCACAAAGAATTTGAAGCATCGGTTTTTCAAAATTTTCATAGATTTCTTTTATCTTTTCTTTATCTAATCTTTTTAAAAAGTAATTATAAAGAGCTAAAGTTACTTGTGCATCTTCAGCGGCATAGTTTGTTGCTGTTTTTAAGTCTACTTCATCAAAATTGATTTTGCTTTTACCGGTTCCAGTTATTTCTTTATAGGAGATGCATTTATGGCTTAGATGAATCTCAGCTAAAGTATCCATATTATGTCTATTTAAGCCAGCATCTAATGTATAAGACATCAACATGGTGTCATGCGGGTTGGCAATTTGAATATCGTATTTGTCCAATATTAACATGTCATATTTTATATTCTGACCTACTATAATTTTTGATGGATCCTCTAAGATGGTTTTAATTTCCTTTAGGGTTTCCTTTAAATCGAGGTTTTCAGAATTTTTATGTTTGAGTGGTAAATAAAACGCTTCCGAAACATCGCTACATAGAGAAATACCGACTAGTTCAGCTTGTAATGGATTAATTGATGTAGTTTCAGTATCAAAAGCAATTACTTTTTGTTTATTTAGTTTTTTAATAAATTCATGAAATAAATTTATTTTTGTTATACTTTTATAGTTATTTTTTAAAGTTATTTTGCTTTTATCTTCAATAATAGCTGTATTAGATTTTGATGGTTCTCCATAATAAGAAATAACTTGGCTGAGCAACCTATTAAATTCCATCTCTCTTAAAAACTCATATAATTTATTTTTATCTAGATCTTTCAGTATAAAACTAGATAGATCATCATTTAAATTGATATCATTTTTTAATCGTACTAGTTCTCTAGAAATTAAAGCTTTATCTTTATTTTCCTCCAAAGTTTGTCTTCGTTTGTTTTGTTTTATCTGATGAGCATTCTTGAGCAGATTATCTAAATTTTTATATTTATTAATTAACTCAGCTGCTGTTTTAACTCCGATCCCTGGCACACCAGGAATGTTGTCTGTGGAATCACCTGCTAATGATTGAACATCAATTACTTGTTCTGGTTTTACTCCAAATTTATCAAATACCTCTTTTTCACCTAATTCTTTATTTTTTATTGGATCATAAAGTCTGACACCTTTTTGAAGCAATTGCATCAAATCTTTATCGGATGAAACAATAGTTACTGTGTCACCGCGCTCTAAAGCTTTTTTGGTATAAGTTGCTATCAAATCATCAGCTTCGTAGTTTTGCATTTCAATACTTGGTAAACTGAAAGCTTCAACAGCTTTTCGAATATATTCAAATTGGGGAACTAGATCATCGGGTGCTTCAGCTCTATTAGCCTTATATTCTTTAAAAATTTCATTTCTAAAATTTTTTCTAGCGCTGTCAAATATAACTGCAAAATGTGTAGGCTTAAACTTTCCTTCGCCTTTTTTGACATCTTCTAAAAGCTTAAATAACATTGAACAAAAACCACTCACGGCACCAGTAGGCAAACCATCGCTTTTGCGTGATAATGGTGGTAGAGCATAGTATGCTCTAAAAATGTATCCTGAACCGTCAATTAGGTAATAATGATTTTTTTTGATTGTCTTCATTTTTAAATATATTAACTTAAAATTTACTACTTAAAATTACCTTTTATGAACAAAACCGCTTTAACTGTTGAAAAATTAAATAAAGTCTACAAAAACAAGCTCGGAAATACTAAAGCGCTCAACGATTTAAGCTTTGATGTTAATCAAGGAGAAATATTTGGTTTATTAGGTCCTAACGGTGCCGGTAAAACAACATTCTTGAGTATCTTGGCTGGAACAGTGATGAAATCATCTGGGCAAATTAATGTTTGGGGTTTTGATATTGATCAGAATCCTAGACAAGTGAGAGCATCGATAGGAATAGTTCCGCAAGAAGTAAATATTGATGCTTTTTTTAGCCCAAAAAAATTATTAGAACTTCAAGCTGGTCTCTATGGAGTTAAAAACAAAGATAGAATTACAGATTATATATTGAAAATGGTGTCTTTGGATAAGCAAGCTAATTCTTATTCGAGAACTTTGTCAGGTGGAATGAAAAGAAGATTGCTGATTGCTAAAGCTATGGTCCATCAACCCCCAATCTTAATATTAGATGAACCCACTGCAGGAGTAGATGTGGAACTAAGAGAAAATCTTTGGAAAAATGTTAAGGAACTAAATAAAATAGGTGTAACAATAATTCTAACTACTCATTATTTGTTAGAAGCTCAAGAAATGTGTGATCGGATTGCAATTATTAATCACGGTAACTTGATAGCTTTGGATACCACACAAAAATTACTTGAAAAAATAGAAAATAAGAAAATTACATTTAAATTTAATAATTCAATTTCCTCTGAAAAAATAGATTTAGGTAATTTGGACTATAAAATAATTAATGAGAATGAGGTTTTAATAGTTCAAAATAAAAAGAATATGAGTATTGGTAAAATTATAGAATTATTAAAAAAAAATAACCTCGATATTACTGATATTACTACTGATGATGGCGATATAGAGGATGTATTTAAGCAACTAACAAAAGAGTAGATTTTTGATTAAAAATGTTTAAGGTAATCATATGGAAATTGTAAACAAATTATCAGATATAAAAAATTTAAAAAAAATTTTGTTTGTTATTACAGGTTCTTTAATACTTGCGATATCCTCAAAAATTCAAACTCCTTTTAGCCCAGTTCCGGCAACAATGCAGACATTTGCAGTTGTGCTATTGGGTATGATTTTGGGCACCAAACTAGCTACAATTACAGTAGTATTATATTTATTTGAAGGGTTAATAGGCTTGCCAGTCTTTGCAAAAGGTGGTGGAGCAATATATTTTGCGGGTCCAACAAGTGGTTATTTATTCGGTTTTATTTTTGGAGCATTTATTGCGGGATATATAAAATCTTCAAATGGTTTTTCTAAAAACTTTTCATATCTAATATTATCTATAGCGAGCATGTATCTTTTTGGCTTAATTTGGTTATGGTTATTTATTGGTTTAGATAAAAGTTTTATGGAAATTTTTGCTTTGGGAGCAAAACCATTTTTATTAATAGAATTTTATAAAATTCTCATACTGATCTTTGCTAGTAAATTTTTGTTAAATTTAAGAAATTTTATAATTTAAATCTATTTTGGTGATCTCTTAGATAAAATACGTTGAAGTGTTCTTCGATGCATTTTTAGTCTTCTTGCTGTTTCAGAAACGTTTCGATTACATAATTCATAAACTCTATGGATATGCTCCCATTTAACCCTATCAGCTGACATTGGGTTTTCAGGCGGTTTTGCCTTTGATTCGGGGGAGGCTAAAAGCGCTGCCTCCACATCATCAGCATCCACAGGTTTAGCCAGATAATCAATGGCACCTGCTTTGACTGCCGCTACAGCCGTAGGTATATTCCCGTAACCAGTCAGCATAACAATTCGACTATCTGCTTTATGTTTGTGGATCTCTTTAATAACGTCCAGTCCATTTCCATCCTCTAATCTCAAATCCACCACAGCGAAGCTAGGTAAAGCCATTTTTACTGCATTTATGCCCTCTTTTACGCTTTTGGCTTCTGTTATCTTGAACCCCTTCTTCTCCATAGCCCTAGCTAATCTAGATCTGAACGGATCATCATCGTCAACTAAGAGTAGTGAATTATCACTAAAATCTTTCAGCGTCAGGGCTGGCGGTTGCGTTGTAGAAGATCTCATGAGTTGAATATAGCTGTGAGCCAGCAGATTATCAACCGCTAAAAAATGAATTATTTTCTTTACATTAAGGTCAAAAAAACTTAAATCGCAATTAAATGAGCTTTTTTTATAATATTTTTTTAAATTTGTTCGCTGAAACAAAAAGAAAAAATTGGAGAGATGCAAAAATTTAGCACTGTAGAAGAACTTATAAATACTTTAAAGCCAGATCAACCTGTCTACTGCATAAGACCAGAGTCAATTAAAAAGAGTGTCAATTTTTTTAAATCAAATTTTCCTGGAACGATTCTTTACGCTGTCAAAACCAATCCAAATGAAAATGTTTTAAAACAGATTATAGCTAATGGAGTTGATCACTTCGATGTAGCGTCGTTAAATGAGATCAAGACTTTAAGAAAAATAAGTCAAGATGTGAAATTATTTTTTATGCATACGGTAAAAAGTAAGAAAGATATTTCAGAAGCTTATTTTAACTTTGGAATACGAGATTTTGCTTTAGACTCAAAAGATGAGCTTATTAAAATTTTAGAAGCAACTAATAATGCCAAAGACTTAAATCTTTTTGTCAGAATAGCGATATCTAATGAACATGCAGAAATTGATTTATCAAGAAAATTTGGTGCTGCTCCTAGTGAAGCTTTGGGTCTTGTAAGATTAAGTCGAGCACATAGTCAAAAACTAGGAATTAGCTTTCATGTTGGTTCGCAGTGTATGCATAAAATTTCTTTTACAAAAGGTATTGCTGAAATTGGTAATATAATTAAAAAAACAAAAATTATACCTGACACAATAAATGTAGGTGGAGGATTTCCTTCTGTTTATCCTGATTTAAATCCAGAGCCACTAAGCCACTATATTGAAGAAATCAAAACTGCACTCAATAATTTGAAACTAGAAAAATTACCCAATATAATTTGTGAGCCCGGTAGAGCAATCGTAGCTGAAAGTGGATCAACAATAGTTAAAGTTAATTTAAAGAAAAAAAATAAACTTTATATCAACGATGGAACTTACGGCACTTTATTTGATGCTGGTGTTCCAAACTTTGTAATGCCAACAAAAATGATTAGCAATGGGCGGATGCAATCTAAAAAATTAACTGCTTTTTCTTTTTATGGACCTACTTGCGATAGTTTAGATTACATGAAAGGACCTTTTCTTTTACCAAATAATATTAAAGAAGGTGACTATATTGAAATTGGTCAATTAGGAGCATATGGATTAACATTTAGAACTGATTTTAATGGTTTTTATTCCAATAATATTTGTGAAGTTTCTGATAAGCCAATTTTATCAATGTATGATTTAGAGTATAAGCAACTTAACTTCCAAGTTGCCTAATTTCAAAATGACCGACAAAAGTCAAAGAACAGAGAATAATAAAAGCTCGTTCTTAAAAAAACCAGTTGAACATATTGATATTAAAAGCTTTGACGCTAGACAAATAATAGATTCGATGAGTAAAATGTCATTCACCTCTCGTGATACAGCTAAAGCAGCTAAAATTTATAATGAAATGCTAAAAAGCAAAGACTGCACGATCTTTTTAACTATAGCAGGTTCAACTTCTGCTGCGGGTTGTATGAATCTTTATTCAGATTTAGTCAAATACAATATGGTGGATGCTATAGTTTCTACAGGTGCTTCTATCATTGATATGGATTTTTTTGAGGCTTTAGGTTTCAAACATTACCAAGGAGATCAATTTCAAAATGATAATGTATTAAGAGACAATTATATCGATCGAATTTATGATACTTATATAGATGAAGAAGATTTACAAAAATGCGACAAGACTATTTGTGAAATTGCAAACACACTTAAACCAAAATCATATACCTCTAGAGAGTTTATAAAAGAACTTGGAAAATATCTTAAAAAACACGCCAAAAAGAAGGACTCTTTAATAGAGATGGCTTATGATCATAATGTTCCTATATTCTGCCCTGCTTTTACAGATAGTTCTGCCGGATTTGGTTTAGTTATGCATCAAGAGCAAAACCCTCACAATCATATTACAATCGATAGCATAAGAGAATTTAGAGAATTAACCGAAATTAAGTTAAAATCTAAAGACTCTGGATTGCTGATGATAGGTGGTGGTGTTCCAAAGAATTTCGTTCAAGACACTGTCGTTTGTGCTGAATTGTTAGGTAAAAATGTTGATATGCATAAATATGCTATTCAAATTACCGTAGCTGATACTAGAGACGGTGCATGCAGCAGTTCAACTTTAAAAGAAGCAAGCTCTTGGGGCAAGGTTGATACAACTATGGAGCAAATGGTTTTTGCAGAAGCTACCAGCGTGCTACCATTGATTGCTAGTGATGCTTATCATCGAAAACATTGGGAACAAAGACAGCGTAAAAATTTCCAAAATTTATTTAGTCAATGATGTTCTTAGACCAAAAAAAAGGATTTTTGGGATATGATGCTCTGTATCAAACAAAACCAAAAATTGTAGTTGTGCCATTTGGTTTAGAAAAAACTGTAAGTTATGGTAAAGGAACTAAAAATGGACCTCAAGAAATTATTAAAGCTTCACACCAAGTAGAATTATTCGATGAAGAACTTAATAAAGAACCATATAGAGAAATTGGGATCCAAACTTTAAAACCGTTTAAAATTAAAAATAAAATTATAGATGCTTTAAATCAAATAGCCGAGATAAATAATAATATTATAGAAAGTAAAAAGATTCCAATTATTCTTGGTGGTGAACACTCTATAACACCAGGTTCAATTAAACCTTTTTCTAAAAAGTTAAAAAGACTTACATTAGTGCACTTTGACGCGCATGCTGATTTAAGAGATGAATATGAAGGTGAGAAAAATTCACATGCATCGGCAATCAAAAGATGTCTGGACTATAATAATATTGATGTTATTTCAATCGGCATAAGAAACCTTTCAAAGAACGAGATGAGATATTATGAAAATAATAAAAATAGAGTTAAAATTTTTTGGGCAAATAATAAAAAAAATTGGGATCTACCGGAACTTTATAAAAACCTTAAACAAAAAAATGTTTATATTACTTTTGATGTTGACGCCTTTGATGCTAGCATTATGCCGGCAACAGGAACACCTGAGCCTGGAGGATTATTTTGGGATGAAACACTTCAAATTTTAAAAAATGTTTGCAAAATATCTAATGTAGTCGGTGGAGATATTGTTGAACTTTCCCCTATAAAAAATTTTGATGCCTATAATTTCTTAGTTGCTAAATTAGTTTATAAAATTATTTCTTATATATTTGAATTTAAAAAAGAGATTTGAATGAAGTAGTTTGCCAAGTAATAACAACTTTGGCTCCTTGTTTTTGCTCTAAATTGCTAAAGTGTAAATTTGCACCTAATTTTTCTAAAAGAGTTTTTCCTAAAAAAGTTCCTAGCCCTAAACCAGATTTATTCTGGATACCCAAGTTACCTGAGGTAGATTTAAGATATGGATCGCCTATTGAATTTATAACATCATTTTGAAATCCTGGACCATCATCGCTTATAATAATCATAATTTGTTTATTATTTGTTATTAAATTAATATAAACATGTTCATTGGAAAATTTTACTGCATTCCCAATAAAATTTCTCAAACCATAAATTAATTCTGGTATTTTTTTTATTGTAATTTTATTATGATCTTGCTCAAGATCTAAGTGCATTTTTTTGGAAGTTGTTTCTTCATAAGACTTAATAATCTCACTTAATATTTGCTCTAAATTAACTTGGTCAAGGAATTGATCATTCAACAATTCATTTTGTGAAATTGCTTTAAGAATTTTTTTACAGCGTTCTGTCTGACTAATTAATAAATCAATATCTTTCAATACATTTTTATTACCTGATAATTCTTTTTTAAGTTCGGCAGCGATAACATTTATGGTTGATAAAGGCGTGCCTAAAGAATGTGCTGCTGCTGCTGCCTGGCTACCTAAAGAATACACTTCATGCTCATTTGCAATTAATTCTTGTAATTTATTAAATGCTTTGTCTCTTTTTTTAGTTTCTAGTGAGAAACGTACACCAAAATAACTTAAAAAGATTAAACAGATAAAAACAGATAAAAATATACCAAGTATGAAAATTTTAGGCATATTAAATCCGTAAAGATTAGATCCTGGAAGGGGTTGGTGAAAATAAGTTAACATTATTAAACTGAAAATTGTCACTAATACCATGATTGCAGTAGCTCTTACACTCAGAAAAGTTGAAGACACAATAGAAGGTACAATTATTAAAATCAAAAATGGATTTAAAATTCCTCCAGTCAAATAAAGTAAAAATGATATTTGTGTTAAATCAAAAAGCAAAATGAAAATTGAAATTTTTTCACTAATAATATTTTGTTTAAATTGAAACAAAATAAATAAGTTTGTTAAAATACCCAATCCAATTATTCCGAGCAGCAATAACAAAGGAAGATCGAAACCAATTAAATAAAACACTGTCAATATTGTTAAAATTTGACCTATGTGAGCAATCCATCTTAGATTTAATAGGGTTTTCTTATCTAGGTGAAGTATATCTTCAACCTTAAAAAAATTAGATAACTTCATTTTGATTTAAATGTCTAAGTTTACTACCTCTAGAGCATTATTAATGATAAAATCTTTTCTAGGCGCCACTTCATCACCCATCAAGATGTCGATGATTTTTTGATCCTCTTTTGATGCTTCTTTTTTGCCTTTTGAGTATTGAACTTTTAATAAAGTCCGATTTTCTGGGTCAAGTGTTGTATTCCACAGTTCTTCAGGATTCATTTCACCTAAACCTTTGAACCGTTGAATAGTTAATTTCTTTTTTTGTTCTTCTATAAATTTTTTATATTCTCCCGAACTTTTTTTAACAGTTTTAAGATTAATATCGGAAGAACTAATAATTTTATCCTCTAGTTCACTGTCATCTTTGACATAAAAGCTCTTACTACCTTTTGTAATTTTAAATAATGGAGGTTGTGCAAGATATAAATGTCCTCCCTCTATAAGTTGATTAAACGGATGATTGTTAAAAAATGTTAACAAAAGAGTTCTTATATGTGAACCATCCACATCAGCATCAGTCATAATAATTATTTTATCATAGCGAAGATTTTCTAAATTAAAATTTTTAGAGCCAGTACCAAGCGCGTTTATAAGAGTAACTATTTCATTAGACGACATCATTTTTGATAGTATTTTCGTTTCATTGTCTATGCCATTTCCATTTTTTTTTCCATTTTTTACATATGTATTTAAAATTTTTCCTCTCAAAGGTAACACTGCTTGAAATTCTCTGTTCCTTCCTTGTTTTGCTGATCCGCCCGCTGAGTCTCCCTCAACAATAAATAGTTCAGTCCCCTCTTTCTTTGATATTTGACAATCTGCTAACTTTCCAGGTAAGCCTGTGAGCTCAAACGAGCCTTTTCTTCTGACGTTATCACGTGCTTTTCTAGCAACATCACGTGCGACAGCAGCTTGAATAATTTTTTCTAATACTGCTTTTGATACTGATGGATTTTGATCAAACCAAGTCGAAATTTTTTCACTAACTATTGTTTCTACTACATTTCGAACTTCAGATGAAACTAGTTTATCTTTTGTTTGTGATGAAAATTTAGGGTCCGGCATTTTAATTGAAACAATTGCGGTCAAACCCTCTTTAACATCATCACCCGAGATATTTACTTTGTTTTTTTTAGTTAAATTATTATCATCAGCATACTTATTGATTATTCTAGTTAAAGCAGTTCTAAATCCTAGCAGATGGGTGCCCCCGTCTTTTTGATTAATATTATTTGTAAAAGCTAAAACATCTTCGGAAAAACCAGCGTTCCACTCTAAGGCACATTCAATATTAATATCTTGTTTGTTTCCAGAAATAAAAATTGGATTTTTGAAAACAACTTTCTCATTTTTGTTTATGAGTTGAGGTTTTTTTTGGTTAATATAATTTACAAATTCTAAAATTCCTCCATCATATTTATATGAAAATTCTTTTGTTTTTGCTGCCGTTTCATCAACTAATTTAATAATTATACCTTTATTTAAAAAAGCAAGTTCTTGTAGTCTTTTTTGAATAACAAAAGGGCTATATTTAATTGAAGAAAAAATTTCTTTAGAAGCAAGAAAATTAATTTTTGTACCTGTTTTTTTTGTCTTACCTACAACTTTGAGTGATTTTTTTGTATTACCATTTTCAAATGAAATTGAGTATTCTTTACCATCTCGGTAAATTGTTAAGTCTAAATTTTCAGATAAAGCATTAACTACCGATACGCCTACGCCGTGTAATCCTCCAGAAACTTTGTATGAATCATGGTCAAATTTACCTCCAGCATGAAGTTGGGTCATTATTACTTCCGCTGCTGGTTTTTTTTCAGATTTGTGTATGTCTATCGGTATTCCTCTACCATCATCTTCTACTGAAACGGAATTGTTTTTATGCAAAGTGACAAAAATATTTTTACAATGTCCTGCCAATGCTTCATCGACAGAGTTATCGACGACTTCAAAAACCATATGGTGTAGACCAGATCCATCATCTGTATCGCCTATGTACATGCCAGGTCTTTTACGAACGGCATCTAAGCCTTTTAAGACTTTGATCGAGTCTGCGCTATAATTTTTTTCTTTCAAACTTTGTTTTTTATCTGAATTAACCATTTTTGGAATTATTTATTATATCACTTTTCACCTATTAAATAAAATCAGCCGATTACGAACAGTCTAATAAGGGTTATATATCAACATTAATAAGATCAAATTAAAAAAAAAAATCTAAAATGATTAAATTTTAAATTTTCATCGGCATTAAAACAAAAAATGAACTTTTGTCTTTAGCATCCTCAATTAAAGCAGGTGACGAGGAGTCCAAAAAATTCATCTTAATGTTGGCATCTTGAATTTGAGAAGCAATTTCTAACAAATATCTTGAGTTGAAACTGATTTCCAAAGGATCGTTTTTATAATTTACATCAATAATTTCATTTCCTTCTCCCGTATTCGCACTATTTACTGACAGCTCGATCTTATCTTTATCTACTTTTAGTCTAATACCTTCCTTTTTATCTAACGAAACCGAAATAACTCTTTCAATCGCATCATTAAATTTAGTCATAGAAGCAATTAACGTATTGGTGTTATTTTTTGGTACAACTTGACGATAATCAGGAAATTTGCCATCGATAACCTTTGAGGTAAGAGTTGTGTTTTTAATCTTAAATTTAATCTTGTTATCTGAAAAAAATATTTTAATTATTTCATTTTTGTCGTCGATTAATTGAATTAGTTGGAAAACTGTTTTTTTAGGCAAAATAAATGGAGTAAAACTTTTTTTGGTTGCTATTTCAATACTGCTAAAAGATAGTCGATGTCCATCAGTAGAGGCTGATGCTAAAAAAACTTTTCCATTCTTTTCAATTTCATGAAAAAAAACACCATTCAAATAATGCCGACTATCATCATTAGACATTGATATTTTTGTTTTATTAAGTAACTTTAAAAGTTCAGTGCTTTTAAGTTCAAGATTATTATCATTCACATCCTCCGCAAAATTTGGAAAATTTTCAGGAGATAAACATAACAATTGGTATTTAGAATTTTCACAATTTATACCCAACTTATTATTTGTTTTCATTTCGAATATAATTTTACTGTCCGCGGGACTTTTTCTAATCACATCATAAAGAATAGACGCAGAAGTAGTTGTTGAACCATCTTGATCAACAGAAACATCGCTGATTTCATCTGTGAAAAGAATCTCTAAATCAGTAGCTTTAATAGTAAGTTTTTTATTTAATACTGAAATCAAGACATTAGATAAGATAGGCAAAGTATTTTTTCGTTCCACTACTCCTTGCAAACCACTGAGTGATTTTAAAATTACTTCTCTATTTATGGAAAACTTCATTCAACTAATGTTCTAAAAGCAAAGTCTTGATTTTGTTTACATCATTTTTAATTTCATCGTTCTGTTCATAAAACTTGTTTATAGTTTTAACAGCATGAATTACTGTGGTGTGATCACGATTGGCAAACCTTCGTCCAATTTCAGGCAAAGATCTCGTCGTTAATTGTTTAGACAAATACATCGCAATTTGTCTAGGCCTAGCAAGCGGTCTTGATCGTCGTTGTGACAACATATCATTTAGAGTTAAGTCATAATATTTTGCAACAACAGTTTGTATTTTATCAATGGTTAATACTTTTGTTTGATTATAGACATCTTTAATAATCTGCTTGCATTCATTTATAGATAAATCTTTTTTATGAACTCTGCTAAAAGTTAAAATACGATTTAAAACCCCAATAAGTTCTCTTATATTAGTTGTTACCTCATTAGCTAAATAATTAAGTATATCGTCTGAAATAGTTACACTTTCTTTGAATTCGTTTTGATAGTTTTCAATTCTATTAATTAATATTTTTTTCTTTAACTCAAGATCAGGTGGTGAAATATCTACTACTAAACCTCCTGACAATCTGGATTTGATTCTTTCTTGAACCTTTTCAAGTTGATTCGGAGACCTGTCTGCTGAAACAATTATTTGTGAATTTTTTTCAATTAAGCTATTAAATGTATGAAAAAATTCTTCTTGTAGACCTTCTTTTCCTCTTAAAAACTGTATGTCGTCAATTATAAATACTGCTGACTTTCTAATCAGATCTTTAAAATTTAACATGTCATTTTTTTTAATTGATTTAATAAAATGATACATGAATCGCTCCGCTGAAATAAACATGACATTTGATCGATCTTTTAACTCTAATCCAATAGCATTAAGTAAATGAGTTTTTCCAAGTCCAACCCCACCATAAATATAAAGCGGATTATATTGATTCAAATTTTCACATATGCGTTTAGCAGAATTCAGAGCGATTTTATTACTTTCACCCTCGATGAAGTTATCAAAGTTAAGTTTTGGATTAAGTCGATTATAGTTGATTGAAGAACTTTCGATGTCTCTAACATTTGCCTTGAATGGTTGATGTAAATGTTCGGTGTTTCTAAGATCTTCTGCAACTTTAAATTCAATTCTATTGATACTTTGCTTATTTTTCTTAATTTCTTCTAAGATTTTATCTAGGTATCTTGAAACAATCCAATCTCTAAAGAATTTTGTCGGTACCTCTAGCACTAAATAATCATGATATTCATTAATGAGGGAGAGCTTGCTTAACCAGCTATTATATATCTCTAAACCAAAATTTTTTTGGAAGCTTAATTGCACTTGACTCCAGTTAATTATGCTTTCTTCCTCAAGTACAAAGTTGTTTTTTGATAAATTATTAGAATTCATTTGAGAAATCCACATCTAAACCTAAAAAAAAAATTATCAATAACCTTTTAAGGGAAAAACAAAAAATAAATGTAAGTCTTTTTAACCTGAAATAGAATTCTGCAACTAAAAAAAATAATTAACTAGATCTAGTTTTAAAGACATAAAAAAAAATTAATATGTGTTCGAAATTTATTTTGAATCAACTTCGAATTGTTATTTTTTTAAGTTCTGGATTTTTTTTGAAACTCTGCTTACTTTACGTGCTGCGGCTTTTTTACTTATAGTACCGTGTTTTGCAACTTGCATGAGAATTGATTGAAATTCTGGATAGTATTTTTTTGCGTCTGCGGAAGTTTTGCTGTTTAGAAGTTTGTCCATTTTTTTTAGTGCAGCTCGATATTTGCTTTTACGTATTTTATTTACGCTAGTTTGCTTGACTACTCTTCTAAGTCTTTTTATTGCTGCAGATTTATTTGGCATCGCCGAATATATATATATTTATAATTAAGTGGTCAACTTCATTTATGTTGGCAATTTTGACAATAAAAAGTCGATCGCCCAGCAATAATAATTTTGGATATTTTGTGCTTGCAGCTTTTGGTCACACATCTCTCTTTTTCTCTAGAATAGACATTAAATTCTCTTTGAAATTTACCTTTTTGACCCTCACTATTTGTGTAGTTTTTAATCGAAGATCCTCCAAGTCGTATTGATTTTTTTAGTACACTTTTTGAGAAATAGATTATTTTTTTTATTTCAGTTGGCGTTATTGTTGAACATTTTCGCTGAGGGTGGATTTTGCTTTTAAACAATATTTCGCTTGCATAAATATTACCAATCCCTCCAACGAAAGATTGATCTAGCAACATGTTTTTAATATTCTTATTTTTAGCTTTCAAGTAATCTAAACAATAATTAGAACTAAATTTTTTTGATAATGGATCTGGTCCAATTTTAACTAGATGATTATCTGTCAGAAGATTTCGTGAATGAATTAGT
Source organism: Candidatus Pelagibacteraceae bacterium (assembly GCA_038124645.1). GTDB lineage: Bacteria > Pseudomonadota > Alphaproteobacteria > Pelagibacterales > Pelagibacteraceae > JAYPCI01. Next base: position 53,527 of record JAYPCI010000005.1, read on the forward strand.
TTTATGAAACCAAATTTTCTAATATCATTATAAATTAATATTGTCTTATTTTGAAAAGTTATGACTAAATGATCATGTTTCTGGAGCCTCTGAGTAATTTGATAAAAAAAACTAGTTCGATGCAATGTTTGATATTTATCAAGCACTAAGTATTTACCGGTCATTCCAAAATGCGTAATGAGGTTTAAGTCATCGGTAAATCTAATTAAAATAAACTTTGCATTTCTGTCTATTTTTAAAATTTTTTTTCCAACCAATTTTTTTAGTTGATTTTGAATAGTATATCTCAGTTTCTTATTTAAAATTTCTACTTTTGAAACCTTTTGATTAACTAGATATTTTATCAGTGTTTTTTTTACTATTTCTACTTCTGGTAATTCTGGCATAAATATGTGATTATTTTATAAAATGAAATTTAACAACACAAATAAAACACAGTATGTGGATCAGGTATTTTCACGTGTTCATGAAAAATATGATCTTATGAATGATGTCCTTTCTTTTGGAGTTCATCGACTTTGGAAAGATGAATTAATACAATGGATGAATCCAATTGAAAAAAGTTATTTAATTGACGTAGCAGCAGGTACGGGGGATTTGGCATTAAAATTTAATAAAATTACAAATGGCAAGTCTTCAATTTTTTGTGTTGAACCCAACGAAAAAATGCTTGCCACCGGAAAGAAAAAATTATTGAACTATCAAAATATTGTATGGCATCGCTATTATGCAGAAAAGCTTAAATTTAAAGATGATACTTTTGATTATTATACAATTAGTTTTGGTATCAGAAATGTAAGCAACGTTCCCAATGCTTTGAGAGAAGCATTAAGAGTTTTAAAAACTGGTGGACGTTTTTTATGCCTAGAATTTTCAAAAATTGATAATGAAATTCTAAATTATTTTTATCAAAGATATTCTAAAATAATACCATTAATGGGAAAAATAATTTCTAAAGATTTTAGTGCATATGAATATCTTACTAGGAGTATTGAGCAGTTTGATAATCAAAATCAATTTAAAAAGAAAATGCAAGATGCAGGATTTAAGCAAATAGAAACCAGAACTTTATCTTTTGGAATAGCTACAATTTATTCAGGGTGGAAATATTAATATGATTAAAAAATTAATTTTAATTTTTAAAATATCATACAAGTTAGCAAAATCAGGCATTATTGAAATAGTTGAGGAATATCATCAATTACCAACACCAATAAAATGGTTTTTCAAAATACTAAATTTTAATCAGAATAATTCACTAAAAAATGTCAACTTAAGTGCTGGTGAAAAAATATCTGTAGCTTTACAAGAAATGGGAACGACTTTTATAAAATTAGGACAATTTTTAGCGACACGACCAGATATAATAGGTGCGAACCTAGCTGATGAATTAGAAAAACTTCAAGATAAGCTGCCACCATTTTCTATGTATGAAGCAAAAGAGATCCTAAAAAAAGAAATTGGTATAGAAAATTTTAACAAAATTAAAGACATAACAGAACCTGTTGCTGCCGCCTCCATTGCGCAAGTCCATTTTGCCAAAGTTTTAAATGCTGAGGGTGATACAAAAGAAGTTGCTATTAAAATTTTGCGACCCGGCATTGAAAAAAAATTTAATGAGGAATTGGAAGCTTTAATGTTACTTGCAAATATTGCCGAATTATTTCTACCTAAGACTAGAAGATTAAGATTAATTGAAACGGTGTATCTTTTGAGGGAGATTACAAGCGTAGAAATGGATTTAAGATTTGAGGCAGCTGCAGCCAACGAACTATTGGAAAATACTAAAAATGATAATAATTTTATTGTTCCTAATATCTACTGGGATTTTACAAGCCAAAGAGTGCTTACTTTAGATAGGATAGTTGGTTCATCCATAAGAGATATGGCTTTCATAGAAACTAACGCTATTGATAAAAAAAAATTAGCAGCAGATGTAATTCAGAGTTTTTTAAAACAAGCAGTTCGAGATGGTTTCTTTCATGGTGATATGCATCAGGGTAATCTGTTTATAGATAAAACTGGAAATTTAATTCCAGTCGATTTTGGGATCATGGGTAGAATTGATGAAAATAATAGGCGTTATTTAGCTGAAATTCTTTATGGTTTTATTCAAAGGGATTATAAAAAAGTAGCTGAAGTTCACCTAGAAGCGGGATTAATACCAAAAGAAACTTCAATTGATGAATTTTCACAAGCATTACGTTCGATAGGTGAACCTATTTTTGGACAAAAAATAAAAGATATTTCTGGTGGTAATTTATTAGCACAACTTTTTAAAGTTACTGAAAAATTCAATATGCATACTCAAACTCAATTATTGATACTGCAAAAAACTATGGTCGTTGTTGAGGGGGTAGCAAGAAAAATTTATCCGGAGACAAATATATGGGAGGTTTCAAAGCCAATCCTAGAGGACTGGTTAAAGAATTACAAAAGTCCTAAAACCAATATTAATAGAGCTATAAGACTTTCTAAAGAACTTTTGGAAAAAATTCCTGATTTGCCTAGTTTCTTAGATAGAGCGAATTATGCATTGAAGATGATTGCTGAAGGAAAAATTAATTTAAACACTGGAAATCATACTCAACTTGAGTTAGAAAAACAGAAATTTAAAATGTTTAGAAACAATTTTATTATTTTAGTCTTAGGTTCTATCATTTTAATAAACTTAATATTTTAAATGGATAACTTAAAAAATAAAAAAATTTTATTAATTATAAGCGGTGGTATCTCGGCTTATAAAACTCTTGATTTAATTAGGCTGCTAAAAAAAGACAATGTAGAAATAAAAACTATTTTGACAAAAAGTGGCAAAGAATTTTTGACGCCTCTCTCAATTTCGACACTCTCTGGCGGCAATGTCTATGAAGATCTATTTGATCAATCAAATAATAAAATAGATCATATCGAACTTTCTAGATGGGCTGATCTTGTAGTTGCAGCACCTGCTACAGCAAACTTGATGAGTAAAGTTGCTAACGGTGTAGCTGATGACCTTGCCTCTACAGTGATATTGGCTTCAGACAAAGATATTACTTTTGTTCCTGCAATGAATGTTCGTATGTGGGAAAATAATGCCACAAAAAATAATATAAATACTTTATTAAAAAATGGTTACTTATTCCAAGGTCCTGACACAGGTGATATGGCTTGTGGTGAATATGGTAAAGGTAAAATGTCTACTCCTGATGACATACACAATTTTATAAAAGATTATTTTTATAAAAGAGACATGCTTAAAAAATTAAAATTAAAAGCTCTTGTGACCTCTGGTAGTACAAGAGAATATATAGATCCTGTGCGTTTTATCTCAAATGAGTCTAGTGGTAAGCAAGGATACTTTATTGCCGATGAACTAAACAAACTTGGTATTGAAACCACATTAATATCAGGAAATACAAAGTTAAACTATTCTACTAACTTTGCTGTAAAAGAAATAGTTTCAGGAAAAGAGATGCTTGAAGAAGTCAAAAATAAACTACCTGTTGATATAGCGATTTGTGCTGCAGCGGTAAGTGATTTTGTGCCAGTGTTTCCTTCAGACAAAAAAATTAAAAAAGAGCAAGAAACCAATAATATTCAAATAAAAAGGAATGTGGACATTTTGCAATATTTAGGTTCCAGCAATCAAAGACCAAAATTACTAATAGGTTTTGCAGCTGAAACCAATAATTTAAAGGAAAATGCAAAAAAAAAATTAATTGAGAAAAATTGTGATTATATAATTGCAAATGATATTTCTCGAAAAGATATTGGTTTTGGTAGTGATTTTAATGAGATCACTATTTTTGCAAAAGATAAACCTGAGGAAAAAGTAACAAAAAATTCAAAAAGACTAATTGCAAGAAAAATAACTGAAAAAGTTATAAATCATTTTTTAATTAATGAGCAAAATATTAATTAAAAGACTAAATAAAAATCTCCCACTACCTAAGTATGAAACAGCAGGATCATCTGGACTGGACATATATGCTGATATTGATGAAGATCAAATACTCAAACCTGGGGAACATCAAATTGTTCCTACTGGTATTGCTCTTGCGGTACCTAAAGGATATGAAATTCAAGTAAGACCAAGATCTGGATTAGCTGCAAAAAATGGCATTAGTATTGTCAATTCACCAGGTACTATTGATGCGGATTATAGAGGTGAAATTAAAGTAATACTTATAAATTTGGGAAAAGATAATTTTAAAATTGTTAAACATACCAGAATTGCGCAAATGGTAATGTGTCCAGTTATCAACGCAACTATTGAAGAAGTTGAAGATTTGAGTCAAACCGAAAGGGGTGAAGGTGGATTTGGCTCTACTGGCATCAAATGAATAAGATCAATTTAAAAAATTATAAGAAATTTGAAAAACAAATAATTTTAAAAGAAGTTGGTTTAAATGGTCAACAAAAGATCTTCTCTAGTAAAATTGCAATAGTTGGTTTGGGTGGTTTAGGTTGTCCTTTAGCCCTATATTTAGCAAGCTCTGGTATTCTTAATCTTGCATTAATAGATCATGATAAAGTTGAGTATTCTAATTTAAATAGACAAGTATTATTCAACGAGAATGAGATAGGTCAAAGTAAAACTAAATTAGTAAAAAAAAAATTACTAAAGATTAATCAAAATATTAAGATTAAAGATATTAACTTTAAACTAGATAACAATAATATCGACAAAATTTTAGATAAATATGACATTATATGCGATTGTTCGGATAACTTTACCACTAGATTTACTATTAATAAATATTGCCAAAAAAATAATAAAGTTTTGATCTCAGCTGCAATTAATAAATTTGATGCCCAAATATTTTTTTTTAATTTTAAGAAAAATAATACTTGTTTTAGATGCTTTATGCCAGAAAAGCCTTTTGACGACATTAAATGTGATGCTGAAGGTATCATGCCTACTAACGCTGGGATAGCTGGTCTCTTACAAGCAAACGAAGTTTTAAATTTTATTTTAAATAAAAATAAAAAAAAACATGCTACTATTAAAATATTTAACTCTTTAAATTATACTTTTAGAGAGGTTAAAATTACTAAAAATTCTAATTGTAAAAAAAAATGTATAATAAACTAATTTACTCACTAATTTTTTTGACTTTTAGCATAAAACCATTGATTGCTAATGAGGATTTTATGTCACTAAGGAATGATAAAGTAAATTTAAGACAAGGCCCATCTTTTGATCATCCTGTAAAATTATATTACCAGAAAAAATATCTACCGGTACAGATTATTGATAATTTTGAAAATTTTAAAAAAATTCAAGACCATGAAAATAATACAGGTTGGATACATACAACTCAGTTGTCAAAAAAAAAATCAGCTTTAGTAACTGAAGATAATACCTATATTTATTCCAGTAACACAATTTATTCCAAACCACTTGCAATAGCAGAGAAGGGCAAATTGTTTTTAATTAAAAAATGTAATTTAAATTGGTGTAAAGTAACTGCTGATGAAGTAACTGGATGGACACAAAGAAAGAATTTAGAAGGTAATTTAGGTTAATTTTTTTTTCTTCTTTTTTTTTTACTTTGAGATTTTGATGCCCAAAATTTGTCTAACATAAAGTACCAAACAGAGTTAGCTAATGGTTCTACGATCGCGTCAGTTAACGCTTCCCAAAATGTGACGTCGGCTACTGCCTTTAAGACTATGATTGCAATTGCAAAATGTCCTAAAGTATAAACTATGGTTCTTAGTATCGAGCCTCTATTTGCTCTATAAATTTGCCGGATGGCTTCGAACATTCCGGTTGAAAATTCTGTCATGACTTATTTATAATAATTGATTAATTAGTTTTCTCAAAAGGATTTTCCAAAACGCAGGCGACTAAATGCACTCTATTCTCTTCGCCGCCGTTAAAAAAATTATGATACTTAGTATTATTTGTTATCCAAGCAGAACCATCTGCAGGCATATGTTTAGCTGCATTTTCTATTACCATTATACATCCAGGATTAGTAATAATAGGTATGTGTAGTCTTGGTTCAGGATCTCTATGCCAACTTAATGTTGATCTAGGTTCTTTTAAAAGTAATCTAACTCTACCTAACTTATATTTGCTTTTTAAAGTATTATAAACTTCTTCAAAATAAGTCCCTACAAAATCTGAGGTTAATTCCGTGTACTTAGTCTCGTCTATTTCGGTATCTCTTTTTGCCTCTTTTCCTGAACTATCTGGATAGGTCCAGTAAGTCCCTCTTACTTTATGTCCATCAATAGAACTTTTGTCCCCCGGGATCATATTTAGTGGTATCGCACCAAAATGACTTATACCAAGGGTGCTAAAACCTTTTTTTTCTAAAACTTTTTTCAAAGACTCTTGAAGTTTAATGATATCAAATTTAACACCATCAATTTTTTTAAAATCAGAAAAAGTTTGTGTACTCATTAATTTTTACTAGTTTGTTTTTTTTATATCAACTCTGTCAGCGTTCATTACTTTCGTCCAAACTGCTACAAAATCTTTAACAAATTTTTCTTTGTTATCGTCTTGTGCATAAACCTCAGCGTATGATCTTAGTATAGAATTTGAGCCAAAAACTAGATCCACTCTTGTCGCAGTAAACTTTGTTTTTTTGCTTTTTCTCTCAATAATATCGTACGAATTCTTTCC
>JAYPCI010000006.1:0-49065 GCA_038124645.1 Candidatus Pelagibacteraceae bacterium
CTGTCCAAGCTAGACCTTTAAAAAAATTATTATTTAAAAAAATATGATCTATTTTCTTTAAAAATTTAAATATTTTAGAATCGGGGGATCTATACAATAAAATAAAAACTAAAGTAAAAAACCCATAATACCTTATTTTAAAATTGCCAAATTTAGATTTAATATATTCTAAGTCTTTGTCTGTTAAAGGGTGTTCATCTTTAGATCTAGATTTTGGAGTTAAAAATCTGTAAAAATTTATAAATGGATTCGTTGCCATGGGTTCGATAAACACTAATGAACCATTAATTTTTAATAATCGATGTATTTCATCAAGAGATTTATTGAATTCTAGGTGATGTAAAATTGCCGAACCGTAAACTAAATCAAATTGTTCAGAACCTAGCTTTGTATCTTCACAATTTCCAACTTTGAAATCAGTTATGTTTATATTTTCAGAATTATTTTTTTTTGCTTTTTCTATAGAGTTTTCAGAGATGTCAATACCAATGATTTTTTTTGGCTTAAAGCTTGCTACTTTTTTTACATAGGATCCAGTTCCACAACCAAAATCCAAAACCTCTTTTTTTGGTGCAAGTTTTAACAAAATATCAAAAAAGTCTGTATAAACATTTGATAAAGCTTTATAAAAAAAACTTTCTTTTCTTTTTCCCGTGCCTGAGTGCAGTTTATTATGAAATTCTTTTTCTCTTAAATTTATTTCTGTTAATTTCATATTAATTAATTATTCTCTTCAAATGCTTTATCTATACCTTTAGCCATATAACCATAACCAGTATATAAAGTTAAAAAAGCAGAAAGCCAAAGTAAAATTATACCAATATCGGAGGCATTATAATCATAAAAATTGAAAAATTTATTTCCAGAGTCACCAGTTAATAATATTGAAATAGCCAACATTTGAAAAAATGATTTAATTTTTGCAAGTCTACTTACAGGAACAGATATACTTACCTTTGCTAAAAATTCTCTTAAACCAGAAATAATTATTTCTCGGATTATAATAATAATTGCTGCAATGACCTCATAATTATTGATAGTTCCATTCATTATTAATAATGTTAGAGCAGCACAAACTAAAATTTTATCAGCAATAGGATCAAGCAATTCACCCAATTTTGATTCTTCTTTAAAAAGTCTTGCCAACAAACCATCCAAAAAATCTGTAAAACTTGCTATAATAAATAGAAAAAAAGGGATTAAGTCGCCAAAAAAACCAGGAATAAAGAAAGAGGCAACAAAAAATGGAACAATTATAATTCTACCAAGTGTAAGTATATTTGGTGTTTTCATTTTAATAAAATATTCTATTCATGAAAAAAATCATATATTTTTTTTGCTACATTTTCTTCAATACCGTCAACAGATTTTAGATCTTCTAAACTGGCAGCCTCGACCGCTCTGGCTGAACCGAAAAAATTCAATAACGCTCTTTTTCTAATCATTCCAATTCCTGAAATTTGATCTAAAAGAGATTTTGATAAATTGGATTTTCTCTTTGATCTGTGAGCACTGATTGCAAATCGATGTGCTTCATCTCTAAGTCTTTGAATAAAAAAAAGCAGTGGGTCATTCTTTTCAAGTATATATTCTTTGTTATTGTGGTACATCTTTTCTTCCCCAGCATTTCTTTTTTTGCCTTTTGCAATAGCAATAATAGGTAAGTCATGAAACCCTAACTCATTTAAGATGTCTCTACTAACTGAGTATTGTCCTTTACCACCATCAATAAAAATTAAATCAGGAGCGGTTAGAGCACTATTGTTTTCTTTTAAAATTCTTGAGAATCTTCTGTACAGAACTTCACGCATCATCCCATAGTCATCATTTTTTATAGACTCATTCTTAATATTAAATTTTCTATATCTTTTTTTTACAAATCCGTCGTTATCAAAACAAATTAATGCACCAACAGAATCTGATCCTTGTATATGACTATTATCGTAAACTTCGATTAAATTTATAGTTTCTGAAAGGTTAAATTTTTCTGAGATTAAGTTTAGAAGATTGTTATTATTTTCCGACTGATAAATTTTTTGAGTTAACGTTTGCTTAGCATTTTGTTCGGCTAATTTAGACAAATTGACTTCATTTTTAGATTTTGCTTTTTTTATAATAACTTCTCTCCCTTCTTTTTGGGAAAGCATTTCCTGGATTAAGTTTTTTTCATTTATATCAAGATTAGTCACAATCATTTTAGGCGCTGTTTTATTTTCATAAAATTGAGAGATAAATGAAGTTAACACCTCTACAGGCTGATCATCTATGTCATGTTTTGGAAAAAAAGGCTGATTTCCCCAATTTTGTTTGGCTCTAAAAAAGAAAACTTGGACACAAGTTTTACCTGACTCTTTATAAATACTTATTACATCTGCTTCTTGGAGATTTGTTTGATTTATTTTTTGCGATGTTTGAATTTGAGTTAAAGCTTTAATCTTATCTCTTAGGACTGCGGCTTTTTCATAATCTAAAGTTTTACTAGCAGCCTCCATTTCTTCAGATAAATTTTTTTGGATTCTTTTTGACTTTCCTGAAATAAATTCAATAGCATCAATAGTTGTTTTTTTATAATTTTTTTCAGAAATATGACCTACGCAAGGAGCAGAACATCTTTTAATTTGGTACAAGATACATGGTCTCTCTCTATTTTTAAAAACACTGTCGTCACATACTCGAAGCTGAAAAATTTTCTGCAAGATTTTTATGGTCCAATTGGCTGAACCGACAGAAGAGAAGGGACCAAAATAGTATCCATCTCTATTTTTTTTACCTCTCAATTTTGTTAGTTGCGGCCATCTATCATTCTTGCCAATGTAGATATAAGGAAAGGATTTATCATCGCGGAGCAATATATTGAATCTGGGTTTAAGTTTTTTTATCAAATTAGCTTCCAAAAGAAGAGCTTCACTCTCATTACTTGTGGTCGTAATTTCTAAAAATTTAGTCAGGGATAACATTCTTTCAGTTCTAATCGGAATATTGGTATCAGAAATATAACTTTTTAGTCTGGAAGGTAGATTCTTTGCTTTACCAATATAAAGAACTTCTTTTTTTTCACTGAGCATTTTATAAACCCCTGGATTATTAGGGATCAAAGGAATTTTTTCTTTTAAAACTTTTCTACCAAGTTGCAAATTATTAATCATATTTTTGATTTAGTTATTTCAATACCTACAGATTCAGTTTCCTTAATTATCTCCATCTTTTCAATTTTAAGTTTTATTTTTTTTATTAAAATATTTTTAAACATGCTGTCAAAAATACTTTCAGCCAGGTCCTCAAGTAATTCAAAGTGATGTTTTTTAGTTAATTGCTTAATTTCATTAATTACCAACTCATAATTAACAAAGCTTTGTGATACACTTGGATCAGGTTTTTTTTTGGCATCACTCTCAACAATAATATTGAATTTTACTTTTTGTTTTTTATTTTTTTCAAAGTCATGAATTCCAACCGAAATATTTAGCAATAGATTTTTAATTATAACTTTTCGTTTATAGTGAAATTTTTGTTTAGTGTTAAATTTTAAAATTTTCATTCTTTAGAATTTACAATATCTGGTGTTTTCCAAGCAAGCCTTTGACCACTGTCGATATTTATAATTTCTCCTGTTATATTGTCATTCTTTATTAAAAAATTTACACCCTCACAAATATTTTTAATTTCTACTTTTTTCTTAAGCAAAACTGATTGCCACTGCTTTTTAAAATGAGATTGAGTCTGACGATTATTTTTAAGTGTTGGACCTGGAGAAATAGCATTTATTCTTATGTTGGGGGCATATTTCATGGCAGCTGTTTTAGTTAGTGATGATAAGCCTACTTTACTTGTAGTGTAGGAAAAAAAGAACGGAGTAAGTTTCTCTACCCTTTGATCAATAATATTAATGACTGTGCCCTGATTATTTTTAACATATTTTTTAAATTGTTGAATAAGGGTTGCCGGTGCTTTTAAGTTAATATTAATATGTTTATTAAAACTTTTATCAGTGAAGTTATTGAGATCATCATTTTCAAAGATTGAGGCATTATTAATTAGGCAATCTAATCCCTTCATTTTTTTTGAAGCAAATGAGACAATTTTTTTTAAATTATTATATTTTTCTAGGTTCGCTTTTATTAAGAAAACTTTTGTGCCCAAGTCCTCTAGTTCTTTTTTTAGATTTTTGGCTTGTTTTGAAGATTTATAATAGTGAATAACTAATTGCACTTCCAAACCAGCTAAAGACTTTGCAATTGCAGCACCAATACGTGTTGCCCCACCTGTAATAATTATTTTTTTGGCTTCCATTTTTTTATCGATTTTCTAGATTTTGTTCCAGGCATTCCCATCGTTGACCTTCCTTGAGGATAAATTTTATTACCTTTTTTAAAATTTGAAATTTTTGGATTTAAAGTTATTTCTAGTTCACTCACTTCAAGTTTTCTTATTTCATCTCTAATTTTTGCTGCTTCTTCAAATTCTAAATTTGCTGCTGCTTCTTTCATTTTCTTATTTAAACCTTTTAAATGTTTTTTTAAATTTCCACCTATATTTGAGCCCTCACTAATTTTCACATAATCTTTTTCATAGACGGACTCCAATATGTCTGTAATTTCTTTTTTAATTGTAGATGCTGTAATACCGTGTTTTTTGTTATAAGCTAATTGTTTATTTCTTCGTCTATCAGTTTCTTGAATAGCTTTATCAATACTTTTAGTTTTTTTATCAGCATATAAAATTACTTTACCATCTACATTTCTAGCAGCTCGACCTATAGTTTGTATCAATGATGTTTCAGATCTTAAGAAACCTTCTTTATCAGCGTCCAAAATAGCAACTAGCGCACACTCAGGAATATCAAGTCCCTCTCGCAATAGGTTAATTCCTACAAGAATATCAAATACTCCCATACGAAGATCTCTAATAATTTCTATTCTTTCAAGCGTATCGATATCAGAGTGCATGTATCTAACTTTTAATCCATTTTCATGCAGATACTCTGTTAGATCTTCAGCCATTTTTTTTGTTAATGTCGTTGCTAAAATTCTAAAACCTTTGTCTACTATCTCTTTTGCTTCATGCATTAAGTCGTCCACCTGAGATTTTGCTGGTCTTATTTCGACTGGAGGGTCAATTAAACCTGTGGGTCTAATAACCTGATCTATATGCTGATTTTGCGTTTGTTTAAGTTCCCATGGACCTGGAGTCGCTGATACAAAAACTGTTTGTGTCCGCATTAAATCCCATTCTTCAAACTTCAAAGGTCTATTATCCATACAAGATGGAAGTCTAAATCCATATTCAGCTAAAGTTTTTTTTCTAGTGCGGTCACCTTTATACATTCCATTTAATTGTGGAACTGTAACATGACTTTCATCCACAAAAATTATCGTATTATCTGGAAAATATTCAAAAAGAGTAGGTGGTGGTTCACCAGGTTTTCTGCCAGATAAAAATCTGGAGTAATTTTCAATACCTGCACATGTGCCTGTTGCTTCGATCATTTCTAAATCAAATTTAGTTCTTTCTCTTAGCCTTTGTTCCTCGAGCAATTTATTTTCATTCTTAAATTTCTTTAATGTTTCATCAAGTTCAATTTTAATTTCTTTAATCGCTTGATCAATCGTAGGTTTTGGAGTGATATAGTGGCTATTGGCATAAATTTTGATAATAGAAAAATCATTAGTTTTATTTCCAGTTAAAGGATCGAATTCTTCGATACGTGTAAGCTTATTAAAATCTAAGCATATTCTCCACGCCCTATCTTCTAAGTGTGATGGAAAAATTTCTAAATTTTCACCTCGTACCCGAAAAGTGCCTCTAAAAAAGTTTTGATCATTTCTTTTATATTGTAAATTTATAAAAGATCTTATTATTTGTTCTCTATCGTATTCATAATTTTTTTTAAGAGTGATAGTCATTTTTGAATAAGCTTCTACAGAACCCAATCCATAAATACACGATACACTAGCCACAATAATCACATCATCTCTTTCCAAAAGCGATCTTGTGGCAGAGTGCCTCATTCTATCGATCTGTTCATTAATTGAGGCCTCTTTCTCAATATAGGTGTCTGATCTTGGTACATAAGCCTCTGGAGTATAATAGTCATAATAAGAGACAAAATATTCTACAGCATTATCTGGAAAAAAATTTTTCATTTCCCCATATAACTGTGCCGCTAATGTTTTATTTGGTGCTAAAATTAGAGCAGGTCGATTAGCTGTTTCTATTACTTTTGCCATAGTAAATGTTTTACCTGAGCCTGTTACACCAAGTAGAACTTGCTCATGTTTCTTATTATTCAAATTGGACAAAATTTTTTTAATAGCTTCAGGTTGATCACCACTTGGTTGAAAATCGCTTTTAATTTTGAATTTTATGCCTCCTTCAAGTTTTTTTTGAAGAGCTGGGCTGTTAACCTCTAAATCAACCAATTTTTCTTGATAAGTATTTTGCATTTTATGTTATTAATATTAAAATATTATAGAATCTAATGAGTATAGTTTCCAATAGTTTAAAACGGATAAAACCTTCACCTACTATCGCTGTTACTTCTAAAGCAAGAGAAATGAAAGCTGCGGGCAAAGATGTAATTGGGTTAGGAGCAGGAGAACCAGATTTTGATACACCTGAGAATATAAAAGAGGCAGCAATTCGAGCAATCAGAGAAGGTGATACTAAATATACAGCTGTAGATGGTACCCCAGCATTAAAAGCAGCAATAGTCAAAAAATTTAAAAATGAAAATAATTTAAATTATACGCTCGATCAGATCACTGTTGGAGCAGGTGGAAAACATGTTATTTATAATTTAATGATGGCTACTTTAAATGAGGGAGATGAGGTGATTATTCCTGCACCTTATTGGGTATCCTATCCAGATATAGTCCTATTAGCAAATGCCTCGCCCAAAGTAGTTGAATGTCCAGAAAATTTGAACTTTAAACTTACCCCAGAATTATTGGAAAAAAATATAACTAAAAAAACAAAATGGTTAATCTTAAATTCACCGTCTAATCCCACTGGAGCATGTTATTCCGAGGAAGAAATAAAACAATTAGCGGAAGTTCTAAAAAGACATGCTCATGTTTACGTATTAAGTGATGATATCTATGAGCATATAGCTTATGAGGGATACAAATTTTTTACAATTGCTCAAATTCCTGAACTTAAAGATAGAGTAATCACCATGAACGGCGTTAGCAAATCATATGCAATGACAGGTTGGCGTATCGGTTACGCTGCAGGAAATAAAGATATTATTAAAGCAATAGCGAAAATACAATCTCAATCTACAACAAATCCATCATCTATAAGCCAAGCTGCTGCAGTTGAAGCGTTAAATGGCACGCAAGATTTTATAAAAGAACGTTCGAAAGCTTTTCAAGAGAGAAGGGATTATGTTGTTAATGAACTAAACAAAATTAATGGTATTAGCTGTCTTAAACCTGATGGAGCTTTCTATGTATTTCCAAGTTGCAAAGGTCTAATTGGCAAAAAAGATCGCAATGGCAAACAATTGTCCAATGATCAAGAATTTGTTGAGTCTTTATTAGAAAATTCTGGTGTAGCCGTTGTGCAAGGATCAGCTTTTGGTTTAAACGGTTTTTTTAGAATTTCTTATGCTACCTCCATGGATAACTTAAAAAAGGCAATTCAAAAAATTAAAACTTTTTGTGAAGATCTAAATTAATTTTTAGAAGCTAAATATTTTTCTGCTTCAAGAGCTGACATGCAACCCATTCCTGCCGCAGTAACAGCTTGTCTAAATATTTTATCTTTAACATCGCCAGCGGCAAAAACTCCAGGTAGATTAGTTGCCGTTGAGTCAGGTTTTGTAATTAAATAACCCTCTTTGTCCATATCTAACTGACCTTTAAAAAGTTGTGTTGCCGGGTCATGGCCTATAGCTATAAATAATCCATCTATAGTTAAATCAGTAATTTTATTATCTTTAACGTTTTTAATTTTAAGACCACTCACACCTTTTGGATTTGTATTTCCGATTACCTCTTCAACAATACTATCCCAAATAATTTCAATTTTTTTATTAGCTTTTAATTTCGCTTGAAGCATTTTTTCAGCCCTTAGTTCGTTTCGTCTATGAATTAATTTTACTTTTGAAGCAAATTTAGTTAAGAACAGCGCCTCCTCAACTGCAGCATTGCCACCACCTACAACAGCTACAGTTTTATCTTTAAAGAAAAAACCGTCACATGTTGCACACGCAGAAACACCAAATCCTCTAAATGTTTGCTCAGATTTTAAATTTAGCCATCTAGCTTGAGCTCCCGTAGAGATAATAACGGAGTCAGCTGTATAAACAATTCCACTATCTCCAATTGCCTGAAATGGTTGAGCTTTAAGATCAATTTTGTTGATATGATCCTGAATCATTTCAGTGCCTACCGCAATAGCTTGCCCTTTCATTTCTTCCATTAACCAAGGACCCTGAATTACTTTTGCGTAGCCAGGATAATTCTCAACATCTGTTGTTGTAGTCAATTGACCACCTGGCTGGGAACCATGAACTAATATTGGTTTAAGCATAGCCCTAGCTGCATAAATCGCAGCCGTATATCCTGCTGGTCCAGATCCAATTATCAACACTTTTGTATGTTTAGATTTATCGTTCATTAATTAATAGGTATATAGGAACTAATGGCAAAAATAAAAGCCTTACTATTGTCACAAGGAATGCATGGAATGATTAGCCAGCTAGAAGGACTTGCTAAATCTATGAATTTAGACTTTAGACACCATAAAATAGAACTGAAACCTTTTTGGAATTTAGTGCCCCCAAGATTTACGCCAGTCAATGAATTTATTTTAAAAGAAAGATTTGTTTGCGAATCTAAAATAATTATTTCATGCGGTAGAAAAAGCGTTATTCCATCAATAATTCTCAAAAACAAATTTAAAAATGATATATTCACTATTCATATTCAAGATCCAAAAGTAAATTTTAAACATTTTGATTTAGTTATAGCGCCAGAGCACGATGAATTAGTTGGAGAAAATGTTATTTCAACCATTGGTGCTATTCACTATTTAACAAAAGAGGAAATAGAGTCAGAAAAAAATTACATTCAGATAGAAAAAGAAAATAAAAAAATAGTAGCAATTATACTTGGTGGACCCAACAAATATTATAATTTTTCAGAGAAAAACCTTGAGAATATTTTTCATAAGATTAAAAAAAATTTTACTTCTGATAAATATAAAATTATTTTTATACCATCATACCGAACGCCAGAAGAAGTCATTCAAAAAGTTTATCATGTATTTTCTCATAGCCACAAAGTATTTCGCAAAATAGATAAGCGGGCTTATCTGTCTGCTTTGGGTTTAGCAGATACTATAGTTGTTACCTGCGACTCTACCTCTATGATATCAGAGGCAGCAATGACCGGAAAACCGGTTTATATTGCGCAAATGCCAGCAATAAGACCAAGTAAGAGATTTAATAAATTTTTCAAAAAATTTAAAGAATTAAACTTTATTAAAGATTTGGAAGACAATATTGAAGAATGGAGTTATAATCCTTTAAATGAAGTTAAGAGGATTTTGCCATTGATTAACAAAAAACTCACCGAAAATGGAATTATTTAATTCATTACAAAATAATTTAAAGTCGTACGACACCCCTTTTAAACATTGGGAATTAAACAAGCCTTTATCAGAGTCTGCAATCAAGGAGATTTATAATGCTGAAATAGACAACCCGCTGGCTGATGATTTGAATTACGATGGCACTAGAGCTTTGGATGGAGGAACCGGAGATTTTAGAAAAGGGATTACATCTGGTGGTAAAGCTAAAAAGTATAGATGCTTTTTAACGAAAGAAAATATTTCTGTCTTTCCTAATTTAAAAAAATTAATCGAAGAATTGACTTCAAAAGAAGTCTCTTCATTTATTGGAAACTTAATCAATAAAGATTTATCAAAATCCTATGTTAGAGTCGAAGTTATATGTGACCGACAAGGTTTTTGGCTCAAACCCCATTGTGATATAAAAGAAAAATTAGTTTCTTCACTGATCTTTGTTAATAGGTACAATGAGTCTGAAGAGCTTGGAACAGATTTTTATGACAAAGATCTTAAGAAAGTTAAAACAGTACCTTACCGAGATAATTACGGATATTTTTTTACGAGTGGTCCTAACACCTGGCACGGAATGGAAAAAAAAGAAATTAAGAAGGAAAGACGATGTATTCAAATCAATTATGTCACCTTCAAAACCGATTGGCCAGTAGTAAAATAACCTAAAATCAGTTAGAATAAATTATGGCTACTTACGAATGTAAAAAATGTGGCATGTCAGTTAACGCGACTTGTGGTAAATGCAATAAACCACTACGAGATGGTATTTTGGATCTCAATGGACAAAAGATTCAAATTTCTGAATGTCCAGAAGGACATGGGAAAATCAAATCTCCTTTATGTTGCGGACAGGATATGGCTTGTTCGATTAATTAAATTCTTGCAGCGGTAATACTGAAATTTTATTATCCCTAAGAGATTTAATTGAATCCACACCAGCTTTTGCTGAAGCATAGGTGGTGAAATAAGGAATTTTGTTTACTAATGCAGCTCTTCTAATCTTAAAAGAGTCTGATACTGATTTTTTTCCTTCCGATGTATTAATCACCAAATCAATTTTTTTATTATTCAAATAGTCCATGATACTTGGTTTAATGTTACTTAATTTACTTATTGTTTTGCATTTAATATTTTTGGATCTTAAATATTCAGCAGTTCCATCAGTTGCTAATATTTTAAAATTTAATTTGATTAAATTTTCAACGATCCTTAACGCTTTATCTTTATCTCCTCTTTTGACTGAAACAAAGGCAACACCTTTTTGGGGTAGTAAATTGTATGCTCCCAACTGACTTTTGGCAAAAGCCATACCAAAATCTTTATCAATTCCCATAACTTCACCCGTAGATTTCATTTCTGGTCCTAATAAAATGTCTACTTCTGGAAATTTATTGAAAGGAAAAACAGCTTCTTTTACTGCAAAGATGTTGGAGTATTTATTTTCTAGATCGAATTCTTTAAGTTTTTTTCCATACATTACTAAAGAGGCAAGTTTAGCGATAGGCAATCCAATTGCCTTAGATACAAATGGTACAGTCCTACTCGCTCTAGGATTGACTTCTAAAATATAAATTTCATTTTCTTTGACAGCAAACTGCAGATTTATTAAACCAATAACATTAAGTCTTTTTGCTAATTCTACAGTTTGTAATTTAATTTTTTCAATTATATCTTGTTTGAGTGAGTAGGGAGGAATTGAGCAAGCTGAGTCACCCGAGTGAATTCCTGCCTCTTCAATATGCTCCATAATACCAGCAACAAAAACTTCCTCTCCATCACTTAAAGCGTCAACATCTACTTCAATGGCATCATTTAAAAATTTATCAATTAATACTGGATTAGATCCTGAAACTACAACCGCTTCATGGATATAGGATTGTAATTGTATTTCATCATGAATAATTTCCATTGCTCTTCCTCCAAGTACATAAGAAGGTCTAATAACAATGGGAAAACCAATTTTTTTTGAAACTTCTAGAGCTTCCTCTTTATTCTTAGCGATGCCATTTTCAGCTTGTTTAAAATTTCCCTTAATTAAAATATCTTTAAATCTTTCTCTATCCTCAGCAATATCTATTGCATCAAATTGAGTACCTAATATTTTAATATTTCTTTGATCGAGGAGTTTAGCAAGTTTAATAGGTGTTTGCCCCCCAAATTGAGTAATCACTCCTAATAATTCTCCATTAGAGGACTCTTCATTAATAATATTTAACACAAACTCTTCGATAAGCGGTTCAAAATAAAGTCTATCACTAGTGTCATAATCTGTTGAAACTGTTTCTGGATTACAGTTTATCATAATTGTTTCAACGCCTATTTCTTTCAAGGCAAAGCAAGCTTGGCAGCAGCAATAATCAAATTCTATTCCTTGCCCAATTCTATTTGGACCCCCGCCTAAAATTATTATTTTTTTCCTTTCTGAAGGATTTGCCTCATTAACATCATGTGATTTTGAATTTTGATAAGTGGAATACATATAGGGTGTCGTTGATCTAAATTCTGCAGCACAGGTATCGACTTTTCTAAAGGAAGGAAAAACATTGTATTTTTTTCTTAAATTTTCTACCTCCAGCACATCTTTTTTTGCAAGCAATGCTAACCTCTCATCTGAAAAGCCAAGAGACTTAATAGCTGCAAGTTCTTCAAAATTTTCAGGTAAATTATTTTTTATAATTTCATTTTCTGCTTTAACCAAATCTTGAATTTGTTCGAGAAACCAAGGATCAATAAAAGTTAGTTTATATATTTCTTTAAGCTTCATATTTTTTCTAAAAGCTTCAGCGACAAATAACATTTTATTTGGAATATTTTCTGATAATTTTATTTTTAATTCTTTAGTTGAAATATTTTTAATATTATCCAGTCCTTTTAAACCTATTTCTAAAGATATAAGCGCTTTCTGAAATGACTCTTTAAAGTTTCTTCCAATTGCCATTGCTTCACCTACTGACTTCATCGCAGTTCCTAAAATTGGTTTTGCTTTTTTAAATTTTTCAAAAGTAAATCTTGGTATTTTTGTAACGACATAGTCTATTGTTGGTTCAAAAGAGGCTGGAGTACTTTTAGTAATTTCATTCTGCAATTCATCAAGTGTGTAGCCAACGGCTAATTTTGCAGCAACCTTGGCAATTGGAAACCCAGTTGCTTTTGATGCTAGCGCAGAAGATCTGGATACTCTTGGATTCATCTCAATAATAACCATTCTTCCATTTTTAGGATTTATTGCAAATTGAACATTAGATCCGCCTGTCTCTACTCCTATTTTTCTTAAGCACTCAATCGAGGCATTTCTCATTATTTGATATTCTTTATCAGTTAAAGTTAAAGCTGGAGCAACAGTAACCGAGTCCCCCGTATGCGTACCCATTGGATCGACGTTTTCTATAGAACAAATGATAATGCAGTTATCTTTGTTATCTCTCACAACCTCCATTTCAAATTCTTTCCACCCAGTTAAACATTCTTCTACCAGTACTTGGTTCTTCGGAGACTCGTGTAAACCTCTTTTGACTATTTCAAAATACTCACTTTTTGTTTTTGCGATTCCGCCCCCGGTGCCTCCCAGCGTGAAAGAAGGTCTAATAATAGCTGGCAATCCAATTTTTTTTAAAACTTTATTGGCATTTTTATAGTCATTTAAAATTTCTGATTGAGGTAGATCTAATCCTATTTCTTTCATCGCTTTTCTAAATTTATCTCTATCTTCAGCTTTAGAAATTGCTTTAGTATCAGCTCCAATTAATTCAACTTTGTATTTTTTTAAGATGCCTTTTTTTTCTAAATCAATCGCAGCATTCAAAGCTGTTTGTCCACCCATGGTTGGTAAAATGGCGCAAGGTTTTTCTTTTATAATTATTTTCTCAATTACTTCCGAATTAATCGGTTCGATATATGTTTTATCTGCAACATTAGGATCGGTCATGATTGTTGCTGGATTGGAATTAATAAGAATTACTTTAAATCCTTCATCTCTAAGCGCTTTACATGCTTGTGTTCCAGAATAATCAAATTCACAAGCTTGACCTATAACTATGGGACCAGCTCCAATTAATAAAATTTTTTTAATGTCTTTTCTTTTTGGCATTTTTTATTTTCTTTATAAATTTTTCAAATAAATATTTACTATCCTGTGGTCCAGGATTGGCTTCAGGATGATACTGAACTGAGAATGCATTTTTTGTTTTATGTTCAATGCCTTCAATACACCCATCGAAAAGTGATTTATGTGTAACTTTGATATCTTTCTTGATTGAGTTTAAGTCAACCATAAATCCGTGATTTTGACTTGTAATTTCAACTCGACCATTCTCAAGATTTTTAACAGGGTGATTAGCTCCTCTATGACCCAATTTCATTTTAGAAGTTTTTGCACCTAAAGCTAATGATAAGAGTTGATGCCCTAAACAAATTCCAAAAACAGGAATTTTTTTATCAATTATTCCTTTTATAGTCGGTACAGCATACTTTCCAGTTGCTGCAGGATCACCAGGACCATTAGATAAAAAAACACCGTCAGGTTTGAGTGATAAGATTTTTTTTAAATCTGTTTTAGCTGGCACGACTTGAACTTGGCAACCTAAGTCAGAAAAGCATCTCAAGATATTTAGCTTAATCCCATAATCTATCGCAACAATGTTGTATTTCTTTTTTTTATTTTTTTTATATCCAATGTCTTTTTTCCAAGTTTTCTCTGAATGCCACTTAAAAATTTTTTGGCATGTAACTTTAGAGGCTAAATCTAATCCTTCCAATCCACTCCAAGCAATAGCCTTTTGTTGCAATTTATTATGATTAAAATCTGATTTTAATGAGTGACATATTGTGGCTTTAGGAGCACCTTTATCTCTAATCAAACCAGTAAGAGCCCTAGTGTCTATACCTATAACGCCAACTATTTTTTTTTGTTTTAACCATAAATCTAATTTTTTTAACGATCTATAGTTAGATGGATCAGTAATTTCAGTATTGAATATTACTCCTTTAACCCATGGTTTAAGAGACTCGTTGTCCTCAGTATTAGTACCAACATTGCCAATATGCGGAAAAGTAAAATTAATTATTTGGTCTGAGTACGATGGATCGGTAATGATTTCTTGATAACCAGTTATTGATGTATTGAAACAAACCTCACCAACTGCAGTACCTTCATAACCTAAGCCATAGCCAAAAAATTTATGACCATTTTCAAGAATAAGAATACCAGTGTTTTTTTTTATTTTTTCAGGTTGGCTTTCACTTATAGCGTTCAAATACAACTCACAGGTTAAGATAAAAACTTATAAACAAGATTCTGCGAAAGATATGAAAAACAAATTTCATCGTCAAGAAAGATATTTTGAGTTTATTTTTTTTTGTGGTTAAATTAAAACATAGCTATGTCACTTCAATCTCAAATAGAGGAAAAGCTCAATATATCTTTAAAAAACAAAGATAAAAAAATTTACCCGACATTAAGGTTAGTTGTCTCAGCTTTAAAAGATGCTCTGATTGTTAAGAGAGTTAAAGATAGTAAACCTTTAACAGACCAAGAGGTAACCACTGTCTTAAAAAAAATGGTCAAGCAAAGAACTGAGTCTTACGAGGTTTATAAAAAAGCTGGTAGAGATGAATTATCAAAAAAAGAGCAAAACGAAATAGAAATCATCAGCTCTTTTTTACCAAAACAATTAAACGCAGATGAGACTAAAAAAATTTGTGAAGATGCAATAAAAAAACTGAATGCTGCCTCGCTAAAAGATATGGGGAAGGTTATGGGAGAAATAAAAAAAAATTATCCTGATAGTATTGATTTTGCTCTAGCTGGATCTGAAATTAAAAAAATTCTAAACAAATAATGAAATATCCTAAAAATTATTTAGATGAAATTAAGCAAAGACTTAAAGTATCAGATGTTGTTGGAAAATTTGTTTCCTTAAAAAAAAGAGGCAAAGAGTTTGTAGGTCTTTCACCGTTTAAGAACGAAAGAACACCATCATTTACTGTAAATAATGAAAAAGGTTTTTATCATTGTTTTAGTAGCGGAGAACATGGAAATATTTTTGATTTCATAATGAAAACCCAAGGATTGGATTTTGGGGACACCGTACGAATGCTCGCACTTCAAGCTGGTATGCAGCCATATAAGTTTACAAGACAAAACAAAGAAGAGGACAAACGGTACACTACTTATACTGATATATATAAAAAATATACTGAACTTTCTCACCTAGAACTTTTTAATCATAAAAATATTTTAGACTATCTTACCGTGTCAAGAAAAGTGAATGAAGATGTCATTAAAGAATTTAAGCTCGGATATGCACCTATGAATGAAAATTTTTCCCAAAAAATGCTGTCAGAATTTTCAGAGAAAGATTTAATTAGTTCAGGAATTTTTTTTTTAAATGAAAAAAGAGGAAAAATTGTTGATCGATTTATAGATCGAATTTTATTTCCCATTCATAATCTTAACAACGATATTATAGCTTTTGGTGGAAGAACAATAAATAAAAATAACTATGCAAAATACATTAATAGTCCTGAAACTGAATTTTATAAAAAAGGTTATATGTTATTTAATTTATCAAGAGCTAAACAAAATAAATTAGATGAAAATGAAGTTGTGGTTGTAGAGGGATACATGGATGTGATTTCTTTACATGACAAAGGAATAAAAAATGTTGTCTCAAATCAGGGAACCGCAGTAACAGAAAGTCAAATTAATATCTTATGGAGATATTTTGAAAATATTAATATCTGTTTAGATGGTGATGTTAGCGGTAAAAACGCTTCTTATAGAATAGCGGAAAAACTAATACCATTTATATCAGATCAAAAAAAAATATTTTTCACTAATTTAATCTCTAACAATGATCCTGACGATTTTGTTAAAAAAAATGGAAAAGAAAGTTTTTTAGAAATTTTAAGAAATAAACTTAGCATTGAAGATTTTATATGGGATTATTGTATTTCAGGTTTAAATTTTTCAGACACATATGCTTTATCAAATTTTGAAAAAAAAATTAAAAGTATTTATTCGACCATTCAAGATAGCACTTTAAAAAAATATATTAATGAAAAACTATTAGATAAACTAAAAACCTTAACACCAAATCAGAAAATTAATTTTAAAGGTTATAGGACGAAAACAAAATTAACGTTTCTTAATGATACCAAAAAAATTTTTAAACAAAAAAAAGATATTAGCAGAAATGATATCTTAGAATTTAACATACTCTTCATCATGATATTTTATTCAGAAATTATTGAAGATAAAATTAACGTTTTGCAAAATATAACTTTTATCAATGATGATAACGAGAACCTAAAAAAAAATTTGCTAGAATTGATTACTTTAAAAACTTCGAAAGAGGATATCATTAAAGATTGTAAAGAAAGCAATTTAAATTTAGTTTTAAATATAGAGGAAAATTCCTCAATTAAATTTATCTTTAAAAATAATAAGAATCTTGAAGAAAAAAGACTTTTATTAGATGAGCTAATTGAGGATTATACTAAGACGATCAAAAACATGGATATTAAAAAAATGGAGGAAAAATTTACATCAGATTTTGATGAGACTTCATTTAACCAATATTTGGAGTTAAAAAAACAGATTAATAATTAAAAAAAATCGTAGATTTTTAATATTATTAATTTATAAGTAACCATTCATATAACCTTTATGATTGAAAAACTAATCACTAAATCTTTTGAAAGACTATTAGACAAAGGTAAAGCACGGGGATTTATAACATTTGAAGAGTTGGGAAAATCTCTTGGCAAAAGAGGTAGTTCATTTGAGAATATTGAAAAAGCATTTTTAATCATTTGTGATAATTCAATAACGTTAGTTCAACATAAATCACAATTTGTTTCTTTAAAGAAAAAAGATTCTGCCCAAAACACAGAGGAAGAAAAAAGTTCAGATAAAAGTGATGATCCAATAAGAATGTATCTAAGAGAGATGGGGGGAGTGGAACTTCTGTCTCGAGAGGGAGAAATAGCAATAGCAAAGAGAATCGAAGCTGGCAGGGATGTAATGATCAATGCATTAACGCAAAGTCCTTTAGTGGGAAGAAAAATTCTTGAATGGAGAGATAAAATTTTAGCAAATGAGTTATTAGTAAGAGAAATTATTGATATCGACTCCACGTATGAGGATATTGATGACGAAGACAACTTGTCTCCTAAAAAAACAAAATTAAACAAAGCTAATGAAAAAAAAGAAAATTCTGCAGAAGAAAATTCTTCAGAAACAATAAGTGAAGATGATGAGTTTGGTGTTTCTTTAGCAAAAATGGAGGAAGAAATTAAACCAAAAATACTAAATTTATTAGATAATTTAGTAAAAAATTACTTAAAATTAAAAAAGTATCAGCAGGAAAGTTTAAATTGTATTTTAAATGCCGAAGTTTTATCAATTTCTAAAAGTAAAAACTTTAAAAAGATCCAAGAAGAACTGGTAGAAAATTTCAAAAATTTACAATTATCTCCAAATATTGTCGAGGAACTTGTGCAAGCACACTATAAAGAAAACAAAAAAATTGTTTTGTTGGAAGGTGCTCTTATGAAACTTGCGAATGACAATAGTATTAGCAGAGAAGAGTTTTTAAAATTTTATTTAGGCAATGAAATAAATCCAAAATTTGAAAAATTTTTATCAGACTCACCGAAATGGAAAACTTTTTTTAAAAAATATAAAGGAGATTTTGACGAAATAAGAAAAAGACTTGTTGAGTTCAGTCAAAGGATAGGTATTGCGGTTGGTGATTTTAAAAAATTGGTTAATAGAATTCAAAAAGGAGATCGAGAGTCGAGAATAGCAAAAAAAGAGATGGTTGAAGCTAATCTTAGATTAGTTATCTCAATAGCAAAAAAATACACTAATAGAGGGTTACAGTTCTTAGATCTTATCCAAGAGGGAAATATTGGATTGATGAAAGCGGTTGATAAATTTGAGTATAGAAGAGGATATAAATTTTCGACTTATGCTACCTGGTGGATAAGACAAGCAATCACACGTTCAATTGCTGACCAAGCTAGAACAATAAGAATCCCAGTCCATATGATTGAAACAATAAATAAAATTGTAAGAACCCAAAGACAAATATTAAGTGAATTTGGAAGAGAACCAACTCCTGAAGAACTAGCTAAAAAATTAGCAATGCCATTGGAGAAAGTAAGAAAGGTATTAAAAATTGCAAAAGAGCCTGTCTCACTTGAAACCCCGGTGGGAGATGAAGAAGATAGTAGCTTAGGTGATTTTATTGAGGATAAAAATGCATTGCAGCCTTTAGATACCGCAATTCAGTCTAATCTGAGCGAGTCCACCACAAAAATTTTAGCCTCATTAACACCAAGAGAAGAACGGGTTCTCAGAATGAGATTTGGTATAGGGATGAATACGGACCATACGTTAGAGGAAGTGGGATTACAATTTTCTGTGACCAGGGAACGTATAAGACAAATTGAAGCTAAAGCTTTAAGAAAGTTAAAACATCCTAGTCGATCTAAGCAATTAAAAAGTTTCTTAGAGAAGTAAAATGCTTTATAATTAATCAAGGGCCTGTAGCTCAGTTGGTTAGAGCAGTACACTCATAATGTATTGGTCCCAGGTTCGAGTCCTGGCGGGCCCACCATTTTAGTTTAATTATTTATAAAAGCAGACAACTTTTCAAACAGAAATTCAATTTTGTTTTCATTTGCTGCCAGGATAGAATTAAATTCCTCTTTTTGTGTTCGGGCTAAACTTAAACCTTCAACAACCAAATCTCTAATTAAAGGTTTGTCGATATTTTTGGTGTATACCCTCCAGTCTACTTTAATTTCAGGGTTTTTATCATTAGCCGCAATTCTAGAATTAACCATTGTGTAATTTTCATTAAGCGTCTCAGATCCAAAAATATTTATTGTTTGTTTGGAGTAGTCAGTAAGTCTAGAGTTTAAACTTTTAATAAAGTATTTTTCAAATAAAGATTGGTACTTCTCTAATTGTTCAGGTGAAAGTGTTGTTCTTATCTCTCCTAATGAATATAAACCCAGTGCTCTTATATCCACTGTCTCCAAAGCTATTTTTTCAATTACATTATTTTTTGTTTCTTGATTTAAATTTTTATCACCTAAAGTTTTAATTGCCTCATCAACAACTTCGGTTATAAATTGTTTGGGATCGTTGCTATAGCTATTAGCAAATTGATTAATAAAATAAGAATTTATTAAAATTGCTATAAATAATATTTTAAAGAAAGGTACGAACTTATTTTGCAAAATTTTCCCACTCATCATCATTGCTTGAGTCTTGGTTTTGGATTTTGTTTTCTCTATCCTGAATATATAAACTTTTAACTGAACTATATAAATCTAATGAATTTTTTTCTAAATTATCAAAATTCACAATATTTTTGGCTCTAAAGTCTACTGCACCAGTAATTTTGACACCATAGTAGTCTGCAGGATCACCAGTATAATTTGTTTTAGGGACATTTTGACCATCAAGGGTGTACCTTGTGAATGGATCAATTAATCTATCTCCTACCATTCCAGCAGTATCTCTTAAAGTAGTTGGACCTAAAATTGGTAAAACAAAATAACATCCATTCTCAACTCCCCAAAAACCTAAAACTTGTCCAAAATCTTCTTTTGTATTTACAGACCCCAACTCAGTTGCCGGGTCTCCAATTCCTCCAAAACCAAGAGTTAAATTTATTGCAAATCCCCCAAGGTTATCAGCTGCTGCTGAAACATTTCCTTGTAATAGGTTTGCAGGTATATTTAATAATCGAGTTAAATTATTCAAAAAATTACCAGAGGCATTTTTTAAACCTGACGGTAGTTTATTATATACTTTTGCAGTTGGTAATAAGGCTCCTTTGTCGATAGCTTGATTAAACTCAAAGAAGGATCGACTTAATTTCTCAGAACACTCCTTTTCTGTGGCAAAGCTTAGTTGATTAAAGCACAATGTAACCAATAAAGATAAATATAATGTTTTAATTTTTTTCATTGTTTAAATTTAATTATAATTAATTGTATAAAAATCAATAAATTTATTTTAATATTAAATAATTACACCTTTTATAATGAAAATAAGACAAATTAAATCTCCAAATTTTGACCCTCGAACCAGATCAAGTTCCAGCATTAAATTTATAATCATTCACTATACAGGAATGCAATCTACACGTGTATCACTAAAACGACTAATATCTCAAAAAGCAAAAGTAAGTTCACATTATTTAATTGGTGAGAAGGGTGAGGTTTTTAAGCTCGTTGACGAAAATAGTGTAGCTTGGCATGCAGGCAAATCGAAATGGAAAAATTTTTCTAATCTTAATAATCGTTCAATTGGAATTGAATTATCAAATAAAGGACATTTAATTAAATACGAGAATTACAAAAAAAAACAACTAGCAAGTCTCGTTATACTGCTGAAGTTACTTGTAAAAAAATTTAAAGTACCGCATGAAAATGTATTAGGACATTCAGATATTGCACCTTTGAGAAAAAAAGATCCAGGGGAAAAATTTCCATGGATCAGTGTGCTTTCTAAAGTATATCCAAGATATAATTTTGTAAGCAACAAAACTTTAAAAATTAAAAAATTTAAAAGCGTTGATGACAGTAGAAAACATTTTTTTAACAATTTAAAAAAAATAGGTTACAGATACTTTTCCCTAAAAAAAAAGAGTTCTAAAGACAAGAAGGTAGTAATAGCTTTTCAGAGAAGGTTTAGACCAAGAAAAATTGATGGTGTAATAGATCAAGACTGTATAAAAATTTCAGATCAAGTTCTGAGGATGCTAAAAAAAGCTTGATTTATTGGGTTTTTTCACTAAATATACCTATGCTAGATAGTTGGACTGTCGCTATTAATTACCTAATAATTTTTAGAGGAAAGTCCGGGCTTCTTAAAGATGCAGTGCCAGTTAATGGCTGGCGAGAGCGATCTTAGGGAAAGTGCCACAGAAAATAAACCGCCTAATCAAGGCAAGGGTGAAAAGGTGTGGTAAGAGCACACCGTGCTTTTGGTAACAAAAGTTGCATGGCAAACCCCACTGGAAGCAAGGCTAAATAGAGATGACATTTCGAATATTTCGATAAAAGCAATCTTTAGCTAGTCATCTGGGTTAGCCGCTAGAGCATAGATGTGAATTTATGCCAAGATAAATGACGTCTTAAATGACAGAACCCGGCTTATAGACTATCTAGCAAATACTTCATAAACATTATTAATGGTGATAAAAGCAACCCATAATTGTTCTCTTTTTGTTCTAAAAAGTTGTAATTCGATTAATATTGACTGAAAGATATAAAACCCATAATATCCCATTAAATCCCATAAAGGGTTTTATGAAAGAAATTATTAATAAAGAATATTTAAAAATTACTAATGTTTATTTCTACCTACGAATTCAAAATGGACAAGAAGGGAAGGGTTTCTGTGCCAGCAGCATTTAGATCAAATATTGTTGCCTCTGGGCACAACGGTTTTATTTCTTACCCTTCATTTAGTTCAAAGGCTTTAGAAGCTTGCACACTAGAGAGAATTGAAAAAATATCGAATAGTATAGATAGTTTAAATCCCTTTGAAGATAAAAGAAATTATTTTGCAACATCTGTTTTATCAGAGAGCGTTAACTTAACTTTTGATACAGAAGGCAGAGTTATTTTAACTGAAAAATTAATTAAACATGCAGAAATAAAATCACATGTCTTATTCGTTGGTTTAGGAAAAACTTTTCAGATTTGGGATGACAAAAACTTTCAGAAGTACCAATCAGTTGCTAAAAAAAAGGCTTTTGAAAATAGATCTCATCTTAAATGGGAAAATAATTAAATATAAAAGGAGGGTATTATGACTATAAATTTAGGAGCAGGCGAATTGAGAGAGTTAAAACCAAGAATCATTGTTTTAGGCGTTGGTGGTGCAGGAGGCAATGCAGTTAATGCAATGATTAATTCAGGTATGCAAGGTGTAGAATTTGCAGCTGTTAACACAGATGCCCAAGATTTAAAAATGAACCAAGCTGATGCCAAAATCCAAATTGGAATGAATCTTACAAAGGGGTTAGGTGCTGGAGCGAAGCATGATATTGGTCAAGCAGCCGCTGATGAGTCATTAAATGAAATCGCAAATTATATTCAAGGCGCTAATATGATTTTTATTACTGCAGGCATGGGTGGAGGAACGGGTACTGGTGCCTCACATGTAATTGCAAGAGCAGCCAAAGAACTTAATATTTTAACTGTTGGGGTAATAACTTTGCCTTTTTCATACGAAGGACCGAAAAGAATGAGAAGAGCACTATACGGCATGGAAGAGCTGAAAAAATACTTAGATACCGCTATCATTGTGCCTAATCAAAATTTATTTAAAATTGCTAATGAAGCAACAACTTTTTCTCAATCATTTTCACTTTCAAACGATGTACTTAAGAACGGTGTTCAAAGTATTACAGATTTGATGGTTAGACCTGGCATGATCAATTTAGATTTTGCAGATGTTGAAACTGTTATGAATGCAAGCGGAAAGGCGATGATGGGAACAGGAGAATCTGAAGGTGAAAATAGACATATGTTAGCAACAGAAGCTGCGCTCAATAACCCGCTTTTAGATGACTATACATTAAAAGGAGCCAAAGGATTGTTAGTTAATATAACAGGAGGTGAAGATCTAAAATTATTTGAGGTAGATGAAGCTGTAAATAAAATCAGAGCCGAAGTTGATCCAGAAGCTGAATTAATATTTGGAGCGATACGTGATGAAAATCTTGAGGGCAAATTCAGAGTTTCAATAGTCGCAACTTCTTTAGAAAACAATAATGAAACTTATGGCAAAAGTTCAGTTATTTCTATTAATAAAAAGCATGAACAAAGTAGACATACTGAAGGTGGTTTATTTTCTAATCTAAGAAGTAAAATTGATCTGAGACCAACTGGGTTTGCACAATCTTCAATTCAAGGTGCTACAGCATTAAAGTTGGATGAAGAAAGTAAAAATATTTCTAGTAAAGATCAGTCATTTGAAACTAGTTTACATCAAAATTCTAGTTTGAATAATCAAACTAAAAACAATGAAATCGATTATACTGGATTGTCATTTGATAGCGCTAACTATTTTGAGAATGTTTTAGATAGCGAAGATTCCAATAATGATGTTGAATTAAATAACAGTTTAGCACCAAATATTAATGAGAGTTTCAAAGAAAATGTTAGTCAATCTGAGGAGAATTCAGAGGAAACACTTAAACTTTTTGATGAGGAAGAGTCTTCAGAGAATTTAAATTCCACAGATGATAATTTTTTCTCGGATTTGGACTCCAAAGCATCAGAAGAGGATGAATTTGAAATTCCAGCTTTTTTAAGAAAGCAGAAATTTTAGATTTACATTAATAGTAATGACAATTTTGTCGAAGGACACTGTCTCATTACACTATCCAGTACTTCAGGAAGAATTAGTTAAAGTATGCGATCCTAAACCAGGTGGAAAATATTTAGATTGTACATTTGGCGGAGGAGGTCATAGCAAAGCAATATTAAATTTTCCTTTTACTAACGTTATTGCATTCGATCGAGATCATGAAGCAATTAAGAGAGCTGAAGAATATACAAGCATCTATAAAAATAGATTTACTATTAAACATTGTAGATTTAGTGAAATTGAAAATAATGTAGGTCAAGATTTTAAGCCTGATGTAATTATCTTTGATCTAGGACTATCTTCTTACCAGATAAAAAATCACGATAGAGGGTTTTCATTTTTATCAAACAAGAATTTAGATATGAATATGGGTCTTTCAAAAATAAATGCAGACAAAGTCATTAATAAATTTTCTGAAATAAACCTTAAAAGTATAATTAAATTTTTTGGTGATGAAAAGGAAGCTGCGTTTATTGCTAAAGGCATTGTTAAATCAAGATCAAATAAACCAATAGAAACTACAGATGAGTTTGTTCAAATTATTAAAAACAGTAAAAAAAAGTTTAGCAAAAAAATTAATCCCTGCACTAAAACATTCCAGGCGTTCAGAATCTTTATTAATAAAGAGGTAAGTGAACTAATACATGGATTAATTTCAGCGACCAAAATATTACAGGATGGAGGTAAAATTATCGTTATCACTTTTCACTCACTTGAAGATAAGATAGTAAAATTCTTTTTTAAAAACTTTTCAGAAAATAAAAGTAGGAGCTCAAGATATTTTCCAGAAGATAACTCCAAACAAAATTTTTTTTATAATTATAATAATGTTTTTTTAAATCCTTCAGATTTAGAAGTTAAAAACAATCCAGCCTCAAGATCAGCTAAATTGAGATACGTTACAAGAAATCAAAATCCGTTTTTCCATCCCAAAGACTTTTTTGATAAATTTAAAAATTATTTAGATATAGAAAATTTAGGATATGAATAAGAAATATTTTATTTTACTTTTATTTATTTTTAGTCTTTTTTTTGTTGCGCCTTATATTAAAAACGAAACAAGAATAATTGAAAAAAAAATTAATCTTTTAAATAATAATATTTTTATCCTTAACAAAAAATTAGGTGTGTCAAAAGTTGAGTTTTATTTTTTAACTTCCCCTAAGCAGATACACGCGAACGCTTTAAGAAATTTATCTAATAATTTAGAAAGTTACGGCATTGAACAAATTAATATAAGCAAAGAAATGTTCATTGAAACTATGAATAGAAATGTAAAAGTAAATACTAATGAAAAAAATTAGATTTAATAATAAACAAAAGTCTTTTTTTTTTAATGATTTTTATAAAAAATCGCCAAATGATATAAATAAAGTATCCGAAGAGAGAGTTTTTTTTCTTTTTTTTTCTGTTGTTTTCATTATTTCAATTTTCTTTTTAAAAATTTTAATTATTTCTACAAACGATAGACAGATTTTTTTAAACCAATCAGAGTCTCCCAACTTTAAAGAATTAAGAAAAGAAATCGTAGATAGAAATGGAATTTTATTAGCAAAAAACATAGAATTTTATGATATTGCCATAAGACCAGCAAAAGTTAAAAATAAGAAGAACCTTGCTTTAAAAATTAAATATATTTTTCCAGAAATAGATTTGAAAGAATTACATAACAAGATTTTAGGTGATAAATTTTTCTATGTGAAAAGAAGGGCAACCTTGGAGGAAAAAGAAAAAATTTGGGCTTTAGGAGAAAAAGGTGTTAATATTGAAATCAGACAATCGAGAGTATACCCTCAAGAAAATCTTTTCAGTCATGTTATAGGACAAATTGATGATGAAAATCACGGTATCTCAGGTATAGAAAAATATTATAATAAAATGTTGAGAGACAAGTCCAACTCTACAGATGATAAGATTGAATTAACATTAGACACCAATATACAGCATATTCTCCGAGAAGAATTAGCTAACGCTTCAAAAACTTTTA
Organism: Candidatus Pelagibacteraceae bacterium; assembly: GCA_038124645.1. Taxonomy (GTDB): domain Bacteria; phylum Pseudomonadota; class Alphaproteobacteria; order Pelagibacterales; family Pelagibacteraceae; genus JAYPCI01. The sequence continues at coordinate 25,980 of JAYPCI010000006.1, forward strand.
ATGCAATAGGCGCAGCTGGCTTATTAATGAACATCCATACTGGAGAAATCATCTCATTGGTTTCACTACCGGATTATAACATTAATTTAAGAAAAAATATTTTATCTGATCAATATGCAAATAAGATAACGAGTGATACCTATGAGCTAGGTTCAGTTTTTAAAACATTTACGATTGCTTTAGCTTTAGAAAATCTTAAATATCAGGCGGACACTATGTTAGAAAACATCCCAGATAAAAAAAAATGTTCTAGAAATTATGAAATAAGTGAACATGATGACCTTCCAGATAAACTCACAATAAACGATATATTAGTTAGATCTTCAAACATTGGTTCTGCTATGTTGGCTAATAAAATAGGTAAGGATGATTTTACCACTTTTTTAGAAAAGTTAAACTTAACATACCAAGTTGATCTTGACCTTAATGAGTTGGGCAGTCCTCTGCCAATAAAATGGAATAACTGCACTTTAGATACAATTTCTTATGGTCACGGGTTGTCAACAACAGTAATGAATGTCGCCTTAGCATATGCATATATGACAAACGGGGGATATAAAATTAAACCAAGATTCATAAAAATTAAAAATGATTTAAATTTTAATGAACAACTTATATCAAGTGAGACAAGCAATAAAATAAATTTAATACTTAGAAAAGTTGTAAGCGATCCTAATGGAACCGGGTCCCTTGCTGATGTAGACGGTCTTAATGTAGGTGGAAAAACAGGCACTGCTTACAAAAATCTAAATGGGCAATACACTAAACAAAAATTGAACTCTTTTGTTTCCATTTTTCCAGTTCCTGATCCTAAATATGTACTTTACGTTTTAATTGATGAACCTAAAGCAAACCCTGATTTTGTTTATGAAACTTGGCGAGAACATAAAAATGTAAAAACTAGCAGAAATGATGCTGGATGGAATGCTGCTTACATAGCTGGCAAAGTACTAAAAAAAATAGGTCCTATTTTAGCCATAAATTATGAAGATCTTAAATTAAATGTTGCTAAAAAAATTAATTAAACATCATTCATTAGATAAAAAAAAAATAATTATATCAGGTATAGAAAGTGATAGCAGAAGAATAAAAAAAAACTATGTTTTTTTTTCTTTAGATAACAAAAAAAATAAGCAGCATATAAAAGAAGCAATCAAAAAAGGCGCATCTGCAATCATAACAGGTTCCAAAAATAATTTTTCATCAAAAGTTCCAATTTTAAAAGTAAAAAATATTTATGATTTATTGATTTCTTCCTGTGAAAAATTTTACCATTTAAAGCCAAACAATATTATTGCCGTAACTGGGACAAATGGCAAAAGCTCAGTGTGTGATTTTTTTTTTCAAATACTAAAAAATTTAAAAATCAAGGTTGCAACAATCGGGACTCTAGGTATTAAAACTAATTATTATAAACAGAATTTAAATTTAACAACACCAGATTTAGTAACTTTGCATCAAATACTTTTTAAATTAAAAAAAAGTGGATTTGATCATGTAATATTAGAGGCATCAAGTCACGGATTAAAACAAAAAAGATTAGAGGGAATCAAATTTAACACGGCAATATTCACAAGCTTCAGTCAAGATCATCTTGATTATCACAAAACTATGAAAGATTATTTAGACTCTAAACTTAGTTTATTAGAAAAGATTAAAAGTAAAAAAAATGTTATTTTTTCAAACGATATCAGTATCAATAAAATCTTAAATATTAAAACTAGAAAGTTAAAATTGAATAAAACATTAATTGGCTACAATAATGCTAATGTAGAAATTAAAAAAATAACTAATAAGTATTTTTCTCAACAAATTCATTTTAAATATAATAAAAAAAATTATTCATTTAGCGTTCCATTAATCGGAAAATTTCAAATTCAAAATTTATTATTGGCAGCTAGTGCAGCACATAAAATTGGACTGAAATATAAATCTATTGCAAAAGTATTACCTAAAATCAAAGAGGTGAATGGAAGAGTTCAATTTGTAAGAAAATTTCCAAATAATATTAAGGTATTCATTGACTATGCACATACTCCTGATGCTCTTAATAAAACACTTAAAGCACTGATTAGCCAATTTGGTCAAAAGCCTATTGTGGTGTTTGGATGTGGTGGTGATCGTGACAAAGACAAAAGGTCAAAAATGGCAAAAATTGCAAATAAGTTAGGAAAAAAAATCTATATTACTGATGATAATCCTCGATACGAAAATCCTAGCAAAATTAGAAAATTGCTCGCTAAATTTATTTCACCAGAAAAAAGATTTGATATTGGTAATAGACGATTAGCAATCGAAACATCGATAAATAATGCTTACTATAATGATATTGTTCTTGTGGCAGGAAAGGGTCACGAAGATTATCAAGTATACAAAAATAAAAAAATCCCTTTTTCCGATTCTCAAATTATAAATAAACTAAAGTATAAAAATTATAATTATAATAAAAGAGTCTTTAATCAAACAATCAAAAAAAATAAAATCTTTAAAGTGAATTTCAAAAATACAATTATGAACTCGAAGGAGGTTAAAAAAGGGGACCTATTTTTTGCAATCAAGGGAAAAAAATTTGACGGTCATTTCTTTGTTAAAGAAGCTTTAAAAAAAGGAGCTAATCATTGTGTTGTAAATCGTAAAATTGTCAAAAGTCCAAAACTAATAAAAGTTTATGATGTTATGAAATTTATGACCGACCTAGCTAGAGAAAAAAGAAAAGTATCAAATGCAAAGTTTATTGGTATCACTGGAAGCTCAGGGAAGACAACGCTGAAAATGCTCTTATCCAAGTGCTTATCTCAATACGGAAACACTCACTTTTCGCCAAAATCATTTAATAACCATTTTGGGGTTCCATTTAGTTTATCCAACTTAAAAGACAAAAACTTATTTTCAGTCAATGAACTTGGCATGAGTTCAGAGGGTGAAATTAAAAAGTTATCAGGATTAATAAAACCGGATATTAGCGTTATTACAAATATAGGACATGCCCATATTGAAAATTTTAATAATATTAAAGGTATCGCTTTAGCTAAATCAGAAATAATAGAAAACACTAAACCACAAGGTGCATTAATTTTAAATAAGGATGAAAAGTTTTATAATATGTTCAAAAATAAAGCTAAAAAATTTAAATTAAAAATTTTTTCATTTAGTTCCAGTAAACAAGCTGATGTTTGTTTGAAAAAAAAATATTTTTCTAATAATAAATCTTTCTTAAAAATAAAAATTGGTTCAAATAAATATATTATTCAAGTAAGCTCTTTAAATGAGGTAATAATAACAAATACTTTATGTATTTTAGCAATTTTAACTTCATTAGGTCTAAATTTAAACAAAATTACTGGATTTATTAAAAATTTAAAATTAACTAAAGGAAGAGGCAAATTAGAAAAAGTAAGTTATTTTGGAAAAAAAATAAATTTGATTGATGATAGTTATAATGCCAACCCGGAGTCATTTAAAAATTCTTTATTAAATTTTTCAAATATACAAACAAGACAAAAAAAATATCTATTAATAGGCGATATGCTTGAACTTGGAAAAAAATCAAAGAAATTTCATAAAGAATTATCCAAAATTATAAACAGATTAAATATTGATAAAGTGTTTATTATTGGTAATGAGATATTAGAAACGTATAAAAATACTTCAACTATGAAAAGAGGTAATATTTTACAGAACCTCACAGATTTTGATCAAGTATTTAAAACCGTTTTAAACCATGGTGACTATCTGCTGATAAAAGGATCTAATGCCAATAATCTTGGTTTTATTGTTAATAAATTATTAAAAGGAAAAAATGTTTTATAATTTCTTTCTAAATTTATCTGAAACTATATCAGTATTTAACGTTTTTAAATTCTTAACATTCAGAAGTGGATTAGCACTCATGACATCATTGTTATTGGTTTTTTTAATAGGGAGTCCATTAATAAAGTATTTATCTTCTAAAAATATATCTGGACCTATTAGGCAGGATGGACCCTTCAGCCACATCATAAAAAAGACAGGAACACCAACTATGGGTGGTGTTTTAATTATTTTTGGTATTCTTACAGGTACATTAGCTTGGGCTGATCTTTCTAACTCATTCATTTGGATACTTTTATTTGTTACAATTTTTTTAGGTTTATTGGGATTTGTGGATGATTATTTAAAGATAAAATTTAAAAATTCTGGAGGCTTAAACTATAAATTAAAACTATTAGGACAAATAATAATTGCACTCATAGCAATTTATATGTTGTATGAGTTTTCAAACCACAACTATTTAAATAATCTATATATTCCTTTTTTTAAAAATTTAATAATTGATCTTGGATATTTTTTTATAGTTTTTGCTCTGATTGTAATAGTGGGTTCATCTAATGCTGTAAATTTAACTGATGGTTTAGATGGTTTGGCAACAGTACCAATAATGTTAGTCGGTTTATCTTTTGCTTTAATAAGTTATTTAGTTGGAAATAAAATTTTTTCTGAATATTTGTTGATACAATACATCGAAAATACTGGTGAAGTTTCCATTTTTTGCGCCTCAATTGTAGGAGCTTGTCTAGGCTTTCTTTGGTACAACGCCCCTCCCGCAAAAATATTTATGGGAGACACCGGCTCATTATCTTTAGGAGGTTCATTAGCTACAGTTGCTATTATTGTTAAACATGAGATTGTTTTGGCAATTATAGGAGGACTTTTTGTTTTAGAAGCTGTTTCAGTAATAGTTCAAGTTGTATCATTTAAATTAACCGGCAAAAGAGTTTTTATGATGGCACCAATTCACCATCACTTTGAAAAAAAAGGATGGGCAGAACCAACTATAGTTATAAGATTTTGGATAATTGCAATTATTTTAGCTCTTATTGGTTTAGCTACATTAAAACTAAGATAATTAAATTTATAAATGAAAATTTATAATAAAATTAATCAGAAATCTTTTTTGATTTATGGACTTGGAAAGACAGGAATATCTAGTCTCAAATTTTTAAAAAAACAAAAAGTAAAAAAAATTATCTGTTGGGATGATAATAGATCTTTGAGGAGAAAATTTAATATTAAAGATAAATTTATTGAGTTAATTAAAAGAGAAATTAACTCAGTTGACTTTATCGTGATGAGTCCAGGTATCAATTTTAGAAAATGTATTTTATATAAGGAATTAAACATCAATTTTAGTCGTTTAATTACAGATCTAGATTTATTTTATATTTTTCGCAATCCTCAGAAAACTATTTTAGTTACAGGTACTAATGGCAAGTCAACGACCACAGCTCTTATCCATCATTTATTTAATAAAAATAAAATTCAAAGTGTAGTCGGAGGGAATATTGGAATACCCATTTTAGGGTTAAAAAATATAAATAATAAAGTGATAATTATTGAAGCATCTTCGTTTCAATTATTTTATTCAAAATATTTAAAACCAGACCATTCTATTTTTCTAAATTTTTTTAATAATCATTTAGATTGGCATAAGAATATTCAAGAATATCTTGAGTCAAAGTTAGCAATTTTCAAACATCAATCAATTAAACAATTTGCCTATATTATGGATAGTAAAATTATTAAAAAGTTCAAAAAAAGGAAATTTTTACCCAAATTAATTAAGGTTCAACTATCAGCTATTAAAACAATCAAAAAAAAATTAAACAACGCTTATTTTGAGAACCAAATTAATGATCAAAATATATGTTTTGTGAAGAAAATTTCGGAACACTACAAGATAAGTAATCAAAATTTTATTAAGGCATTAAATTCATTTCAGGGTCTAGCACACAGACATGAAGTCATTTTTCAAAAAAAAGGTATTAAAGTTATAAATGACTCTAAATCAACTAGCGCCATCTCAACTATGAAAGCGTTAGAAGGAAAAAATAATATTATTCTTATATTAGGTGGTTTGCCCAAAAAACTAGATAAATTAAAAATTCAAAAGTTTAAACAAAATATTTTAAATATATATTTAATTGGAAAGCATACAAATTTTTTCAAAAAACAATTAATTGGTTTTTCAAAATTATCTACAACTCAAAATTTAAAAGAAACTATAAAAAAAATTAAAATTTATTTAACTCAATCAGTAATATCTAAAAAAAATTATACTATTTTGTTTAGTCCAGCAGCTGCATCCTATGACCAGTTTAATAATTTTGAAGAAAGAGGGGATTATTTTAAATTTTTATGTAAAAAATATTTATTTGATTATTTATGATAAATTTATCTAATTTTTATAATTTTAACTGGAAAACGATAAACAAAAAAATTTTTTTTTGTTTTATCTTTCTATTTATATTAGGAGTTTTTTTTTCGTTTTCTTCTACATCTTATCTTGCTTCTGAAAAACTAGATAAAAATTATTATTATTATTTTCAAAGACATTTTTTGTATGCATTAATTGGATTATTTGCAATGCTGGTAATTAGTATTTTAAAGGAGGAAATTATAAATAAAGCGGTATTTCCAATTTTTTTTATTTTAGTATGTCTTTTATTTTCAGTTCAATTTTTAGGAGTTGAGGTCAAGGGTTCTAGACGTTGGATTGATCTTTATTTTTTTCGACTTCAACCAATCGAACTAATAAAACCTTTTTTTGTTTTAACCGTTTGTAGTATGTTAAATTTTTATCATTCAAAATCTAAACACTTAGCAATTTTATTCAGTTTTTTTGTACTATCAATGATTGTTGTCTTATTATTTCTTCAACCAGACATAGGGCAGAGTGTTTTATTAGTGCTAACCTGGGGGTCAATTATTTTTATTTTTGGTCTAAGTCTTTTTTACATTTTTACCACTTTAATAACTATATCTTCAATTCTTGCTCTATCAGTAATTATTTTTTCAGAAAAATTTAGTTACTTAATTATTAGAATTAATAATTTTTTCAGCACCGATCAAATTAGTTTTCAAACAAAACGAGCATTAGAGGCAATCAGTCTTGGAGGTTTGACTGGTCAAGGAATGGGAGAGGGTATATTAAAAGATTTTGTTCCAGAGGCGCACACGGATTATGTTATAGCGATTATAAGTGAGGAATTTGGTTCAATAGTGTCGATAATGATAGTGCTTATATTTTTATATATTTTTTATGAAACAATTAAAGAGATACAAATTGCTAAAAAAAATAAAACAAAATTAATATTAACAGGTTTAATTTCATTATTGATTTTTCAATTATTCATCCATCTGGGTGTCAATACTAATATTTTACCCTCTACTGGTATGACAATGCCTTTTATAAGTTACGGTGGATCCTCTTTATTGGGAAGCGGAATTTTGTCTGGTCTTATTATAAATTACACGAGAAAAAGATTTTATGACTTTGATTAAAAAAATTGTTTTAAGTACTGGAGGCACCGGAGGCCATATCTTTCCTGCTATCGCAATTTCTGAATACCTAGCCTCAAAGAACATTTATAACAAAATCACTACAGATAAAAGAGGTTACAGGTTTATCAAAAATTATGATTTAAGTTGTGAGATTATCAACTCTAAATCTTTTATAAATAAAAATCCAATAATCCTACTAGTTAATTTTTGTTTAACCATTTTAGCTTTTATAAAATCCTTCATTTTCTTGATCAAAGAAAAGCCTGATTTAGTTATTGGTTTTGGTGGTTATGCCTCAGTGCCTGTCTGTTTAGTCGCAAGTATTTTTAAGATTAAACTAGTCATTTATGAAAATAATTTGATTGTAGGAAAAGCTAATAAGTTTTTAGCAAATTTTTCAAATATTATTTTAAGTGCTAATGAAGATGTTCAAAACCTTAATAGCAAAAATAATAATAAAATAATTGTCACTGGCAATATAGTAAGAAAACAATTCTTAAAAAAAAATTTTAATTTAAATACACAAACAGATAAAAATTTTAATATATTAATTTTAGGGGGAAGTCAGTCAGCTAAAGTTTTTGGTGAGAAACTACCAAAATTATTGATTAAACTATTCAAAAATGGTGTAAATATTTCTATTTCTCAGCAATGCACAAGTGAACAACAACAGTTAATCAAAAGTGAATACAGTTCCTTCGGAGTATCAAATCATGTTTTTACTTTTTCTAATAATATTAATGAACATTTTGAGAAAGCAAATTTAGTTATTACAAGATCAGGGGCATCTATTATCGGTGAAATTCTCAATAGCAGAGTCCCATTTATTTGTATTCCTCTCCCAAAATCAGCAGATAATCATCAAATGATTAATGCTAAGTTTTATGAAAAAAAAGGATGTTGTTTACTTGTAAACGAACAAGATATTGATAATTATCTTTCTAATACAATTACGAAAATAAAAAATGATAAAAAATTAGTAGAAAAAATGATTAAAGCTCAATCACAAATTTTAGAGCAAACATCATTTAAAAACTTTGAAAATTTAATTAAAAATTTATGAAAAATTTTCCTATTGCTAAGAAAGAAATAATTCATTTTATCGGTATTGGTGGTATCGGGATGAGTGGACTAGCACAAATTATGAAAAATATGGGTTTTAATGTTCAAGGAAGCGATCAGTCAAAAAATAAAAATTTTTTACAGTGCAAAAAACTTGGTATTAAATTAGTTCTAGGTCATAAAAAGCAAAATATTAAAAATGCTACAATTATTGTTAGGTCATCTGCTATTAAAAAAAATAACCCTGAAATTATTGCCGCAAAAGAAAAAAAACTTCCGATTTACGATAGAGCAGTAATGTTATCAAATGTAGTGTCATTTAAAAAAAATATAGTAGTCACAGGATCTCACGGCAAAACAACAACAACATCACTTATATCTAAAATACTATCCGATGCAAAAGTTGATCCTACTATTATTAATGGTGGTATTATCAATTCTCTAAAAAATAATGCAAAATTAGGAAATAGCGAATGGACCGTTCTAGAGGCTGACGAGTCCGATGGGAGTTTTTTAAAATTTCCTTGTCATTATTCTGTGGTCACTAATATTGATTATGAACATCTAGATTACTATAAAAGTTTTAAAAGATTAAAATCATCTTTTTTAAGATTTTTAAAAAAGACACCTCCAATTGGAAAATCTATTATCTGTATTGACGACTCTCATATTAAAGAAATCTCTAAAAAAATAGATTATAAAAATATCGTAACATATGGTTTTGGCAAATCTGCTAATTACCAAATTTCTAATTATCGTAGTAATAAGCTTTACTCTTTGTTTGATCTAAAAATTAACTTTATAGGAAATAAAAAATATTTGATTAAAAATCTAAAACTTAAATTAATAGGAAAACATAACGTCTATAATGCTACCGCTGCCATAGCTATTGCTCTTAGTATGGGCATTAAACTTAAAATTATAAAAAAATCACTTGGTAATTTCACAGGCGTTCAAAGAAGATTAACTTATATCTTTAACTATAATAAGACAGATTTTTATGATGATTATGCTCATCACCCAACAGAAATAAAAGGAGTGATTCAGGGATTAAAAGAAAGTTATCCTAATAAAAAATTAATTGTAGTTTTTCAACCTCACAGGTATTCGAGGGTCAAATTGTTGTATAATGACTTTGCCTCTGCTTTCAAAAACGCAGGTATCGTATTGTTACTTCCAATTTATGCTGCGGGTGAGAAAATTGATAGAAAACATAACCATAATAAATTTGCCGCACAGATTGGCAAAAATTCTAAAGTACAAACTGTATTAGTAAAAGATGTATCACTACTACCAAAATTTTTTAGACAAAATCTTTTTGGAGATAATATTGTGGTTGGTATGGGGGCTGGAGATGTATCAAACACAATTAGAAATTTAAAATTACTTCTTAAATAATGCAAAACATCCAAAAAAATATTCAATTAAATAAGTATAGCTGGTTCAATCTAGGCGGTAAAGCAGAATACTTTTTTAAACCAAATACTATTAAAGAACTCAAAGATTTGTTTTTACAAAAAAAATTTTCAAATGATAATATTAATTTTTTAGGTGCCGGGTCTAATACTCTTATTAGAGATGGGATTCTAAAAGGTTTGGTTATTAAATTAGGTCCAGGTTTTTCTTTTGTTAAAATAATCGAGGAAAATATGTTGCAGGTAGGTGCAGCTACTTTAGATAAAACTTTATCAATGTTCGCATTAAATAATTCTATTGAGGGTTTTGAATTTCTTTCTTGTATTCCTGGCAGCATTGGTGGTGCAATCATTATGAATAGTGGCTGTTATAATGAACAAGTATCTGATCGCTTATTGTCAATTGAAGCAATGAACTCTGAAGGTAAAATTATAGAAATTAAGAAACAGGATCTTAAATTTACTTACAGAAATTGTGATCTAAACAAAAAATACTTAATTTTATCAGCAAAATTTTCAGCTGTTAAAAGTGACAAGAGTATTATTAAAAAAAAAATGGAATATCTTGTAAATAAAAAAAAAAATGATCAACCTTCACAAATAAAAACTTGTGGTAGTACTTTTAAAAATCCACCAGGAAAGAAAGCTTGGGAAATAATTAAGTTAAGTGGTTGTGATAAAATAAGGGTAGGTAACGCTTCTATTTCACCAAAGCATTCTAATTTTTTTATTAACAATAATGGAACCAGATCAAGTGAAGTTGAGGAATTGATAAAGACAGTACAGAAAAAAGTTTTTGAAAAAACAGGCATTAGATTAGAATTAGAAATCAAAATTTTAGGAAATAGTGAATGAAAAAACATATTTTATTAATTTGTGGAGGTAATTCCAGCGAGAGAGCAATTAGTTTAAAAACAGGTAAAGCATGTTTGAATGCACTAAAATATTTGGGGTACAAAACTAAAGTTTTCGATCCAAAAAAAAAAGATATTAAAAATCTTAAGCACAAGAGTAATACAATTGTTTTCAATGCTTTGCATGGACGGTATGGAGAAGATGGTACTATTCAAAGTATTTTAGAGCAAATAAAAGTCCCTTATACTCATTCAGGCGCACTATCATCTATGTTGGCTATGAATAAACTAGCTGCAAAACTAATCTTTTTAGAAAATAATATTTTAACTCCAAAATATTTCCAAATTAATAAGTCAAATTTCTTTAAAAATAAGAAGAAATTAAGTTTGATTTTAAAAAAATTTAAATTTCCTATTGTAATCAAACCAAACAATGATGGTTCTAGTATTGGTGTAACAATAAACAATAATAAAAAAGAATTTTTAAAAAATTTAAAATTAAGTCTCAAAAAATTTGAAAATGTATTAATTGAAGAATTTATTGGTGGTCAAGAGATTCAAGTCGCAGTACTTAATGGTAAAGCATTAGGAGCAATTGAATTAATACCTAAAAGAAAATTCTATGACTATAAAGCTAAGTACAGTTCTAAAGCTAAAACCTCACATATCATGCCTGCCAATGTTAAAAAAAATTTTTATTTCAAGGTGTTAAAAATTGCAGAAAAAGCTCACAAAATTTTAAAATGTAGAGGTGTAACTAGAAGCGATTTTAAGTTCTATAATAAAAAATTTTATTTATTAGAAACAAACACGCAACCTGGCATGACTAAACTCTCTTTGGTTCCTGAAATTGCCTCCTACAAAGGAATTAAATTTCCCAACCTAATAAAAGAAATAATTAAGGATGCATCAATTAATAAATAATAAAAAAATTAAAATTTTTTTAATACTTTTTTTTTTTATATTATTAAGTAGTTATAATAAAGATATTAAGAATAGTAATAAATTCTTTTATATTAAGAAAATAGAATTTGAAAATAATTATTTTGTTTCAGATGAATTACTTAATCAATATTTTAATTTTCTAAATAATAAAAATATTTTTACAATAGATCAAAATGAATTTAATAAAATTTACAAAAAACTTCCATTCATTAAAAATATAATAGTAAAAAAAATTTACCCAAATAAAATTAAAATTACAATTACAGAAAAAAAACCTGTAGCCGTCAAGCAGTCAACGGTGCTCCTAGAAGATTGGTCTGAAATTAATTCAAATTTGATTACAAATATTGAAGGTGAAGAATTGCCAATGATAAATAAATTTACACCTGAATTTATTGAAGTGTATAAAAGTTTTATAAAATATAATTTACAAAATAAAAAAGTTTCTGAATTTTATGCAAACAAAATAGGACGATGGGATATTATTTTTTCTGACAAAAAAAAATTAAAATTACCAGAAAAAAATTTTTCTAGTGCATTAAAAAATTTTTTTGAAATTGAGCAGAAACAAGAATTTAAAGAATTTAAAATATTTGATTATAGAATTGAGGATAAATTAATTTTAGAGTAATATCATGAAATCATACGATCTTTTTGTGGAGTTTACCCAGTTTGATATTAAGTTTTTTGCCATTAGGTATGATGAAACAGGATTCAAAGACGAAGTTGAAAAAGATTTAATTAGTTTTGATAATTCCCACCTTAAAAATTTAGAAGACAAAAATTTGCATGCTATAATTATAAAAAAAATCTCAGATATTGAAAACAAAATAGATTTTAATTTTAAATATTGTTATCTTTTAGTATCTAGCCGAGATAGTAGAATAATAAAAGTTTCAAGTTTTAAGCAAAATCTGAATAATAAAATTACCAAAAATGATATTCAATTTAATTTAAACGCTTTGAAATCAACCTTAGATTATCAAGAATATTCAAAAAAATTAATTCATATTTTTAATTCAAAATTCATTATTGATAATGAAATACTTTATAATTTACCCCTAAATAAATTTTGTAAATATTTTAAACAAGAAAATATATTTATTTATTTACCCAAATCATTAATTAACAAATATTATGATATTATAAACAAATGTAATTTGAGTGTTAAAAGAATTATTATTTCAGACTATGCACTTGCTAGTAATTTGATAAATCAATACTCTCTAAATAAAAAAATTCTAATTAACATCGGTATAAAAAAAAATAATTCAACGTTTTCTAGCATGTCATATAATTCTTTAACTGATGTTGGGCATTTTAATTTTGGTAGTCACATAATATATAAAGATATTGCTAAGCTATGTTCTTTGAAAGATGATGAAATTAAATTAATTTTAAGAAGGATTAAAATTGATAAAAACTATACTATGAAATTGAAAAATAATTATTCTAATAAAATTAATAGTGAATTCTTATTAGAAATAGCAATAGCAAGAATAGAAGAAATTTTTAAAATTATTTTATCTAGTCTAAAATTTAGTTCAATTAATAGAAACGATTTAATATTTCGTATTATATTTGAGGATAAAACAATCAAAGAGTTTTTAGAGAACGCAATTTATAAAATAATGCCAAACAATTATGAGACAACTATAATGAATGAGGAGGAGGATGACCAATTTAGGTCTTGTAAGGGAGGTGCTAACATTGTTCAAAATGGTTGGGAGAGTGAAGCTGTGCCAGTAATGTCTGAAAATAAATCATTTTTAATAAAATTATTGCGAAAATTGTTTGAGTTTTAAAGTTGTTATTATTTGAAATATTAGTTGTTTTCTATTTTGACGACCAATTACCTATAAATACGCTATGAATTTAATTCATCAAAAAACTTTGAAGAAAAGCGTATCTTTTGAGGGGATAGGGCTACATAGTGGTAAGAAATCGAAGGTTAATATTCGTCCTGCTTTGCCTAATCACGGTGTTGTTTTCAAAAGGGTAGATTTATCAAAAGACAATTTAATTACCGCACACTATACAAATGTCCACGAAACCTTTCTGTGCACAAAATTAAAAAATTCTTCTAATGTAAAAGTATCTACTGTGGAGCACTTACTTGCCGCTTTATATATAAGCGGGGTAGACAACGCATTAATTGAAATTGACAATGAGGAAGTACCTATCATGGATGGATCAGCAAAAGACTTTATAGAACTTATTAATGGGGTTGGTTTAGAAATACAAAATGAAAAAATAAAATATTTATTTATAACAAAAAAATTTGAATTTAGAGATCAGAATAAACAAATATCAATTAATCCTTCTGATAATTTATTTGAAGTTAATTTCAAACTGAATTATGAAAATAAAATTATAGGCTGCCAAGAAAACACAGTGAACCTTTTTAACAACAATAAACTAGAAGATATTTATTCTTCAAGAACATTTTGTTTGTTAGCAGATGTTGAAAAAATTAAAGCCATGGGGCTGGCTCAAGGCGGATCTTTAGATAATGCAATTGTTGTTGATGATGAAAAAGTAATGAATAAATCTGGATTAAGAAATCACCTTGAATTTGTTAATCACAAAATTTTGGATTTATGTGGAGATTTTTATTTATCTGGGTATAGAATTCTTGGTAACGTGAGATGTACTCATGGGGGGCATCAATTAAGTTGTGAATTTATAAAGCAGCTTATGAATGAAAAATCTTCTTATAAAATTGATATATTAGAGAAAAAAACAGATAAAAAAATTATTTTTACAAATTCAGAGCGTTTCTTAGCAACAGCCTAATATTTAGTATAATTTACCAATGTATTTATTTTTGTTAAATATATTGAATGTTTCAAAAAAAACTAATCATATTTCTTTCAATTTTATTTCTAAATATTTCTTGCTCTAAAGAAGAAGCAGTTAATACTTTACCAGAAAGTCAAGACCAAGCATTCAACCTTTACAATGAAGCTTTAGCGGAAATGGAAAGAGGTTATATTTTTATTGCTGCAAAAAAATTTGGTGATGCTGAATTAATAATGCCGACACTAGAAGACTCTGCAAAAGCATCGATCATGTCTAGTTTTTGTTATTATCAAGTAAGAGCGTATGAGGAAGCGATAAATAATTTAGAAACTTTTTTAAAAAAATATCCTGCTAGCAAATATATTGAATATGCAAATTATTTGATTATCACTTCTTATTATGAACAAATTCTTGATGAAAAGAAAGACAGACAACCCTTAATATTAACAAAAGCAAAAATCAGTGAATTTTTAGAAAAATTTAATGACAGCGATTATGCTTTGGATGTAAAATTTAAGTTAGATCTTATTAATAATCAACTTGCGGCAAAAGAAATGTATGTTGCAAAATATTATATTCAAACCAAAAAGTGGATACCTGCAATAAATCGTCTTAAAAATATTATTGAAAACTACCAAACTACAATCTTCGTTGAAGAAGCATTATTTCGATTGGTTGAGATTAATTACTCAATTGGATTAATAGATGAATCAAAAAAATATGCTTCAATTTTAGGTTATAACTATAATTCAAGTGAGTGGTTTAAGTTTTCATATAAAATTCTTAATAAAGATTACAAAGAGGAGTTAGTAAAAATTGAAAATAAATCAGAAAACAAGGGTATAATAAAATCAGCAATCGATAAGATTTTGAACAGAGAGTAAAAGTTAAAGTGAAAAAAAATCAGGATCAATTAAAAAAAGAATTTATTAAAAATCTTAAATTATTAGAAAAATATAACAAGTTTTATTTTGAAAAAGATGCTCCATTAGTAGATGATAAAGTTTACGATGAATTAAAAATAAAATTAATTGAAATTGAAAATAAAAATCCTAGTCTTGTAAAATTTGGTTCTGTTAAAACTCTAGTTGGATATAAACCTTCTAACAAATTTTCAAAAGTTGATCACATTCAACCTATGCTATCACTATCTAATGCATTTAACTTAGAGGACATGAACGATTTTATTAAAAAAATTGGCAACTTCCTCAATACCGAAAATCATGACATTGTCCTCTTTTCAGAACCAAAAATTGATGGAATTTCAGCTTCTTTAATATATGAAAATGGTAATTTGATAAGTGCACTATCAAGGGGGGATGGTTTTACTGGAGAAGATATTACTGAAAATATCAAAACAATCAAAGAGATCCCACATAAAATAACTCAAAAAGAATGGCCCAAAAAAATTGAGTTGAGAGGTGAAATTTATATCTCTAAACATGATTTTTTAAAACTTAAAGAAAAGTTTGCCAATCCAAGAAATGCTGCAGCAGGAAGCCTTAGACAAAAAGATTCAAAAAATACCGCCAAGATTCCCCTAAAATTTTTTGCTCATAGTTTTGGACATGTTACAGGTGGCAATTTTTCTACTCAAAAAGAATTCTTAGATTTAGCAAAAATTTCTGGATTTCAGGTAAATCCATTAAGCAAAGAGACTAAAAACATAAAGGAGATTCAAGATAATCATAAAGCCATAGAAAATTTAAGATCGAAGTTAAATTACGATATTGACGGACTGGTTTTTAAGGTTAATGAAATTAATTTACAAAAACGTCTTGGTAACACATCAAACTCACCCAGGTGGGCTATTGCTTACAAATTTTCTTCAATTAAAGCTAGTACTAAAATAAAAGATATTGTCATTCAAGTTGGTAGAACGGGAGCTTTAACACCTGTGGCAAAAGTAGAACCTGTTACGGTTGGTGGCGTTGTAGTTTCAAATGCAACTTTGCATAATGAGGAAGAGATTGTTAGAAAAGATATTAGAGTAGGTGATACTGTTACCATTCAAAGAGCTGGAGATGTTATTCCCCAAGTAGTTTCAGTTGATAAAACAAAACGTGATAAAAATAGTAAAAGTTATCTCTTTCCTAAAACCTGTCCATGTGGATATGAGACTGTTAAAGAGATTAATCCTAATACTAAAAAAGAAGATGCTGTGCGAAGATGTCCCGACAAGGGCTATGACTGTAAATATATGGCAAAGGAAAAACTTAAACACTTTGTCTCAAAAGATGCGTTAAATATTGAAGGATTAGGCAAAAAAGTCATAGATAGTTTTTGGGAATTAAAATTAATAAGCAAACCAGAAGACATATTTAGTCTAGATTATAAAAAAATTTCCAATTTAGATGGATGGGGTCAATTATCCTCACAAAATCTGAAAAAGGCAGTCGATAAATCCAAAACAATTGATTTATATAGATTCATTTATGCATTAGGTATTAGGCATATAGGAATTGAAAATGCCAAAATATTATCAAATTATTTTATTAATATTAAAAAATTTCAAAATTTGATTATTAATAAAAAGAGAAAAGATATTCTTGCTTCACTTAGTGACCTAGATGGCATTGGTAGCAGTCAAATCAACTCGCTAGAAAATTTTTTTTTAAACAAAACAAATATTATTATCACTCAAAAATTAATTGATCTCATGAATATACAAGATAATAAAACCAAGAACCAATCCGGAGTATTTTCTGGTATGACCATAATGTTTACGGGAGGGCTTGAAAAGATGAGCAGATCAGAGGCAAAAAATAAAGTTGAAGAAAATGGTGGAAAAATTCTTGGATCTGTCTCTAAAAAACTTAGTATGTTAATTGTTGGTTTATCAAAACCAACTAAATCAAAAGTAGAGAAAGCGAAAGAACTTGGTGTAAAAATAGTTGAAGAAAAGGATTGGTATAAATTATTTTAAAATTGCGCAGGCATCTTTTAATTCCACACGTTCAGAAGTATTCATATAATTTTTTAATTTATGATAGACTTTTTTATGGTAATTGTTGATCCATCTTTTTTCTTGAGCAGACAATAAACTTTTTTCAATTAGACTTTTTTCAATGGGAACTAATGTCAGGTTTTCGAATTTATTTTTGTTTATATAAATAAGATTTTCAATACGAATACCAAATTTGTTTTTTAAGTAATATCCAGGCTCATTAGATAAAATCATTCCATTTTTTAATTTAACTTTATTATTTTTTGATAAAGCTTGCGGTCCTTCATGTACACTTAAAAAATAACCTACACCGTGTCCCGTACCATGAGGATAATCAAGTTTAATTTGATTTAAATATTTTCTAGCAACTTTATCAATTTGATGACCGTAAGTATTTTTATTTAAAGTATAAGATGCGACACTAATATGTCCCTTGAGTACTCTCGTATAAATATTTTTAATTTTACTTGATAGCTTACCAAAAGATAAAGTTCTGGTGACATCAGTTGTACCAAATTTATACTGCCCACCCGAGTCTATTAGAAAAAGCTCTTTTTTTGATAATTTTCTATTTGTTTTACTATTAGCTCTATAATGAATGATCGCACCATTAGGTCCTGAGCCTGCTATGGTTGGAAAACTTAAAAATTGAAATAATTTGTTTTTTTTTCTGAATTCTAATAGTTTCTTCTCTGCCGATAATTCATCAATACTCTTTTTTTTCATCATTTTTCTTAGCCAGAAAATAAATTTACTTAACGCAACACCATCATAAAGGTGTGATTGTCTGGTATTTTTAATTTCAGTATTGTTTTTAATAGATTTTAAATGATAGATCGGATCAGCTTTTTGAACCACTTTAAAAAAATTTGAGATTTTATCCTGAGTAAACTCAGGGCAAGATATTGGATCGACTATTATTTTTTTTAAATTAACAGAATTTTGAATTAATAACTCATCAAATTTGTCGAAGTTATAAATTTCAATATCGTGTTTTAATTTTTTTCTAATTTGACTTGAGATTTTATTAAGTTCACAAAATAAAACAGATTTTCCAGTTTTTTTTATAAGCAATCTTCCAAAGGGAATGGGATTGTATTGTGTTTCAGACCCCCTTAAATTTAAAATCCAAGCAATATTTTCACACGAAGTAACAAGTAGCGAGTCACAACTTAATTTCCTTAAATAAGATTTAACAACTGAAATTTTTCTACGATGATCTTGTCCAGAATATTTTTTTGATAATAAAAAATATTTTTTTTTAGCTTCTGATTTTCTTCTTACCCAAATTTTATCCACTAAATTATTCAATATGGGAATAGAATTCTTGTAATGATATCCCAGAAATCTTTTTAAAAAGATTTTAGTATGGAGTTTAGGATCGTAGCCGATTTTAAGTTTTTTTGATTTTATTATAGAAAATGGCATTTCTTTAGGAAATGTACAAATTTTGAAATTATTTCCTGACTCTTTTATTGCTTGAGCGGAATACCTACCATCAACAAAGAGATAGTTTTTTTTTAATAAAATAATTGCAAATCCTGCAGAACCAGAAAAATTTGTTATATACTTTAGTCTGTCATCAGTCTCACTAATATATTCTGAGGTAAATTCATTATTTTTTGGGATTAAGTAACCATCAATTTTATGAATGGATAAAAGATTTTTAATTTGATTGAGTTTACTCATTTTAAGAGTTTTCTTCTTAATCTTTGCCAACCAGGGCTTCTATATTCATCCTCATAATCAATGAGATCCTGGTTAAATTCAAAGTCTTTATTTTGATCATTTTCCAAACTGTAATCATTTTTTTCAATAGCAGTTTCAGGTAACTCATTGATAAATCTTGATGGCAAAGTTTCCATCCAATCACCGTGATATAATCTTTTCATAGCGAAAGATATGTAAGACTCTTTTTTTGCTCTGGTTATTGCTACATAAGCTAGTCGTCTTTCTTCTTCTAATCCAAAATCTCCTTTTTCCTCTATTGATTTTTGATGCGGAAATATTCCTTCTTCCCAACCAGGTAAAAAAACTGCATCAAATTCGAGCCCTTTCGCAGCATGCATGGTCATAATATTAATTTTTTCTCCATCCCATTCTTGATCGATAGAAGTCGCTAAGGCCACATGTTCTAAAAAATTATTTAAATTTTCATAATCTCTCATTGCTCTTAACAGTTCTTTTAAATTTTCAAGTCTATTTTCATTTTCAATATCCTTTTTATTTTTTAATTGTGCTGAGTATCCAGACTCATCTAATACCAATTTTAGAAGATCGTAATGTTTAAGGTTTTTAAGATCTGACCTCCATTTATCAATTTGATTTAATAAGAAAGAAAAAGCAGATTTGATTTTGGGTTTAAACTTGTTTAACTCTAAATTTTTTCTAATAGCGTCTTCTAAACAAAGTTTGTATGTAGAGGCAAATTTATAAACTTGATTTAAGGTAGCTTCGCCAACACCTCTTTTAGGATTTGCAATTACCCTTTCTAGTGCTAAATCATCATATTTTTGGTTTATTATCCTAAGATAAGCTACTGCATCTTTGATCTCAGCTCTTTCATAAAATTTAAGTCCACCAATAATTCTATAATTCAAACCTATTTTTAAAAATCTCTCTTCAAATTCCCTTGTTTGATAAATTGCTCTAACCAAAATAGCAGTGTTGTTGAATGAAAATTTATTTTTGATTTCTTTCTCAATAATATCTCCTACGTTTTCCGCTTCATTTCTTCCAGATTGATAGCAATTAACTTTTACAGGTGCACCTTGCTCACCTTCAGTCCAAAGTTTTTTTCCTTTTCGTTCTTTATTGTAAGAAATTAATTCTGAAGCAGCATCGAGTATATTTTTAGTTGAACGATAATTCTGTTCTAATTTAAAGATTTTACAATTTTCAAACGTTTTATCAAAAGATAAAAAATGTTTAACTTCAGCACCTCGCCAACTATATATAGATTGATCATCGTCACCCACGCAGCAAATATTTTGTTTTTCGTTTACTAATAGATTTAACCATTTATTTTGAATAAAGTTTGTATCTTGAAATTCATCTACCAAAATGTATTTAAAATTTTTGTTATAAATTTCTTTAATATCTTTATTTAATTCAAACAATTTTACACAATACAAAATTAAGTCACCAAAATCACATGCATTTAGATCCTTAATCTTTGTTTGATAAATTTTGTATACTTTAAGAATTGCCTCATCAAACATCTGCCCTCTTTTGGGCTTCACATCTTCAGGCATTAGTCCTAGATTTTTCCATCTATCTATATAGGCAATGATATAATTTGGGGATATTTTTTTAGCATCAATATTTTCAGCTTCACAAATTTTCTTGATAATCTTTTTTTGATCATCTGTATCGAGTATTGTAAAATTGCTTTTAAGACCTATTGCTTCGGCGTGTCGTCTTAAAAATTTTACACTTATTGAATGAAAGGTTCCTAACCAAGGTACCGAATTAGTTTTTGCTTTTAAAATTTTTGATACTCGATTTTGCATTTCTTTAGCAGCTTTATTAGTAAAAGTTACGCAAAGAATTTCATTAGGAAATGCTCTTTTTTGAGAAATTATGTAAGCTAATCTTGTGGTTAATACTTTTGTTTTTCCAGATCCGGCGCCCGCAACAATTAAGCAAGGTCCCTCAGTTTCTTTAACTGCTTCTTTCTGGACGGTGTTTAAACTCTGTAAGTTATCTTCTAAATGCATTAGATATATTTATACAATACAAAATAAGAAAACAATTTTTGTAGATTAAATATTTTAATTAATTAACAGTTATTACTTAGGTTTTGTCATCTTTAAAGGATTCATAATTTTATCGTAATCCTTTTCTGTAAGAATACCTTCTTTTAAAACTTCCTCTTTAAGTGTAGTACCATTTTTGTGAGCTGTTTTTGCAATTTTAGCAGCTTTATCATATCCAATTTTCGGTGCCAAAGCAGTCACCAACATTAAAGTACTGTCTAACAACTGTTGAATTCTTTTTTTATCTGCTTTAATTCCTTTCACACAATAAAGTGCAAACGTTTTTGACGAGTCAGCCATTATTTCAATTGACTGTAAGATATTGTGGGCAATTAAAGGTTTGAATACATTTAATTCAAAATGCCCATGTGACCCAGCCATGGTGATACCATTATGATTACCAATCACTTTAACACAGACCATCGTGACCGCCTCACTTTGAGTTGGATTAACTTTACCAGGCATAATCGATGAACCAGGTTCATTTGCGGGTAAAATTAATTCCCCGTAACCAGCCCTTGGACCTGATCCTAAAAATCTAATATCGTTTGCAATTTTCATTAAACAAACTGCGGTAGTGTTTAGTGTGCCTGAAAAATTTACAATTGCATCATGAGCTGCTAAAGCAGCAAATTTATTTGGAGCAGCTTTAAAAGGCAATTTAGTAATTCTACCAATTTCTTTTACAATTTTTTTATCAAAATTTTTTCTTGTATTTAAGCCTGTACCAACGGCTGTACCACCTTGCGCTAGAAAATAAATTTCATCTAATGCTTTTTCTATTCTTTTGATACATTGATTTAATTGCGAATAGTAACCAGAAAATTCTTGTCCTAAAGTTAAAGGTGTTGCATCTTGTAAGTGCGTTCTACCTACTTTTACAATTTTGGCAAATTGTTTAACTTTTTTCTTTAACTCATTATCTAAAATCTTAAGCGATGGTAATAATTTTTGTTTAGCTTTTAAAGCAATAGCAATATGCATGGCAGTAGGGAAAACGTCATTTGTGGATTGAGATTTATTTACATGATCATTAGGGTGGACAGGTTTTTTTGATCCTACTTTACCACCCATCATTTCAATTGCCCTGTTAGCAATAACTTCATTAACATTCATATTTGTTTGAGTTCCTGATCCAGTCTGCCAAACTTTAAGAGGAAAATGATTATCTAATTTTCCAGCAATAACTTCCTCAGCAGCTTTGATTATATATTTACTTATTTTTGGATCTAAATCTTTGAAAGCAGCATTAACTTTAGCTGCAGCTTTTTTAATAATAGCGATCGAATGAATTAAGACTGGTCTATTTTTGAAATCACCAATATTAAAATATTTGTTAGACCTTTCAGTTGAGGCGCCCCAATACTTATCACCAGGTACTTTAATTTTTCCAATGCTATCGGATTCTATTCTGTATTTCATTTGTGAATCTCGTTAATATTACTACAAATAATAACTAAGATAAATGTTCAAAAAATGACAAACTTTGAAAAAGTTAAAAAATTTATGGAAACTTTTGGTCAGGAAGTAAAGCAGAAGTCAGAATTCCCAAAGGAAGATATCGTGAAATTAAGAATTTCTCTAATAGAGGAAGAATTAAATGAATTAAAAGATGCTATTAAAAATAATGATATTAAAGAAGTAGCTGATGCATTAACCGATATTCTTTATGTGACCTATGGTGCAGGAATAGCATTCGGAATAGATCTTGATAAATGTTTTAATGAAGTACAAAATTCCAACATGAGTAAACTTGGTGGTGATGGCAAACCTATATATAATGAGTTTGGAAAAGTTATGAAAGGACCAAACTATTTTAAACCTGATTTATCTAAATTTGTAAAATAATGGAATACTTATTACTCGGCATAGTATTTATTTTTTTATTGAGGTTTATTCTTGCTCCCAGTCATAAAAGTGAATTAGCACGTTTTAAGGATAAAAGTAATTGGACATCTTTAGGTGGATGTTAATATTATTTTT